>JAVEZX010000011.1:0-43246 GCA_034002785.1 Bacteroidales bacterium
TAATTAAGGAATATTTAAGTTTTAAATAGAGTACATTCCTTATATTTGTAGCCGCAACTGCAAGGTGACTGATGGGTAAACGTCTGATAGTGATGTGTATGGTGGTGCTGCTTACAGCGCCATTCGTGTCAGCACAGCTGTGGAAGATGAAAAGATACGAAGCCACAGCTGCTGTTGGAACTACCCAGTTCTACGGTGATATCGGAGGATTTACCATCGGGGAGAATGCTCTGGGATTCAGGGATATAACCTTAAAGCAGACGCGTTTCAGCGTCAACGGATCATTCAGGTATTTCATCACGGACAATATAGCCGCAAGGCTCTCCTTCACATGGGGAATGCTCCATGCAGATGACGTGCGGGGATCAAACGATGACAGCAGGCTCTACGAGATAAGCAGTTTCATCTATGAGCCTGCCCTGCTTGGCGAATACTACTTCGTCAGGAACCGTGAGCGCAACAGCTTCCTCTACCAGACTTACATGTACAGGAGAAACAACAGGCTGCGTGACTTCTTCAGGAGTATCGACGTCTACGCACTGACCGGCTTCGGTGGTGCCGGGTACAATGTCTTCTACGGAAATGACAGGATACAGACCACATGGAGCGATGACCCCACTCTGATGCGCAGAGGATTCGCCGGGGTGATACCCCTGGGTGTGGGAGCCAAAATGACTCTGGATCCGAATCTGCTCATTGGTGTTGAGTTTGCCGGGAGGTACACCCTCTCCGACTATCTTGACGGCTACACCTCGCCATGGTCAAAAAGAAATGACGCTTATCACACATTCAGCGTAACCGTTAATTACAGGATCAAAACAGCACGTAACGGACTGCCCTCTTTCAGGTGACCGCCCGATAAAAAATCAAATGAGGAAAGCACTTTTCATACTGACCCTGATCATAATTACCCTTCCGGCTATTGCACAGCGCAGTGCCGATTACGGTGTCTCGGCCGGTATTGTTACCTACCTCGGCGAGCAAAACCCTCTCAACACTTTCTTCAGACCCGGCCCTGCCGCCCAGTTTTTTTACAGGTACAACTTCAATCCCAGGCAGGCCTTCAGGGCTAACCTGATGGGCGGTTATGTCACTCCTCTGGGACAGCCCCTCGGAGAACTGGGAGCCACCTACGAATTCAATTTCTTTCCCTACTCCACATTCAGGAGCAGGCGGATAGACTATTCCCCATACATCGCCGGCGGAGCAGCCATCTCATACATGAGCCCTGCCGGCCCGTTCCTCTCAATTCCATTCTCTGCCGGTTTCAAAGTCAACGTGACCAACCAGGTTGGCGTAGAGATCGAATATGGATTTCGCAAGACATTTACCGATAAACTGGATGGCCAGTTCGAGATAACCGACCCCGGCGGCGAACCGGTGGACCATTCATGGATCCACAACAATGACTGGTACAGCTTTATGGGCATCTCAGTAACATGGAAGATGTACAACAAGCTCGCTGGCTGTCCCGCTTTTGCAGAGATTGAAAAGAATAAGAAAAGAAAGAGGAAGTAACATTGGGGTTCAGAGATAAGATAGATATTAACAGGCTGCCAGGGCATGTGGCTGTCATTATGGACGGCAACGGCCGATGGGCACAGAAGCGGGGACGCGAAAGAGTCTTCGGCCACCATGAGGGAGTGAAGGCTGTGCGTAAGACCGTGGAGGCAGCAGCCGAACTGGGAGTCAGGTACCTCACACTTTATGCATTCTCCACCGAGAACTGGAACAGGCCTGATGATGAGGTATCGGCCCTGATGGACCTTATGGTTGAATCAATAAACAATGAAACAAAAACTCTGCTGGACAAGAGCATCTCCCTGCAGGTCATAGGTGATCTCTCACGTCTGTCAGACAATGTCCGGTCCAGGCTGTTTGAAACGATGAATAGAACTTCCGGAGGAACCCGCATGAGGCTGATCGTTGCCCTGAGCTATTCATCACGCTGGGAGATCGCCGAAGCCTGCCGCAGGATTGCTGCCGCAGTCAGCGAGGGCCGGATGACCATAAGTGAGATAGACGAAGAGACCGTCAGTGCCAGGCTGACAACCTCGGATATACCTGACCCGGAACTGATGATACGAACCAGCGGGGAGAAGCGCATAAGCAACTTCCTGCTCTGGCAACTGGCATATGCAGAACTATATTTTACAGAAAAACTTTGGCCCGATTTTGGTAAGGAGGACTTTTACAAAGCAGTGGCAGACTTCCAGAAGAGGGAACGGAGATATGGAAAGACCAGTGAGCAGATCGCTGAAAACAGATGAGAAGATGAAAGGAAAACCTATGCGGATAATCTCCCTCTTTGCTTTGCTCTTGACAGGGCTGATTGCCACAGCCCAGACTGAGGAGAAGTTTGTAAGTTACATGTACCCGGACGAGTATACAATAGCCGGAATCACAATCTCCGGGGTGAAGTTCCTCGAGCCCAATGCCCTGATAGGCATCTCCGGACTGAGAATAGGGCAGAAGGTGGAGATACCCGGCGAGATAATCAGCGGGGCAGTCAAAAAACTGTGGGAGCAGGGACTCTTCTCGGACGTAAAGATAACTGTCACTGGCAAGGAGGGCGAGAATATCTGGCTTGACATCTACCTCCAGGAGCGGCCACGCCTCTCCATACTTAAATTCGAAGGCATCAGGAAATCAGAGGAGACTGATCTGATGGAGAAACTGAGTCTGCCGTCCGGCTCCCAGGTCACCGCCCACCTCCTCAACCGGGCTGAAAAGACAATCAAGGACCACTATATTGAAAAAGGATTCCTCAACACCGATGTTGACATCATTCAGAAGGAGGATCCTGACATGCCCAATAACGTCACCCTCAACTTCATCATAAAGAAGAACGAGAAGGTAAAGATCGAACAGATTCAGTTCGAAGGCAACGAGTACTTTGCCGACAAGCGTCTGCGCCGTGTCATGAAGAACACGAAGCAAAAGGACCTGAACATCTTCAAGGGCTCCAAATTCATCGACGATAAGTTCAAGGAGGACCGCGGCAGCCTGGTCGAATTCTACAATGAGAACGGATTCCGCGATTTCAGAATCACAGGTGATTCCACATATGCCCTCGAAGATGGCAAGATGGTGCTCGTGGTTAAGATCAATGAGGGTAACCAGTTTTACCTGAGGAATGTGGACTGGGTTGGAAACAGTATTTATACAAAGGATCAGCTCACCCGCACCTTCAATTTCCCCTCCGGCGAGGTCTACAACCAGACAATGATCAACAAGAGGCTCAACGTTGATGATGACGCAGTCTCTTCAATGTACCTTGACTATGGCTATCTCTTTTCACGGCTCTCACCCGTGGAGCGGCAGGTTGAGGGTGACTCCATCGATCTTGAGGTCCGCATCTTTGAAGGTGATCCCGCAACCCTGAACAACGTCATCATCACCGGCAACACCCGTACAAATGAGCATGTGGCCCGCCGTGAACTATTCACAATGCCGGGCGATCTCTTCAGCAAACAGAACCTTATCCGTTCAGCCAGGCAGGTGGCCGTACTGGGCCATTTTGACCCTGAAAAGATCAACCCTCAGCCTCTGCTCAACCAGGTTGACGGTACTGTGGACCTGCTCTATGCACTGGAGGAGAAGGCCAATGACCAGTTCGAGATATCAGGCGGCTGGGGTGCCGGGATGCTTGTGGGAACCGTCGGGGTGAGGTTCAACAACTTCGCCATGCGCAACTTCTTCAAGTGGAGTGAATGGAGACCCTATCCCTCGGGTGACGGTCAGTCGCTGCAGATAAGAGCTCAGTCCAACGGCCGGGCATACCAGTCATACAATATATCTTTCATCGAGCCGTGGCTCGGAGGCAAGAAGCCAAACACCCTGTCAATATCCGCATTCAGGTCATTGATGACAAACAGCGCCAGGAAGGAGGACGACAACCGGCAGCACATGATAATTGACGGAGGCTCGGTGGGCTTTGGCAAGAGGCTTGAATGGCCCGACAACTTCTTCTCCGTCTATTATGAGGCCAGCTATCAGCGTTACAGCATGCAGAACTGGGAATATTTCGGTTCATTCCTCTTTGACAACGGCATTGCAAACCTCGGTTCGATCACTGCCAGGCTCACCCGTTTCTCGGCAGGTCCCAACACAATCTATCCCCGCAGCGGATCAACATTCTCGCTGTCAGTTCAGGCCACACCCCCCTTCTCCGCAATAAGCGGCAGGAATCTGGCAGGCGCAACTGATGAGGAGAAGTACAGGTGGATAGAATTCTACAAGACCGTATTCAAGGCAGATTATTTCCTGCCCCTGAACAACGAACAGAAACTGATACTTAACGCCCGCGCCGCATTCGGTCACCTGGGCTTCTACAACAAGGATATCGGTCCCTCGCCCTTTGAGAACTTCACCGTGGGAGGTGACGGCATGACCGGGTACAGTTACTATGGCCGTGAGGTCGTTGCTCTGCGCGGATATACAAACTACTCTCTTACCCCGACTGTAACACAGGGTGGCAAGAGCGTGCAGGCAGGTAACGTCTATGCCAAGCTGACACTTGAACTGCGTTACCCGGTTTCGCTTAACCCGCAGGCTACAATCTATGGCCTTGCCTTCCTTGAGTCGGGAAGGGCATGGTACAGCCTGAAAGATTTCAACCCGTTCAAGATGCCTCGCTCTGCGGGATTCGGACTGCGTGCAAACCTTCCGATGTTCGGGTTGCTTGGCATTGACTGGGCGTACGGCTTTGACAATCCGATGACCGGAGGTGAAGATGACAGGGGCAGTCAGTTCCACTTCGTTATAGGACAGCAATTCTGAGAACAAAGCAATAAACACAACAGCTATGAAGAAGATCATTATCATGACAGTCATTGTGCTGGCGGCCACAATCACCGGCACAGCACAGAAATTCGCTTTTGTTGACAGCGAGTACATAAGGAACAATATACCTGCCTTCACGGCAGCTCAGCAGCAGCTTGACAAACTCTCCGAAGGATGGGAAAAAGAGGTTGCAGACGGCTATGCCGCAGTAGAGCAGATGTACAAGGATTACCAGGCAGAGGTGGTGCTTCTTTCGCAGGATCAGAAGAGAAAGAGGGAAGAGGCTATCATAGTTAAGGAGAAAGAGGTGAAGGACCTGCAGAACAGGTATTTCGGAATGGAGGGTGAACTCTTCAAGAAGCGCGAAGAACTCGTAAAACCAATACAGGATCAGATACTGAAGGCCATTAAGGAGATATCCGTCGAGGGAAGCTATGCAGTTATTTTTGACACTTCCACAGGGTCAAACATACTCTTTGCAAACCCGAGATATGATCTCTCCGACCAGGTTCTTCAGAAACTCGGTTATAAGAATTAAATAATTACATTTGCACGTTAAAAATTGAAAATTAAGACAATGAAGAAAGTATTTGGGATACTCCTGTTTGCTGCACTCCTTTTCACGGCACAGGATGGATTAGCGCAGTCATTCAAGACAGGCCACATCAACCGCGATGACATCATTATGGCCATGCCTGACTATGATACTGCCATGAAACAGTACAATGCATTCGGGATGGAACTGACAAATGCTTTGGAACTGATGCAAGTAGAACTCAACAACAAGTATGATCAGTTTAGCAAGGAGGAAAAGACCCTCACGGATCTTGTAAAGGCAAACAAGGCGCAGGAGCTGACTGACATGCAGAACCGCATCAACACCTTCCAGCAACAGGCACAGGTGCAGTTGCAGGAGAAACAGGCAGAGCTGCTGAACCCGATCGTTGAGAAGGCCACAAATGCAATCAATGCTGTGGCAAAGGAGGGAGGATACGTATATATATATGATGTCCGCACCCTTGTCTATGTTGACACGGTCAAGAGCACCGATATTGCCCCGCTGGTGAAGAGCAAGCTGGGAATAAAGGAATAATTTTCAAGGAAAGATCAATCAGTGCTGCCCGCCTCCCGGCGGGCAGTCTTACATTACAGCATCATGGAAGCAAGCAACCGTCCGATTGGAGTTTTTGACTCAGGCGTGGGAGGGCTCACGGTGGCGCATGCCATCCGCCAGTTGCTGCCCGGTGAGCGTATCATCTACTTCGGTGACACAGCACACCTCCCTTACGGCGACAAGTCAGAAGAGGCCATCAGGGGCTACTCGCGGCGCATCACTGAATTCCTCATGGGATTTGATGCCAAGCTTGTGCTCATCGCCTGCAACTCCGCCTCCGCCTCTGCCTATGAACACCTTCTGGCCGAATACGGTGACAGGGTGATAATACTTGATGTAATCAACCCGGTTGTTGAATATTGCGCTTCCAGGAGCTTCCCGAAACTTGGCGTGATAGGCACCAAACGCACAATCAGCTCTGGCGAGTATGAGAAGAAGCTGCGCGAAGCTGCTCCGGCAACCACGCTGGCTTCCCTCGCAACACCTCTTCTGGTGCCTATGATCGAAGAGGGCTTTATCTTTGATGACATCAGCAATGCAATAATACGGACTTACCTCTCGGACGAGAGGCTAAAGGATATAAACGCGCTGATCCTCGGATGCACGCATTACCCGATCATCCGCAACCAGATCAGCAAGTTCTTTAATTTCAACGTCGAGGTGGTTGACTCAGCGCGCATCGTCGCTGCCAGGCTGAAGGAGACGCTCGAAAAACATAACATGGTCAACAGGGGTGAGGCCGGTGAAGACCTATTCTTCGTCTCTGACTATACAGACTGGTTCGAGAAGATCGCAAGGATGTTCTTCGAAGGGGCCATCAACCTCACCAGGGCTGACATCTGGTCGTGATTGCTCCCGGGGCGCCGACCCGATAGTTTCCGGACATTGTTGCATACCGGCATATGATGGCGCAACGGGGCCATCTCAGGCGTTAATGCAAACATGACCAAAATCATACACTTATATCAGTGTAATAGTGAACTTAGCTTCATAATTTACAGTTACTCCTTAAAGCAGGTTTTAACTTAAAATCAAATACGTTACAAACATCATGGGAAAAAGATCAAAGGTCATTGAGAAGGACGCGGTGGTGATCAGGTTCTCAGGGGACTCAGGAGACGGGATGCAGCTAACCGGCACCCTCTTCTCCAACACGTCGGCCCTGTTCGGACATGATATCTCCACCTTCCCTGATTATCCGGCGGAGATAAGGGCTCCGCAGGGAACCGTAGGTGGTGTCTCCGGTTTCCAGGTGCACATCGGGCACAAGCTTATAAACACTCCGGGAGATTTCACCGATATTCTGGTTGCCATGAATCCCGCCGCCATCCGTGCCAATGCAAGGTGGCTCAGAAAAGGATCAACAATTATTTATGATTCCGACAACTTCACTGAAAAACATATACAGAGGGCAGGCTATAATTCTGACCCGTTTGTGGAGGACAAGCTTGATTCGATGAACCTCATCGCGGCGCCTATCAGCACACTGGTAAAGGAGGCGCTGAAGGATATGGAGATCGATCCTAAGAGCGTGCTGAGAACAAAGAACATGTTCGCTCTTGGCATGGTATACTGGCTCTTCGACAGCAAGCTGAAGTACACTGAGGACTTCATTGAAGAGAAATTCGGCAAGAAGCCGCTTGTGGCTGAGGCCAACAGCAAGGTGCTGCGCGCCGGTTACTATTACGGTGAAACTATCGAGGCGCTGACACCGTCATACAGAGTCGGCCCTGCGCCGATTGCCAAAGGAACCTACCGCAATATAAACGGCAATCAGGCCACCTCATGGGGCTTGCTTGCCGCTGCAGAGAAGGCAGACCTGAAACTGTTCATCGGTTCATACCCAATCACCCCGGCCACCGGTATCCTTGAAGAACTGGCCCTGAGGAAGGATATGGGTGCCAAGAGCCTCCAGGCTGAAGACGAGATAGCAGGTATATGCACCGCTATTGGCGCCAGCTTCGCCGGCCGCCTGGCGGTAACATCCACCTCCGGACCCGGTCTGGCACTGAAGTCAGAAGCACTCAACCTGGCAGTGATGACCGAACTGCCACTGGTTGTCATCAACGTTCAGAGAGGCGGCCCCTCAACAGGACTACCCACCAAGACCGAACAGTCTGACCTGTGGCAGGCTCTCTACGGCCGCAACGGCGAAAGCCCCGTTCCCGTCATTGCCTCGGGTACACCCTCTGACTGCTTCCACTTCGCTTTCCACGCTGCGAAAATAGCAGTTGAACATATGACACCGGTGATCCTGCTTACAGACAGCTACCTGGCAAACGGATCCGAACCGTGGAAGATCCCGTCAATGAAGGATATGCCGGAAATTAAAGTGCCGTATGCAGTGAAGAGCGACAAGGAGTATCTTGCCTACGAGAGAGATCCCGAGACCCTGGCACGTAAATGGGCCATACCGGGTACCCCGGGACTGGAGCACCGTGTTGGCGGCCTGGAGAAGACCATCAAGGGAAGTGTCTCTTATACTCCCGAAAACCATGAATTCATGGTCAAAACGCGCGATGAAAAGGTGGAACGCATCGTAAATGATGTACCCGACCTTAAGGTCATTGGAAAGAAGAGCGGTGACCTGCTTGTGATCGGATGGGGCAGCAGCTACGGACATATCGCAACCGCTGTCGCAGAACTGCAGGCAGAAGGATACAAGGTCTCCGCAGCAAACTTCAACTACATCAGACCCCTGCCGAAAAACACTGCAAAGGTGTTCGCCGCATTCGGGAAACTGGTTGTGTGTGAGCTGAACACAGGACAATTTGCCAACTACCTCAGGATGAAGCACCAGAAGTATACATACCATCAGTACAACAAGGTTCAGGGGCTTCCTTTCACCGTGAAAGAGATAAAGGATTACTGTATTAAACTGCTGGAGGGTAAGAAAAATGGCTGAAACAAATAACAACCACTACGTAGCGAAGGATTTCAAGAGTGATCAGGAAGTAAGATGGTGTCCGGGATGCGGTGACCACGGTATCCTGGCCTCCCTTCAGAAGACACTGGCTGAACTCGATATACCGAAAGAACGTTATGTATTCGTTTCGGGTATCGGTTGCTCTTCCAGGCTGCCGTACTACATGAACACCTACGGATTCCACGGGATCCACGGCAGAGCCGCGGCTATCGCCACAGGCATCAAGGTGGCCAATCCTGACCTGATGGTCTGGGAGATGACCGGTGACGGTGATGCCCTCGCTATCGGCGGCAACCACTACATCCATGCAATCAGGCGTAACATAGATATCAAGATCATCCTTTTCAACAACGAGATCTACGGCCTCACAAAGGGACAGTATTCGCCCACTTCCAAGAAGGGCCTCACAACAAAGACTTCGCCCTATGGCACTATTGAAGAGCCATTCAAGATCGGTGAACTGACAATCGGCGCCAACGGACGCTTCTTCGCCCGGACTGTCGATTATAACCTGCAGCTCTCAAACGAGGTCTACAAGACTGCCGCCGCCTTTCACGGTACCGCGGTGGTTGAGGTGATTCAGAACTGCGTCATCTTCAATGACGGAGCCTTTGACGCCTTTACAAACAAGGAGACGCGTGATGACAACACCCTGGTCCTGCACCACGGTGAGAAGATGATATTCGGCAAGAACCGCGACAAGGGGATCATCCTCAAGGATCTAAAGCTGAAGGTGGTTAAAATCGGAGAAGACGGCATCACAGAGAAGGATATCCTTACACACGATGCCCATGAGCCCAATCCTGGTATTCACTACAGGCTTGCCGGGATGTCACTTCCTGAGTATCCCGTTGCACTCGGAGTCATCAGGGCCATTGATGCCCAGACCTACAGCGCCGCCATGGTAGAGCAGCACGAAAGGGTGCAGGCGAAGTCAAAGATCAGGAATATGGACGACCTCCTGAGGAGCGGAGCTACCTGGGAGATAAAATAATTTGTTCTGAGATACCCGTTGCGGGAAGGCGACAGGCACTGAATATCAGCCGGTTTCGCAAAGAGCGGGACCGGCTGATCCATTCTATCCTGTTTTTGTTTATTTTGGCACCTGAGTTTACCTAATGTTCAGATGAACGATTTACCCGAATCCGGAAGAGGCTTAACACGTGACATACATGACCAGCAGGAGCGCCTGAAAGAGCTTGCCTGCGTCAACCGCGCAACACAGATACTCAAGGAGCGAAAGCCAGTAGAAGAGACGCTTATGCACCTTGTGCTGGAGCTGCCCAACGCCCTTCAGTTTCCAGAATTCACTGTTGCACGAATAAAATTCCACGGACAGATATTCGAGACCCCGGGATTCATGGAGACCGGATGGAAGCTGTCAGAGGATTTTGAAGCCCTCAGCGGTAAAGGCTCTGTAGAGGTATGTTACACATGCCCTTTCCTTGAAGAGGATGAGGGCCCCTTCCTGAAGGAGGAACGTGACCTGCTTGTAAACTTCGCCGGGCTCATCTCACGCTATATAAACAGCCAGGCTGCCGAGAGCCTTCAGTTCCGTGCCGTGAAACCGGAGCCTGACCCGTCTGTGCCCCTCGATCCCGACAGCAAATCAATACGAAGACTGCTGCAACATTTCCTCGACAGACATAATGCTGAGCGTGATGTGTTTCATGATCTCATGCCGTTCATGGTCAGGGAGATCCTGCTTGTGGCCAGCCTCTATGACGCCTACTCCATCGAGGGCGAGGGTCGCTTCTCGGACTACATGCTGGGCGAGTACTACCAGATGAGCCTCACAACAATACCCCGTATAACCGGCGTGTCAGGCGAGGATGAGGCTTTCTCCCGCCTTGAGGCACGGCACTATGACATGATCATAATTATGGTAGGGGTCGATAAGAGCAACCCGATGAGCCTCTGCCGCAGCATCAAGCAGAAGTACCCCTATATACCTACATATATACTGCTCAACAATCCGGGTGACATCCCCTGGGCACAGGAACAGAAGCGTCACGGTGTCCCGTTCGATAATCTCTTCGTATGGACCGGCGAGTCAAGGGTCTTCTTCGCCATGGCCAAACTCCTTGAAGACAAGGTGAATGTGGGTAATGACACCCGAAAAGGACTCACCGGCGTGATACTGATCATTGAGGACGCACCAGATTATTATTCCACATATGTGCCGATGCTCTACCAGCTTGTGCTTGAGCAGACACGCATACTCATTGAGGACGTCTCCTCTGACGAGCTTTACAAGGTGCTTAAACTCAGGGCCAGGCCAAAGATCCTGCTGGCCACCACATGGGAGGAGGCGATGGCAGTGTATGACAGGTATAAGGACAGCCTGCTGGGCATCATCTCGGATATGCGCTTCCCGCGAAAGGGAGAGCTCTACGAGATGGCCGGTTATGACTTGATTAAACTTATCAGGGAGGAACAGCCAAACCTGCCTACAATCCTGCAGTCGTCCGACCCCGGCAATGCCCGCTATGCAGAACAGCTTAAGGCTAACTTCATCAATAAAAACTCGGAATCGCTGCTGCAGGATATCAAATCTTTCATTACCTATTATCTCGGCTTTGGCCACTTTGTGTACCGTGACACCAAAGGACGCCAGATAGCCGTTGCCAAATCGATGAAGGAGTTTGAAGGGTTCCTGAAGACGGTGCCGGAGGATTCCCTTGTATACCACGCCATGAAGAACCACTTCTCCCTCTGGCTGATGGCCAGGGGCGAGGTGAAGATAGCCAAGATCATCAACCCCGTCAAGATATCAGACTTCTCCAGCCTCCGCGAGATGAGAGAGTTCCTTATAAATGTAATTCGCAAGCGGCGAAGGGAGATGAACAAGGGCAAGGTCGTCAACTTCGATGAGTCAGTCATGATTGACGAATCGAATGTGGTGAGCTTTTCCGGAGGATCACTCGGCGGGAAGGGCAGAGGCCTCGCGTTTATCAGTACCCTGATATACAGCTTCGAGCTGGGCAGGCTGCTCCCCGGCATCAACATACGAACGCCTGTCACGGCCATCATTGGCACTGATGAGTTTGACCAGTTCATGGATACAAACCGTCTGTGGGAGGTGGTCGGCCGTGAGAAGGATTTCTCAGCGCTGCAGAAGCAGTTTCTTGCCGGTACGCTCAGCGATGACCTGGAACATAAGCTCAGAGTATTCATCAGGCTGAATAGCAAGCCCCTGGCTGTGAGGTCATCAAGCCTCTTCGAGGATTCACTGAGCCAGCCCTTCTCGGGGATCTTCGGCACCTATCTGCTGCCGAATAACCATCCTGATCCGGAGGTGAGACTGATGCAGCTCATCGGGGCAATTAAGCTTGTCTTCTCTTCGATCTATTCCGACAACTCCCGCATCTACTTCGAGGCGGTGAACTACAAGGTGGAACAGGAGAAAATGGCTGTTGTGATACAGGCCGTGGTGGGTCACAGGTATGGCGATATCTTTTATCCTCACATCAGCGGTACCGCCCAGTCATTCAACTTTTATCCCGTGGCCAACATGACCCCGCATGACGGTTTTGCGGTGGCGGCCGTGGGACTCGGACAATATGTTCTTGACGGCGAGAGAGCCTTCAGATTCTCTCCTGCATACCCTGCCCTCGACATAGTCTCTATCAGGGATCTCACCCGCTACTCTCAGACGGAATTCTATGCCGTCAACCTGGGGCGCAGTGAGATTGACCTGCTCAAGGGAGAGAATGCAGGACTGGTGAAGCTTGACATATCAAGGTCGGAAAGCGACGGCACACTGAACCATTCTGCCTCTGTTTACAGTATCGACAATGATACGCTGATTCCAGGACTGAGCATGCCCGGTCCGAGGGTAGTCAACTTCGCCAACATCCTTAAGTATGATCATACTCCCCTGGCCCACACCCTCAAGACGGTGCTCGATGTGGTGAGAGAGGCCTTCGGGGCGCCGGTGGAAATAGAGTATGCAGTTGATCTCGAGAAGGATGACGAAGGAAGGGCTACCTTCTACCTGCTCCAGATCAAACCACTTGTTGGAAGCGGTGCAGGCTATTCTATTGACCCTGAGAGTGTTTATACCGAGGATATGCTGCTGGTCTCCCGCAAGAGCATGGGCAACGGCCTTGTCGAGGGCATCACAGACATCATTTACGTTGAGCCGGACAAGTTTGATAATCTCAAGACCATGGAGATGGCTGCCGAGATTGATGCCATCAACCGGAAGATGCTGGCCCGGGGCAGGAAGTATGTGCTTATCGGCCCGGGCCGGTGGGGCACCAAGGACCGTTTCCTGGGCATACCGGTTGAGTGGCCGCAGATCTCCAATGCGAAGATTATCGTTGAGGTGAGCCTCCCCAACTACCATATTGACGCTTCACAGGGTTCCCACTTCTTCCATAATGTCACATCGATGAGCATTGGCTACCTTGCGGTGAACGAGGCAACCGCTGAGGGGGTGATCAAATGGGAAAAGCTGCAGTCCCTGAAGGAGATTGGCAAGGGGAACTGGTTCCGGCATGTACGCCTGCCCAAGCCCCTGGTTATCAGGATGGACGGCAAGATCGGAATGGCCGTGATATCCATGGAATAAGGATGAAATAATGTTGCCGTTGCGGCGGGTCTCAGACACGTCGCAACGGCATATATACTAATAATATTCTCGCGTTGATCCCTCAGGGGGTATGAGGCCGCCTGTTACGGAATAATAATATCAATCGCGGATACTGATACGGCTGGATTTATCTTTTTTACCAGCCCCTGCAGTACGTTGCCCGGTCCCGACTCAATGAACTCCGTTGCACCGTCGGCAATCATCTTCTGTACTGTCTGTGTCCAGCGCACCGGAGAGGTGAGCTGAGCTATCAGATTGGCCATGATCTCTTCAGGCTCGGTGACAGGCAGGCCGGTCACATTCTGGTATACAGGGCAGACCGGTTTGTTGAACCGTGCTTTCCGGATTGCCTCCTCCAGCTCCTGCCTGGCTGGCTCCATGCATGGCGAGTGAAATCCGCCGCTGACGGATAGCGGGACTATTCGCTTTGCGCTCCTCTTCTTCAGCTCCTCAGTGGCAAGAGCAACGCCCTCGGTGGTGCCTGATATCACTATCTGTCCCGGGCTGTTGTAATTGGCCGGTACCACCGCGCCGCTGAGCCCGGAGCATACCTCCTCCACCACGGCATCATCCATGCCCAGCACCGCGGCCATTGTCGAGGGATTGATGCCACAGGCCATCTGCATGGCCGAAGCCCTGCCGGCAACCAGAGTCAGTCCCTCCTCAAAGGAGAGGGCGCCGGCAGCCACCAGTGCCGAGAACTCGCCCAGAGAGTGGCCTGCAACCATGTCGGGTACAAAGGCTTTGCCAGCCACCGTTGCCATTATTACCGAATGCAGGAAGATCGCCGGCTGGGTAACCCTCGTCTGTCTCAGCTCCTCATCGGTGCCTGTGAACATGATGTCAGTAATCCGGAAGCCAAGCAATTCATTGGCCTTTTCAAACATACCCCGTGCTTCGGGATATGCCTCATATAAATCCTTTCCCATCCCGGAGAACTGCGCGCCCTGCCCGGGAAATACGTATGCCTTCATATTTCTGTCAGTTGTTGTGTTAATGAATTTGTCAGTGCAACCTGCTGGCTATCAGGTGCATAAATTCCTCGCGGGTGTTCATGTTTGACAGGAAGCAGCCGGTGAATGCCGAGGTGGTTGTAACTGAATTCTGCTTCTGTACACCCCTGATCTGCATGCACATATGCTGTGCCTCGATGACCACGGCAACGCCCAGCGGCTTCAGGTTCTCCTGGATGCAGTTGCGTATCTGGGTGGTGAGCCTCTCCTGCACCTGCAGCCTGGCAGCATAGGTCTCAACCACCCTTGCGATCTTGCTCAGGCCGGTGATGTATCCGTCAGGTATATAAGCCACATGCGCCTTACCGTGGAAGGGCAGCATGTGATGCTCGCACATTGAGTAGATATCAATATCCTTGACAATTACCATCTGCCGGTACTCCTCCCTGAAGATCGCGCTCCGGAGGATCTCCTCCGGGTCCGACTGGTACCCGCGTGTCAGAAAGCTCAGAGCCTTTGCAACCCGCTCGGGAGTCTTGAGCAGACCTTCCCTTTCGGGATCCTCGCCCAGGAGCTTCAGTATTTTGTGGTAATATCCCGCGATCTCTTCGATTGCCTCAGGGTTCCACTTCTCGATCTTGTTGTAGCCGTCTGACAGCCTGCCGCTGCCATCATTGAGTTTTTCCATGGTTATCCGTAGTATTCAACATAATTGTTTTCCGTCTCTTCCACACGTACACAGTGAAGGGTGGCGCCCTCTTCCGCCAGAGGAACCTCAAGCTCATCCCAGATTGCCATCGCCAGGTTCTCCGTGGTGGCAACCTTGCCGGCCATGAAGTCCGTCTCCAGGTTCATGTTCTTGTGATCAAGCTTGGCTACCACCCTGTCGGTCATTATCTCCTTCAGCCTGGTAGCGTTCATGAAGTAGCCTGTCTCCGTATCCGGCTCACCCCGCACGGTCACCTTCAGCACATAATTGTGTCCGTGCCACATTGGATTTGAGCATTTGCCGTAGATCCTCATATTCTCCTCATCGCTGAGGCCGGGGCGGAACATTCTGTGTGCCGAGCTGAAACGCTCCCTTCTTGTCAGGTAGATCATATCTGCTAAGTTAAATGGTTGACAGGAAAGAGGACTATTTTGTTCAAAAATAATATATTTATCTCTTCAACTGTTACAGCCGATGAATAATGGATCCGGTCCGGTTCTGATAGCCGTTGCGCATCCCTCGGAGGAGGGAGCTGTGCGGCGCGCAGCAGATGCTGCCCGCTTCCCGTGTGAGATAATTGTCTCCGGGGTGGGAGGGGCAGCAATGTCATGGGCCTTGCAGAAGAGGCTCGCGGAGGGAGGAGTGCACGCAGCCCTTCGTTCCGGAATACAGCCTGCTGTAAAGGGACCTTCCTCTGTGCCCTCGCTGGTGATAGGCGCGGGCATCGCAGGGAGCTACTCCCCGGCCATTCCGCCGGGCACCGTGGTAACCACTGTCTCTGATTGCTTTGCCGATATGGGGGTGGATGACAACGGCGGATTCAGATCGCTCTACGGTGCCGGCCTTGCTGATCCCGATGCGCTGCCTTTTACCGGGGGGCGTATAGTCTGTAGCGGATGGTGGTTTGATCGTGCTGCCGGGCTTATTCCCGCGGTGGCCGGAGCTACCGTGAACATGGCCTCCGGATCGCAGCCTGTCATTGACCGCATTCGTGAAGCGTGGAACCCTGATATCGAGACAATGGAGGGCGCGTGGCTTGCATACGTCTGTGCCATGGCCGGCATCCCATGGGTTGCAGTGAGGGCAGTGTCGAACATGGTGGAGCCAAGAAACCGCGACAACTGGGATATACCCTTCGCCCTGCGCAATCTGGAGGAAAAACTGACTCAGCTATTTGAACTGACAACACGGCCGGCGCACCCCGGACCGGACCGGTAAAACCCTGTCTTAAAGCAAAATCATGAAACTGACACTTGGCTTTTCTCCATGCCCCAATGACACCTTCATCTTCGAGGCGATGGTCCACGGAAGGGTTGATACTGAGGGGCTTGAGTTCGACTGGTTCCTTGCAGATGTAGAGGAGCTCAACAGAAGGGCTCTGGAGGGCACGGTTGACATCACGAAGATGAGTTACCATGCCTATGCCCGGGCAGCAGCCGGTTACCTGATACTCGATTCGGGAAGTGCGCTGGGACGCAGCAACGGACCGCTGGTGGTGAGCCGCCGCCCGATAGGGCCTGATGAGCTCGATAATGCTCTGATTGCCATACCTGGCAGGAACACTACCGCGAACCTTCTCTTCAGCATCTTCTGGCCTGGAGCCACACGCAAGCGTGAATACCTCTTCTCCGATATCCCGGAGGCCGTGCTCTCTGGCGAGGCCGATGCCGGACTCATTATCCACGAGACACGCTTTACCTACAGCGCCATGGGACTCGGTCTTGTGGCCGATACGGGCTCGATGTGGGAGGAGATGACCGGACTGCCGGTGCCTCTGGGTGGGATCGTGGTAAACCGGAACCTTGATCTCAAAGTGGCTGCAAGAGTAGGCCGGGCTATACGGCGAAGCATCGAATATGCACGTACCAGCCCCGGTGAATCGGCTGACTTCATCAGGCGTCATGCCCGCGAAACCGAAGATGAGATCGCACGCGAGCACATTAACCTGTATGTAAACGATTTTAGCCTCTCACTGGGAGAGGAGGGCAGACAGGCCATCCGGAAGCTCTTCGCAGTTGCGCAGGAGAAGGGTGTGATTGAATGGCTCCCTGAACGTATATTTCTATGAGAATCGAGGGGAAGGGCGACACAATTATTAGTATATTTACGTGTAATTCTAAATAATCTGACCAGGTCATGAAATTCGAACTCCCCCCATTGAAGTATGCAGCCGGCGATCTCGCTCCGCATCTGAGTGCAGAGACACTTGAGTTCCATCATGGCAAGCATCATCTTGCCTATGTAAACAACCTCAATAACCTGCTCCCCGGATCTCCCTTCGAGGAGGCTACCCTTGAAGCCATGATCCGCAAGGCAGAGGGCGGTATCTTCAACAATGCAGCTCAGGTCTGGAACCATACTTTCTATTTTGCATCATTCTCACCCTCAGGCAAGAGAACCCCGTCAGGCACCGTGGCCAAAGCCATCGATGCCGAATACGGTACGTTCGAAGCCTTCAAAGAGGCCTTCACAAAGGCGGCTACAACCCTCTTCGGCTCGGGCTGGGCATGGCTCTGCATGAAGCCCGACGGCAGGCTCACAATCACCCAGGAATCAAATGCCGGAAACCCTCTGAGGTCCGGGCTGGTGCCACTGATGACCTGCGATGTGTGGGAACACGCCTATTATGTTGACTACAGAAACAGACGCCCTGACTATATCAAGGGCTTCTGGGAACTGCTCGACTGGAAGGTGATCGGCGAGCGGTATGATGAAGCGCTGAAAAAATAAGATGTTATGGCAGCCCCGGTGAGGGGCTGCTTCATTTTTCAGTGGATTTCCCGGTGAGTGCGGAAGCCGTTCTTTTTTCCCTATCTTTGAGCAAAATTCCGACTATGAACCTCCCCCAGCTGATTGCAAAAACACGGACTTTTCGCCGGTTTGACTCTGCGCATACAATTACCCCCGATACCCTGGTATCACTTGTCGACCTTGCCCGCCTGTCGGCCTCCGCAGCAAACCGCCAGCCTTTAAAATATATACTTGTAACCGAAACCGGACAGCGCGAAGCTCTTTATCCCTGCCTTGCATGGGCCGGTTACCTTACAAACTGGGAGGGACCGGAACCCGCCGAGAGGCCGACCGGTTATGTAATCATTCTTGGCGACAAGGAGATATCCGAAACTTTCGGAGTTGATCCGGGAATCGCCGCACAGAGCATAATGCTCGGCGCAACCGAAGCGGGACTTGGAGGTTGCATTATTGCATCCGTCAAGAAGGAGCGACTCAGGACTGAATTTGACATTCCAAAGCAGTATGAGATTCTCCTGGTGCTTGCCCTCGGCAAGCCGGTTGAAGAGGTAGTCATCGAAACCATCAGCAACAACGACGTTAAATACTGGAGAGATGAGAAAGGCGTTCATCATATTCCGAAAAGGACGCTTGACGAGGTCATTCTTCGCAGGTAGGCTCTCAGCGTTCAGCCTGCTGCTTCTTTTGTTCTGCGTTTTTAATCTGCCTGAGGCCCGTGCCCAGCAACCCTCCTCAATACTTTTTCATGGGGTCATTTTTGACGCTGCCAACAGCCAGCCTCTGCCGGATGCCCATTATAAAATCAGGGGCCGTACTGCCGGAGCAGCCGACAGCAGGGGTATGTTCTCCCTTTATGCCCGCTGGCATGACACAATTACCTTCACATGTATCGGGTACCGCGAGTACAGCATGACGGTGCAGGATACTCTCCGTGCAAAGGAGTATACTGCAGGCATATACCTCACTTCGGACACAACAATGATACCGGCGGTGATAGTTATTCCGCGACTGGGGAACATCAGGGCGGAGATCATGGCTGAGCGTCCCGCCCCGACCCAGGAGATGATCAATGCATCCAATAACCTCAGGATGTCGGTTTACCAGGGTCTCACAACACAGCCCGAGCTGGGGGATCCGTTGGTCAATTATGAGCTCCTGCGACAGACTCAGAGGATGGAGGCGTATGAGAAGGGGCAGATCCCGTCGGGAAATATGGTTGGGTTGAGCCCGTTTATTCTCATACCGTTAATACATAGGCTGGCGTCCGGGCCGCCGGAGGACCCTGCTCCTCCCTCCCCGCATATCTCCGCCCGTGATCTGGAGCATCTTCGGCGGGTTCATGATTCGTTGATATTCAGGCATTAGAGGGCCGAGCGTAAGAAAAGGACCCTGTGGGTCATTTTAGCGAAGGAGCCAGACTGCAGGGGAGGCAGTAGTGGAAACTACCGACAGGAGAATTATGACTAACCTTTTACAAACAGCGCCTTGATGATATGGCTGGCAATCTTCGGATTTTCCTTCAGACGACGGGTTGAATAACCGAACCACTTCTCGCCGAAAGGTACATAAACCCTCATCACATGCCCGCCGTCAACGATGCTCTGCCGCAGTTTCGGGGTGACCCCGTAAAGCATCTGAAACTCGTACATGTTTTTCGGCACGTCATATTTTTTAATCAGGTTATAGGCCCCCTCAATCAGCGGCTTATCGTGGGTGGCAATGCCCACATATATCCTGTTTTTAAACATGAACTCCAGGTCCTCAAGATAATGATGGTTGATCTCCTCGTACTTCTTGTACGCTATCTCAGCAGGCTCTATATAGATACCTTTGCAGAGACGGTAGTTAGTCGGGATTTCCGGAGTGTTCATGTCAAGCATATTCTCCAGGTCGCTGTATGTTCTCTTAAGGTAAGCCTGCACCACTAAACCCACATTGCGCGGGAACTCGGCATGCAGCCGCCTGTAAAGTTCTATCTCGAGGTCGGTGCAGGGCGAATCCTCCATGTCTATCCTGCAGAAATTGTTGAACGATGCCGCCTTTGCCACAATCTCACGCATCAGCCTGTAACACGCCTCTTTGTCTATCAGCAGCCCGAAACTTGTTGGCTTTAGCGAGTAGTTTCCGTTGATGCCGTTCCTCTGTGTCTCATCAATGAGATCAAGATATTCCTGCTTGTTCTCCTCAGCCTCTTCAAGCGACTTGATGAACTCACCCAGCACGTCGAGTGTAACCCTGACACCCTGGGCGTTCAGCTCCTTTGAAACACGCATGGCGTCTGCCATTGTAACGCCCGATATGTAGGCACGTGAAAAGATCCAGATGAATTTCTTCGGGAAATAAGGCAGAATGGATGCAATGAGCTTGTTAAACATCTTGGACGTTTTTTATTTTTTTGGCGATCAAAGATATAAAAAAGCGGATTACATAAAACAGTGACACAAATGTCACTATTTGAATGCCTTCTCCGGCAGCCCGTCTCCTTTCAGCGACAGCCGGCTGAAGTAGGAGGGTACCTCGCGCCCCGTCAGTTTATCAACATATAGTTTTGCCAGGTACTGTCCAAGCATGAATCCCTGTCCCCGCAGTCCAAGGAAGAGGCCGTGTTCAGGATCAATGTACATGCGAGGCTCGGTGTAGTAACCGCTCCAGAGCGACTGGAATCCGGCAGACGATAGCCCGGGGAGCCATGATGTGAAGACCTCCGACACTATCTCCATGAACTCCTTGCTGTTCACCTTAAGGTTTCGCCCGGCCTCAGCAGGATCGGCTGCCGGTGAGGCGCATCCGATAATCTGTCCCGTCTCTCCAAGCTGTTGTCCGTATACTGCAATGAAGCCCTTGTAGTTACGGCGGTCAATCAACATCGGGAGAGGTGTGTTGCCCGGTCCCATCATCGGCAGTCGCCGGGTGATAAAAGCCTGGTGGCGTACTCCGTAGGTTCCGGTAAATAAACCCAGGGAGCGTGCGAATTCTTCGCCATGTGCACCCATCGCGTTTACAAACACCGGGGTGATATATTCAATGTACTCGCCTCTGTGGTTCTGCACTGTGATACTGTAGTCCCTGCCGTTACGGCTCACGGCGGTTACCGTGCTGTCCTCCTCCACGCTGCCGCCGGCCAAGGCACCCAGGTGTCTGATGAGGTCAATAACCTTTCCGGGTGTTGCCTGCCAGCAGTCGTTAGTGAGCAGTGCCGCCTGGTATCTCTTTTTCAGGTCCGGGTTGATTCCGGGGGCAATCTTCGCTGCATAATCAGACGGTAGAACCATCTCGCCGTCAGACCATGCCAGAGAGGCTTCCAATTGCCGGAGCATCGCATCATCATGCGCGAAGGTCACATACTTTATTTCACGGTAGTTGGTCTCTCCGATCTTCTGCAACTCCCTGAACAGTTCATGGTTATGCCTGGCGATGTCAGACAGTTCGGGTACGCTGAAGTTGGGTCTGCCGCCCGCAATGTTTCTCCACGATGATCCGCGGTCGTGATTGATGAGCACCGGTTTCATCCCGGCCTCAGCCATATAGCGCATCAGGGCGCTGCCGGTGATGCCGCCGCCGGCCACCAGTGCTCCCACCTTCACCTTACGGCGCTCACCCGGTGTGATGACTACCTCCGGTGTGCTGAGCGGAAGGAGCTCTCCCATGGAGATCTGATTGGAGAGCGGAGCCCTGGGTGTGGCATCGCCAACGATCTCTATTCCCGCCGGCCTGAGAAGCATCGAGAGCCTCTTGATACAACGCTTGCCGCGGCATGGCCCCATCCCCAGACGGGTCGTGTGCTTGATCTCATCCACGGAAATATATTTCCTGTCGCCGATGACCGCCATTATCTCCTCAACATTAACATCCTCGCAGTGACATACATACTCCTTTGACTCCATCGCGGAGGCGGGACCGAATGTCACAGGCTCAGGGTAACTCTCCCTGACAATGAAACCCCTGGCACTGACAATATCCTTGCCCGTGGGAGTTATGGCCCTGACACGTGCCACATTCGTTTTGTTCGGCTTCATCATCAGCTTCTCTATCACGCCCTCGCCAACCTTCTTCCCGTTGTTGTCAACGAGCCACACTGCCTTGCCTTCCTCTACAAAGTATTCCACTGGCAGGAAGAGCTGATTCTTAGCGGTATTGTAACCGAAGATTGCCAGCCCGGGGCACTGGTATACGCACTTGAGACATCCGGTGCACTTCTCAAAGTCGATTGCCGGTACCGTATCTGGCGATGCCTTTGTGATGGCACCGTGTGGGCATGCAAACTGGCATGGATTGCATGCAAAGCTGTAGAGACAGTCGATTATGACGAACGGCCTTGCATTCATCCTGGCCTCGTCAGGCATCCACGGGTTCTCGATGACCCTGGTGGGATGCTGCTGTGAATCGATATATTCCTTTGATAATGAGAGATATTCGCTGTAGCTGCTGCGCACGCCGATCTCCTGTACGATCTCCATTGCAGCCTGCTTGCCGCGAAGCACTGCCGTGGTGCCTTCACCGATGCGCATTGCATCGCCTGCGGCGAACACCTTCGTACCGAAGACCTCGCGACCCTTGATAAGCAGCTGGTTGTCGGGAATCAGCCCTGTGCATATGTTGATGGCATCGATGCCGTCGATGATCTTTTCTGTTCCCGGTACCGGGGTGAAGTCGCGGCTCTCAGCTATCACTGCGCCGCAGATACCGTCATTGGTGCTGTTGGGGATTGCCCTCACCAGCATGTGCGAGAGTATTACCGGTATGCCCAGTCTCCTGACCCTGTTGGCCTGAACGGGGAAGCCACCCTCGTAAGGCATTGCTTCAATTATTGCCTTTACGTTGGCTCCGGCCTGCATGAGCTGGTAGGAGGTGAGGTAACCAATATTGCCGGCACCCACTGTGAGAATGTTTTTACCGAGGAGGGTAAACTCCTGGTTCATCATCTTCTGGATGACTGCGGCGGTGTAGACTCCGGGCAGATCGTCGTTTCCGAATGCCGGCATGAACGGAACCGCCCCTGTTGCCACCACGAGGTACTGTGCATCCACATAGAAGATCTCTCCTGTGCGCATGTTCTTTGCTGCAATCCTTTGGCCTTCAAGGATATCCCAGATTGTTGAGTTGAGAATGA
Organism: Bacteroidales bacterium; assembly: GCA_034002785.1. Taxonomy (GTDB): domain Bacteria; phylum Bacteroidota; class Bacteroidia; order Bacteroidales; family VadinHA17; genus SR-FBR-E99. The sequence continues at coordinate 22,946 of JAVEZX010000011.1, forward strand.
TCCCCTCATGCGACTCCCCGGCAAGATTCTTCGCAATGTCAAATCCCCTCATCCCGCCAAAGCGCTGTTCCTTCTCGAAGAAGAAGAACTGGTGAGTCTGCATCAGGAACTGTCCGCCGATGTGATCATTGCTGTCGATCACCAGGTTGGGAATGTTGTGTTTGTTGAGCACCTCCCTTGCTGCAAGCCCTGCCGGTCCTGCTCCCGCGATGGCAACAGCCGTACGGTAGACTTTTCTTTCGCTCACTTCGGCACGCACGGCGCCGGCAGTATGGTACCCTGCAGGTATCTCGGCTACTTCCCTTACACCGTCCACGGGTGTGATGCAGATGCGTCTCACGACACCGTCAACCAGCATCTCACAGGCACCGCATTTACCTATCCCGCACTCCAGGCTGCGGTTGCGGTTATCAAGGCTGTGAGTATGCACCGGAAACCCGGCCTGATGCAGCGCCGCAGCTATTGTGAAGCCCTTCATGCCATGCACGGCTCTGCCATTATATAAAAAGCTTGTTTCCTGTTCACGAGGAACTTCAAGTATTGGATGCTGTAGTATTCTTGTCATCGGATCTTCCTTCACATAGTGTTTGATTTTCCAAAAGTAAAAGCGAAGTACCTATAGATTCAATGACGGATATCAGCAGCAATACATGATTTAATGCATCATTTATTCCGATTGGGAAAGAATTTTCGGTTTTGTGCAATAATTTGGAGGTGCCCCTGTTGATTATATTGGTAAGGCATTGAGATATAGGTGTATGTAGGAGTAACTTTGATATCTTACCCATGTAATGAGCGAAGCGTTAATTTCAACTGATGTAACCTTACTCGAAATTGGCCGTATAATTAGCTACTTTGTATAACTAAAAAGGATCCGGATTGCCATTAAAAACTAAATATCTGATCGGCCTGCTGCTTTCAGTTTCACTTATTTCACAGAGTCAGGACCCGCAGTTTTCGCAGTTTTATGCAAACCAGCTTTATCTGGCGCCCTCCTTTGCAGGAGCAACAGAAGATTACCGGGTGGCAATAAACTGGCGCAATCAATGGCCCTCAATCCCGGGTGTGTTTCATACCTACAGCGTTTCATTCGACAAGGCCATTCCCAACTTCAATTCGGGAATAGGAATCCTTGCAACGCATGATGTAGCGGGATCCGGTGATCTCAGTACAACAAATATCGGGCTTCTCTACTCATATGACATCCAGGTAAATGAAGAATGGCATATCCGACCCGGTATCAACTTCAAGTTCACCTATCTCGGCCTTGACCTGACAAAGCTCGTCTGGAACAGCCAGATAACCACGGGCGGCACATTGCCTCCCATAACGCCTCCGCCTTTTGATAACGTGGCTGACATAGACTTTACTGTTTCAGGGCTGGCGTATAGCGAAAAGATATGGGGAGGATTCACAGTTGATCATCTGCTCAGGCCCAGGACCTCATTCTGGGGTGACAACACCTCCGTTCCCATAAAGGTTGATCTCTTCGGCGGATTCCAGATAGTCAGCCGTGGCAGGCTTCGCACAAAACTGACAGAGGTCCTTTCAGTGGCCGGTAATGTCATGTTCCAGGCTGATTTCTTCCAGTCAGACATAGGATTTTACTATTTCAAGAATCCGCTGGTGTTTGGTGTCTGGTACAGGGGTATACCCTTCGCCACCTCGAAGGATGTCTCGTCCCAGGCCGGTGATGCAATCATCGGGATGCTGGGTATCAAGACTGACCAGCTGAACATCGGTCTCAGCTATGATTTTACAATCTCCAACCTGATAACCACGTCGGGCGGGGCCTATGAGATATCACTGATCTACTCGTTCGCATCGTCACAGGGCAAGCGCGGTGGCAGGATACACGCAATTCCCTGCCCGGAGTTCTGAGGCATTCATCCTTTCTTTCCTGAATTATTACAGACCTGCAGTACTCTCTGCGGTATTACATATTGTGCTGTAAAACGTCATCCCGCCTCACTGTCTGATCCGGCTGGCGGCGTATGCTTCGGCGGTCCGGCAATCTCTTCATCTCTTTGGTATTTAAAATTTATGTATGTTTGTGCAACAATTTGTAAAACCATAACCTAATTTCAGAAATGAACAGAACATCAGTTGTCAGGAACAACCTGATCATAGCAGTTCTTGTTGTCGCAGGAGCTTTCATCATGGCCGGTTGCGGCAAGAATCAGCCTGCAGGCACCACAGACACAGCTGAGAAGAAGATTCACGGCGGCATTGCCTTCGTTGAGCTCGATTCCGTGATTGCCAATTTCCAGATGGCAAAGGACAAAGCAACCGAGCTGGAGGAGAAGACGAAGAGTTCCGAAGCGGAACTGGCGTCAAAGTCGCAGGCTTTTGACCGCGATGTAAGGGATTTCCAGAACAAGGTGCAGAAGGGCCTCGTCACAAGGGCTACTGCAGCTGAGATGGAGCAGACACTGACACAGCAGCAGCAGACCCTGCTTGCTCGTCGCGATGAGATGGCCTACAACCTCAACGAGGAGGGCCTTGTGGCCCAGAGACAGGTGATCGAGTACATCAACATGTACCTGGTTGAGTTCAACGGCGACCGCGGATTCCAGTATATCCTTGCAAAACAGTTTGGTGGCCCCGTACTTTTCAGTGACTCCTCGCTTGATGTCACCGAAGATGTGATTGCCGGTCTGAATGCCAAATACAACGCAGAAAAGGCGAAAAAATAGAGATTATTTGCTTGAACTTTTATCCGAAGCCTGCTTGCGAGCGGGCTTCGGTGTTTTTGACACCTTCCGTTCGCGTCTGATCTTGCGCTCCTGCTCAGGGGAGACTATTATAAACAGGTCCTCGTCGGGCCGCTTCATCCGGTACTGCTCCCGGGCATACTTCTCGAGGTTCTCATTGCTTGTGCGAAGCTCATTCAGCTTCCTGCGGTCTTCCTCGATCCGCCCCATATAGTACTCCTTCTCACGCTCCAGCCTGTTGCGTGTCTTAACCTCACGCACCCGCGAGATGAGGTTGTTGGGATCAAGCAGGATGATCCAGACAAGGAATACGAGTAATGTAAGGACATACTTGTTCTTCATCCAGGGAGGCATCCTGTCACGCAGGGCTGCCAGTGTAAACCGCTGCCAGAAATCTTCCTTCAAGGTTTTACCGGTTTTGTTTCAATGAAGTATGTTGTCATCCTCCGCTCATAAGGTAGATCACCTGCACCGTGTCGCCGTCATGGATCCTCTCCTGCTCATAGGTGTCGCGGTCAATGATCCGGCCGTTGATCTTCACTATCCGGAGCCTGAAGGTATATTTCTTCAGCTCAAGCATTTTCGCGACAGTGACTGTGTCACCGTCAATAGTCATCGGTTCGTTGTTCAGCGTTATCTGCATCCCTGCAAAGTTATCATGCAAATCTCAATTCGCAAATCTCAATTCGCAAATCGCAGATCGCAATTCGCAACTCCAATACGTCTGGCAATCGGATGCATATTGACTATTATCATTAGAATGTGGATATTTATACCCGATATTTGTCATTGACACGGGAAACAATTTAAAATCTTACTATGGATATCAGCGAAATCAGGGCGAAGCACAAGCTTCTCAAAAGATGGAACTACAACTGGACGGCTCTCGACAAGGGTTATACCGACAAAACCCTCTACGTCAACGTCGGAACACCGGAGATAAAGGAGAAACCTGTCCCACAGGTGATGAAGGAAAAATTCATCGGTGGCAAAGGTTATGGCCTCAGGCTCCTCTGGGACGCCACCAAACCGGACACCAGGTGGAATGATCCCGAAAATGAGATCGTCATCTCCTCTGGCCCCATTGGCGGTATCACCCAGTACTCAGGTTCGGGTAAGTCGCTGGTGGTCACCATATCACCTCAGACCGACTCGGTGATGGACAGCAACGTCGGCGGATTTTTCGGCCCGTTCCTGAAGTTCTCCGGCTTTGATGCCATCGAGCTGCAGGGCAAGGCAGACAATGATGTTATCATTTATATCAACGGTGTCGACCATTATGTTGAGGTCTTTGAGGCACCCGCAGAAGCGCTTGACAGCCATGTGCTGGCAGAGCAGCTGACTGAAATGTTCGCCAATGATGACTCAGACAGGAAGAACATAGGCATTGTTTCGACCGGATCGGCTGCAGACCATTCGCTGATAGGCATGCTCAACTTTACCTTCTACGACAACAAGCGCAAGAAGATCAGGATGAAGCAGGCCGGCCGCGGCGGTATCGGAACCGTTTTTCGCAACAAGAAGATCAAGGCCATTGTCTGCAAGATTCCCGGCGTTAAGGGTAACCTCAACAACGTGGTTGATCTCGAGTCGATCCAGGAACGCGGGCGTCGCTTCAACCGCGAGATGCGCGAGCTCGATGACAAACAGTGCAAGATGCGTCAGATTGGCACAGCTCACCTGATGGAGATAATGGATGATCATGATCTCCTGCCTACTCATAATTACAAGTTCGGATCGCATAAAGATTCGCCCAGGATTGACTCCGGCGTCTGGAAATCATTTTTCACACAGAACATACCTGACGGATGCTGGATCGGGTGCAACATGGCGTGCGCCAAGGCCATAGACGACTATGAAATTGCCAGCGGTCCATATGCCGGGCAGAAGGTAATTGTTGACGGACCCGAATATGAAACAGCTGCAGGGCTGGGCTCCAACGGCGGGTTCTTCGATCCGAGATATATCATCGAGACGAACTTTTACTGTGACACATATGGCATATGCACAATCACCTGGGGCACGAGCCTTGCATTCATCCAGGAATGTTATGAGAACGGCATTCTGAACAAGGAGCGTACCGGCGGTCTTGAGCTCACCTTCGGCAACATACCCCCTGCACTCGAGCTGCTTCACCAGGTATCACGAGGCGAAGGATTTGGCCTTATAGCCGGCCAGGGAATACGCCGCATGAAGCAGATCTTTGCTGAAAAGGGATGGGGCGACCCGCAGTTCCTCCAGGATATAGGAATGGAGAACAAAGGTCTTGAATACTCACAGTACATGTCGAAGGAGTCGCTGGCACAGCAGGGCGGGTATGCCCTCACCAACAAGGGGCCGCAGCACGATGAGGCATGGCTCATCTTCATGGATATGGTCAACAACCAGATCCCGACATTTGAGAACAAGGCTGAAGCACTTCATTACTTCCCTATGTTCCGTACGTGGTTCGGACTGGTGGGACTTTGCAAGCTGCCGTGGAATGACGTTGAGCCTGAGACCAATGCACAGACTGACGAACCGGCAAAGGTTCCGGAGCACGTTGATAACTACGTAACCATATATAAGTCTGTGACGGGAAGGGAATTCGACAAACACAGACTGATTGAGGATTCGGAGAGGGTATATAACTTCCAGAGAGTGTTCAACATCCGTCGCGGCTTCGGAAGGCGCAAGGACGATGATCAGCCTTACCGCGCATGCGGACCTGTGACCGTCGAGGAATACCTGTCACGACAGGAGCGTTATGACAAGCAGCTCATGGAAAAGGTGGGTATTAACCCGGAAGGGATGAGCACGGAGGAAAAGATAAAGGTGATGAGGCAGTTCCGCGAGAAGCAGTACGATCTGCTCCGTGATGCGGTCTACAAACGCCGCGGATGGAACAACAACGGGATCCCCACCATAGAGCATCTGAAGAAGATAGGAATGGATTTTCCCGAGGTGATCGAGGTTGTGGCTCCGCTGCAATAGGAGATTTCACACGATATTCATTTTATCAGGTCATAATGCAGTAACGGCGGGTCCGAGACCCGCCGCTTCTGCATATAGATACAGAATATGTGATTGTTATGGGCAAACGGCGGGTCTCGGACCCGCCGTAACATTATCCGGCTACGTATTTTGATTTGCTGAATGCAGCCTCTATCTCATTATGGGCATCAACCGGATTGGTGAGCGGCATCTCCGAATCGAACAGCTCATAGTCAAGCTGCTTCGCCTTCTTGCTTTTTTCGAACGTGGGCAGCTTGGTGCGGTTTGTGGTCTCCAGGTGGTTCCCGTTTTCATCCACTATGATAATCTTCGGGAGAAAGATACCCTTGCGACCGATGAACCTGTCCATGACTGTTACGGCCTCCTCGAACTCTTTCTTTCTTGCCCTGCCAAGGGCTTCGTAATTCAACATCCTCTTGTGATCCCAGGTAACAACGCTGGCATAACTCTCAGATATCTTGTCGTCAATATTCGAGTCGATGTTCAGCGTGTCATGCCCCGAGGGCATCAACAGCACCTTCCCTCCGCCACCCTCGATGTTGGCTGCGTAGCGCGGTACCGTGATTCCGCTTATCCATCCCTGCAGGTGTTTCATGTAAATCTTGCCTACCTGTATAGGTGTGATGAAATGGACTATCCCCCTCTCCTTGTGACATTGCAGGAGATAGTAGGGGTGGACCCCGATCCAGAACATGCGCCTGAATGTCTCCGCCAGCGTCCGGTAGTGATCATTGACATGGTTCAGCAGAACTGTCTGGTTACGGATTGTGAAGCCATGCATGGTAATCTTCTTAACCGCTGCAGCCAGGTCAGCCGTAATCTCCTGGTAGTGATTTATATGAGTCATAAAGTAGACATACTTCTCAGGACCCTTGTTATACCTGTTTGATGCGTTCCTGATCATCTCAAGAAGCTCGTCAGTGACCAGCATCGGAAGCACCACCGGCACCCGTGTGGCAATCCTGATGGCCCTCAGGTGGGGGATACGGCTCAGTTCGCCCAGTATATACTTCAGTCGTTTGAAGCTTATCATAAGTGCGTCGCCGCCGGTGACGAGCACCTCATTGATATTCCTGTTATATCCGATGTAAAAAATGCCCTTGTCTACCTCCAGGCTGTTGACATCAGCGGTTGTGTCAAGCGACTTGGCGCGCTGGCAGTGGACGCAGTAGGATGCACAGCTTGTGTTCTCGGCGACAAAAAGCGCCACCCTGTTCGGGTAGCGTTGATAAGCCGCACCGTAGCTGCGTGAACCTTCACTCATGGCTCCTTCGACGCCGGCGTCGGGGAACATCAGGTTGGCAGGAGTTGGCACACTCTGCCAGAAAATGGGATCCAGTCTTTTCTTTGATACCTCGCCGAAAAAGACCGGGTTAAACGGATCCGCCTGCATAAGAGAGGCGTAGTAGGGAGTGATGCGCAGTGGTTCCTTGCCCTCCTGGCGCAACGTTCCGATTGTTCTTCTTATCTCGGCTTCCTGGTGGTCAGTGAGCCTGATAACCTTTTTGAGCTGGTCAACTGACCTTATTGAGTTCTTCCTTTGCCACAGAGGGTCATTCCACTGCTCAGGCGTTACATCTTTCCATAAATCGATCTTATTGTACTTCCGGGGACGGTATAGAAAATCCTCGTTGAAAGTCATCAGCACCTCCTTCTTTTTTAGTTGTTATAAAAGGCATTCCACACCCTGTAAATACAAATATAGGATTTTTGCCCGTTTTGCAAAGGAGAAGCGGGCAAAAACAGAAGGTAACGCCGGATCCGGGGCCCGTCGCAACTACCTGCTCTCAGTCGAGAGTTTATCTCTCAGTTCGCGGAATTCATCCCATCTGCCTTCATGAAGCAGGCGGGCCTGGTGTGGCCAGCTGGCGGGGTTGTGAATGCGGAAGCGCTCACCACCGTCTTCGTGGAGGATAGCTTCAAGGTAGTTGGGTGCCGTTTCAGACAGAGACTTCCAGGTGGTGATGCCACGGTTCATCAGCAGCTTCGCAATCTTCGGCCCTATGCCTATAACCTCCTGCAGATCGTCAGGTCTGATCTTTTCCGGTGAGAAATCGGGCAACACTGCAGCTGTTGGTACATCGGCAATATCGTGTGCCTCACCGGTTTCCGGAGCACGGGTCAGTCCTGCTCTCAGTGTTGCAAGCTCTTTCTCAAGGCTGCCTAGTGTAAGCTGCAGTCTGTCAACTTCTTCATCCAGCTTACGGGCTTCACCGCGAAGTGCCTGTTCATCCTCTTCCTGGTCAGTGATTTTGTCCATGAGGCTCTTATTCTCATTCTCCAGGAGGCCCATTCCTGCTTCGAGTTTGTTCTTCTCTTCTTCAAGCAGGCTTATCCGGGTGTTAAGTCCTTTCTTTTCCTCCTCCAGCTGGCGGATTCTTGCCTTCAGGTTTTCTATCTCCTCTTCCAGGGTTACTATCTGTTTCCTTGAACGGCCTTTGCCAAGAAGCCAGCCGATGAGGAATCCCAGCAATGCTGCCACGAGCAGCACAAACAGTATGAACAGCAGGTCTGCTGTAAATCGTTCTGCCATGATTTTCAGATTATTAGTTTGATTTCACTTCTTCTGTTTGCGGCTCTTCCCCCGGGCGTGCTGTTTGTAGCCGCGGGTTCGGAGGAACCCTTCGATGATGTCACAATCTGTTCCGCCTTTATCCCTGCGTTAATCAGGAATGTTTTTGTGTATTCGGCTCTTCTGAGCCCCAGTTCAACGTTCCAGTTCTCTGACCCCGTGGCATCTGCGTGTCCTGTTACTTCCAGGCGTGCCGACGGGTTGTTGTCGAGGACCAGTTTAAGCTTCTTCAGGTATTCATCGCTGATGCCGCTCATCTCTCCCGTGGCCGATGATGATGCGAAGAAGCCTTTCTGTGTTCCTGACGCCGTCAGATAGCCCTTTGCCTCTTCCACTGTGGAGAGGAGCAGCTGTTCAGGGGTTGGCGCCAGGGTATCCACGGTACCCGGGGTCGTTACGGCAGGTGCGACTGCCTCTTTGCAGTCGCACCTTATCTTGCATACATACCAGTATGAAGCACCGGCGATCCAGAGTACCAGGAGAACAGACAGGAATAATACCGGCTGTTTCATGGCAGATCAGTTCTACCTGCGGCGGGTAATCCCGCCAAGGAGTGAACCGAGCAGCCCGCCGCCCCTTGACTGGGACGAGGAACCGCCTTTAAGCAGGAATCCTGCCACATCGTCAAGTATGCTTCCGTCACCGTCAGCATCAAGGAGAGCACCTACACCGGAGATACCCTTGCCACCGGTGTCACGCTTCTTCGTCAGCGCACCGAGCACGAGCGGTGCAAGAGCCGGGATCATCTTCATGATTGTTGAAGCATCGATGTTCATCTTCTTTGCCAGTGCCTGTGCTGCCTGCAATCCCCCTGCATCACCAAGAAGACCTCCGAGATTAGGGTCAACCTGCTCTGCGTGAGCTTTGTTGGCAATCAGATCCTGTATGTTGTTGAGAACCGAAGAGTCCCCGTACTTGTTGAGGATGTGATCAACCCTCTCGTCTCCGCCGCGGGTATCTTTCTGCCTCTTCAGACCTGCAATGATCAGGGGTGCCAGCTGCGGAATAAGCTTCTGCACGGTCCCCTGGTCCACATTGAAGTTACTTGACATCTGTTTGGTCACCTCAGGACCGTAGCTTTTAAGGAATTCATCAATAAATCCTGCCATAATTTGTGTTGTTGTTAAATTTGTTGATAATAAATAGGTTAAAGAATTCTCGATTCGATAATCACTAAAGTTACAGATTCAGCGACTAAAATCAAAATCTTTTTTTAGCAGTGCAGGTGTCTTTTCCACTGCAGCTAAATCATAACTCCGCCCGGACCTTCTGACTTTCGACTTTCGACTTCAGAACGACAACCTTACAACCGTTCCATCCATGGCGTTGCAAAGAACGCTGCCGTTATCCAGCGGAACGATGTTGTTAATCAGGCATGAAGAGATCCTGTGGCTCCAGAGAAGTGTGCCGTCAGCACGGGAGGCGGCGTGAACCACTCCCTTGTCAGAGGGGATGAAGATGATACTGTTGCGCTCTGTAATCACGCCGGGAGCAATGTCATAACCGATATTGAAATCTGTCTTCCAGATGACCTCTGGTGTTTCACCGGCGGCACTTACTCCCACAACTATTCCGTTCATAGTTTTAGCAAGTATCATCGAGCTGTCAGCCGATATCCCCATCGACTCCCTGACTGCGATTCCTCCCAGGTCGGAGTGCCAGATGAGTCTCCCTGTCTGAGCGTCAATACATGCCATCTTCCTGTCAGGCGCAACTATGAAAACCTTGTTGCCTGCGGCGACGGGTACGCAGGCGGCAGGTGAGAGCATCCTGTTGGTGTAGCCGTTGTTCCACACCCATCGTGTGACGCCCGTTTCAGTATCAAGGGCGTAGAGCCTGTTATCCCATGTGCCGAAGATCAGCATACCCTTGTATATCAATGGCATTGTTTCGACAAATCCATTTATGTCACCGTTGCTCCACAGAAGTGTGCCGTCGGTGAGGTCCAGTGCATGGCATTTGCCAGAGGAGCCGGTTATGAAGACTTTGCCTGCACCGGTTACCGGGGAGGCCACCACCGGTTGTCCGGCGTTAAAACTCCAGAGCAGCTTCCCGCTTTTAATCGAAAGAGCCCTGACCATGCCGTCAGCCGACGCGGCTATCACCCGCCTGCCGTCTGTAGCAGGTGTGCTGTAAATTTTAGCTCCTGTAGGGACGTTCCATCTTACCTTTCCGTTTTTCAGGGAGAGAGCCTTAACCTCACCGGCAGTATTCGTGATAATGGCAAGTTTTCCTGCCACTGTCGCCCCTGCACCGATATCCGCCCTCTCCTGCTGGCGCCATGACTCCAGCACACTGCTGTATTTTTTGTTCATGGAGTAATCTGGCCTCGGCCATTTTACGGTGTCTGCACTGAAATCATGCTTTTCCAGCCTGACAGTGGCCCAAACGGGCATTGTTTTAGCCAAAATTTCTCCGGCCCCGGGGTGCCTTACTGCCGCTGTCAGCAGTGTATCTCCGTTTATTGTCAGGATGTTGTATCCCCCCTGGTCCTGGCCGGCACGGAGGTTCGACCGGCACATGAGCGCGGGTATCCCTTCGAAGTTCATCACCCTGTTCGAGTGTCCGTGCCCGCAGAGGGCGAGCCTCGTGTCAAGCTTCCTGAGCCTGTCTGTCAGCTCGTACCAGTTGTTCAGTCCCTCATCGAGAGGGTAGTGATTGACGGAGATAACCTTCATCTTCCTGTTGGCCGGCATATTCAGTACGGAATCGATCCATACGATGTTTTCCCTCGGTATCTGGCCCGGGCCCATCCTCATGTTGGGACCCGAGTTGGTGCCTGTGAAGAGCCATTCGCCTTTCGTGAATGCAAAAGCCTCATCGCCGAAGATGACGCGGAAGCTGTTGGCGCCGCTCTCCGACCATTTCGTGTCGTGATTCCCGGGGATGATGTACCACGGTTTGTTCAGGGCGTCAAGGATCGCCTTCGCCTTGCGTAATTCAGCGTCTGAACCGAACTCGGTGACATCGCCGGAGATGATCACAAATGCCAGTGAATCAATTAAGTTGATGTCATCGACTGTGCGCTGCAGATCCTCGTCGGCACCCTCACCCCCGATATGGGTATCAGTCACGAGGGCAAAACTGAACCTGCTGTCCTGGCTACGGCCGGGAAAGATGCAGAGCAGGAGGCAAACAACGAGCAGCAGGGTGTACTTTTTCATAAGGGAAATTCATTTTGTGAAGCAAGATACATGAAATACCAAAAAGTATTAAATTGATGCCTCAAAAGAGGAGGTACCATGTGTTTTTCAGCGGGAGCAAGTTTTGCCGGGGGAGCGCTGATCACAACAATTGGCGTGCTGACAGTCAGAAAGAACAATGATTCTTCGCGACGTGTGTTTGCAGCCATGCCCCTGATATTCGGAGTTCAGCAGATTTCTGAAGGCTTTGTCTGGGTGGCACTGCAGTCGCCCGGACATGACCTGATGCTAAGCATCTCAGCTTACCTGTTCCTGTTTGCGGCTGTGATCCTGTGGCCGACATATGTTCCTCTGTCAGTGATGCTTATGGAGAAGGAACGGGGGACGGGAAGGATCATGATTCCATTGCTTGTTCTTGGGCTGCTTGTTTCGGCCTATTATGGTGTCAGGCTCCTGACCTCGGAGGTATACCCGGTGATCAGCAGCCATCATATTAAATATTCCGGAGAATTTCCGCAGAAATGGGCGCTGCTGGTCTTCGCCGGATATGCCACCGCCACACTGGTGCCGCTGTTCATCTCAAGCCGCCGGAATGTCTGGCTCCTTGGGCTTCTGATGGCTGTGTCATGCCTTATTACAGGCATCTTGTACAAGGAGTATCTGACCTCGGTGTGGTGCTTCTTTGCCGCGTTGATAAGCATAATGATTTATTGCCTTATCTCCGCTGACTCGGCGAGGGTCAGAGGCAAAGACGGGAAAATTTCATAGTTTTATATCTCGTTCATATTTAATTGGCGCACCGTGAAGAGATTTTCAGTTCAGGTTAAGATTGGTTTGCTAATGATACTGGCGGTTGGCCTTCTGGCCGCTACCGGATACCTGGCCTGGGTCAATCTCTCCTCCATTGTCGGATCAATCAGAACTGATGTCGGCCCCGGTCAGAAACTGTTGAGTATACGCGAGATCTCAATGGATCTTCAGAAGGCTGAGAACAGCTTCCGGATGTACTCGGTCACTGACAATGAAAAGGATCTTGAGCCTTATTACTCGGTAATCTCTGAGATTGACGGCAAGGTCAACAGGCTGAGGGAAGAGTGCAGTGACTCACCTGTCCTGCTTGCACAGACGGATACAATCAGCAAACTGATAGAGGAGAATATCTACATCTGGAACGAGCTTCTCTACCTGAACCAGAATAACCGTGTAATTGAATACCTCATGCAGCTGCCTGACCGGCTCAACCTGACTGCGGAGGCGGGGAAGGAGTCCGAGAAGGGAATACTGAAACGCGTTTTCAGCCGGTCAGAGAAGAGCCGGATCGACGAACAGGCACTTATTACTGATCTTGACAGCCTGGAGAAGGCGGATCAGGCCGTCAGGGAGAAGATGAGGCTGCGGGAGTCACAGCTGGCCAGCACCAGCACCAGGATAAAGGAGCAGTTCCATGACCTGACCGCCAAGATGGAGTCGGAAGTCTCTGAAATACTCAAGGCAAATAAGGACGAGGCAGACCTCCTGGCCGGCAGAACTTACCGCTGGCTGGTAATGTTTCTGGTCTCCGGGATCCTGCTGGCTGTTCTAGTGGTTTTTATCGTTGCCCGCTATGTTCGCAAATCAGATGCATACCAGGTTGCATTGCAAAGGTCGAAGGATGAGGCAGAAAACCTCGCGAGGACCAAAGAGCAGTTCATGGCCAATATGAGTCACGAGATCCGGACACCCGTAACGGCGATATCCGGTTTCACAGAACAGTTGCTGCGCGAACCCCTGGATGATAATACCTCCCGTACACTGAAAATAATAAGGTCATCATCACGTCATCTGGAGAAGATAATCAATGATATCCTCGATTTCTCAAAACTGGAGGATGGCAAGGTGGTTCTTGAACAGGTGCACTTCGGCATCAGAGAGGTTGTGAATGAGGTATGTGCATTGTTTGATGACCAGGCACGGAAAAACAACACTGTTCTGAGCTGCAGCGTAGACCGGGATACTCCCTCTGTTCTGTTGGGCGATCCCTACCGGCTGAAACAGATAATGATAAATCTGATCAGCAACTCGGTGAAGTTTACGGTGGATGGCACTGTTCATATCTCCGTCAGGAGCATCAGGAAAGAGCACCCGGCGTTAGTACTTGTGATGGAATTCGCCGATACCGGCATAGGCATTGATGAGGATAAGATTGATACGATCTTTGACGACTTCATCCAGGAAGAGACGAGTACCACACGTAAATACGGGGGTACCGGTCTCGGGCTTTCAATTGTCAGGAAACTGGTGGATCTGCAGCAAGGTAAGATAGAATGCAAAAGCAGGAAAAATCAGGGTACAACCATCACGTGCGAGATCCCGTTCCTTGAAGGTGATAGTGCCCTCGTAAGCCCGGAGAGCGGGCAGCCGGTTGTTGTGCCTGAGGAGATCAGGAAGCTCGGAGTACTGGTAGTTGACGATGAGTTGTACAACCGCATGCTCTTCAGGTCCATTTTCACAAGGTGGGGACTGGAATACGCTGAGGCAAGGGATGGACTGGAGGCGCTGGAAATTCTGCGTTCCCGGCGGTTCGATCTGCTTTTTATGGACCTTCGGATGCCGGAGATGGACGGCGTGAAAGCAACGGAGGTCATTCGAAATGAACTGAATATCAGCGGATCAGACATGCCGGTAATCTGCGTCACGGCCGCCTTGCCTGGTGACGATCTGCAGAATTACCGAAAGGCGGGAATGAATGCGTTTCTGAGGAAACCGTTCACGGAGGAGGCCTTGCTTAAGGCCATCCTTGAGGTAACCGGACACAGGAGGGAATCAGCGGTAGCGGCTTCTCCGGAGGAGGAGATCCGGTTCCCGGGAGAGGGATTCGCCCCAAACACTGGAGCGGCTCCGGAGGTAAAAGCTGAAGAGAATAATCCGGGTCACATTGACCTGAGGAACCTCCGCCGTACAGCCGGAGGAGATGAACAATTCGTCAGGGAAATGCTTGTTACCTTCATGGAGGGAACAGGGAAAGGCCTCGGTCAGATGGCGGAGCACCTGGAAACAGGAGATATACCAGGGATTGCTGATATTGCACATAAGCTTATCCCCCAGTGCCGGCACCTTGGCGCCGTTGAACTTACATCACTGCTGACGGAGGTGGAAACAGCTTCCAGATCGGCAGATGATCCCGGAAAGATCAAATTGCTTCTCGGCAGAATCGGGGAGATCTATCCAGGAGTCAGAAGAGAGATTGAGGAACAGATGTCGAAAATCGGATGAAAGACCGGTACACCAGCCCGGAAATCTTTAATTTGCATGCAGAATCAAGGATCACCAACAGAGTATTGATAAATGGCTGAAACTCACCTGAAGATATTTGTTGTTGAGGACGATGAATGGTACAGCAGGCTCCTGGTCCACACCCTCAGTCTTAATGTGGATTATGAAGTCAGGAGCTTTCGGACTGCCGGTGAATTTCTGGAGTGCCTCCACGAATCGCCTGACATAGTCACGCTCGATTACCGTCTTCCTGATATGAACGGAATCGACCTCCTGAAGAAAATCAAAGAGGAAAACAATGATATACAGGTTATCCTGATCTCAGGTCAGAATGATATTGATACCGCTGTCAGCCTGCTTAAGCTGGGTGTTTATGATTATATCGTAAAGACGAATGACATCAGGGAGCGGCTTTTGCTTACTGTCCAGAACATCAGCAATGGCATCGGCCTGAGACGGGAGATCAGTTCCCTGCGCCGTGAGGTGCAGCATAAGTATCTCTTCCGTAACACGATCATAGGGGAGAGCCAGGCTGTAAGGGCAGTTTATGCACTTATGGAGAAAGCCCTGGACACCAGCATTACCGTTGTTGTTTCAGGTGAGACCGGTACCGGGAAGGAGCTGGTAGCCAAGGCGATTCACTACAACTCCCGCAGGAAAAACAAGCCATTTGTGCCTGTGAATGTTGCGGCAATACCGTCTGAGCTGATTGAGAGTGAGCTCTTCGGGCACGAGAAGGGTGCATTTACCGGTGCTGTATCAGGAAGGATCGGACGGTTTGAGGAAGCAAACGGAGGAACCCTGTTCCTGGATGAGATAGGAGAGATGGATCCGGGCCTGCAGTCAAAGCTTCTGAGAGCACTTCAGGAGAAGGAGATAGTCCGTATCGGTAGCAATAAAGCCATCAAGACTGACTGCCGGATCATTGTTGCAACAAACCGGAACCTCCTGGAAGAGGTGAAGAAGGGCAACTTCAGGGAGGATCTCTACTACAGGCTGAGAGGGTTGCCCATTGAGCTGCCGCCACTGCGGGAACGTGGCAACGATATCCTCATTCTTGCCAGCCATTTTGCCGAAAGATTCTGTGCCGAGAATGAGATCCGGCTCAAAAAACTCTCTCCTCAGGCTCAGCAGAAACTTCTGGGACATCCCTTCCCGGGAAATGTCCGTGAGCTGAAATCCGTTGTCGAACTGGCAGTCACCCTTTCAGAGACAACAACAATCGAACCGGAAGACATAATTCTCGATCCGGGCAATCCCCTTTCCGCAATCATGGATGAGGAGCTGACCCTGCGGCAGTATGAAATGAAGATCATCAGGTCATTGCTCAGGAAACATGATAACGATATAAAGGCTGTCGCAAAGAAGCTCGACATAGGTGTTTCTACCGTCTACAGATTGCTCCGGGAGGAGAAACAGTCCTGATCCGTACCTCTCCTGAATTCTCATTTTGAGAATGATTTTATCAAAATGAACAACCGATCCGTTACGACCGGTTTTGTAACCTGCAGTATATTATTGTATTACGGCTTGCTGGCATGTCGGGCACGGCCTTTGCATCCCGGTTTGTCAGAAAAAACAAAAAGCAGGAAAAATGAAAGAAACAGAAAACACGAATCGCTCTTATCCCGGCGATGACAACTCAGGGATCAACTATGCTGAGAACGCCCGCAAGGACGGTATTGCAAAAGGAGTACGTATTACCGCCATTATCAGTTTCATTATACTGGTAGCGGCAGGTGTAGTTGCCTGGCTTTCATACAGCATTCATCAGGAGGAGCAACTGGCGTTGATAGAGAATGAGAGAACCACTTACAATGACATGCTTGCCGTACGTGACTCAACGCTCAACGACTGGCTTCAGACATTCACTCAGATTGAGAATGACCTCAACGCCCTCAAGCAGAAGGAAAACCTGATTACGATCAACAATTCGGACAACGTTGAATTTACAAGTACCAGGAAGGAGCAGATTCTGAATGACATCAAGAGTATCAGCATGAGGCTTGATGAAAACAGGAAGAAGCTTGCCTCGCTCAGTTCACAGCTGAAGAATTCCGGCAGGGAGATTAAGGGACTTCAGGAGATGATTGCCGGTCTCGAGCTTAAACTGCAGGAGCACCAGACTCAGATAGCCGCTCTGACAACTACAGTCAGTGAGAGGGATATTGAGATCGGGGAGCTGAATATACTTGCTTCGGATCTGAGGACGGCCGTCACTGAGAAGGAAGAGCTTATCAACACACAGGTAGCAGAGATGAACAAGGCTTACCTTGCCTCAGGCAGTTTCAGGGATCTGAAGGAGATGGGTATAGTATCCAAGGACGGAGGCTTCCTCGGACTGGGCAGGACTGAGTCTCTTGTCAATGATATCACTGACAGCCTTTTCTCGCAGATTGACATTTCGGAACTCAAGTATATCCCGGTGAATTCGAGGGATGCAAAGCTCATCACCGAGCATCCTACAAGCTCATATGAGTTTGTACGTGAGAGTGATGACAAGATCGCGCACATCGAAATCAAGGATCCGGAGCAGTTCTGGAAGATATCGAGGTATGCAGTGGTTGAGTTAAAGAAGTAGCAAACCGGGAGGATCGGTCCGGTCAGCGGAATTTCCTCAATTATCTTCATATATATCCCGGATCGGGATACCCGGGAATCATCAGGGTAAACATGGTCCGCAAATCATTTACTCTGAGTTTGAGGGGGATCCGGGACCCGAAGAGGCGCTTAACGGCGCCTTTTCTTATTTCTGCCTGCTTGACTTCACCCTGTGAAAGGTTTATCTTTGTGATGCAGGCTTTCAAATCATAAAAATTCAGCCAGATGAAAGAGCTTATTCACATTAGGACTGAATGCTACTCCGGATATATGGAGGATGAGACGCCGAAGTGCTTCATGTGGAAGGGCATAAGGCATGAGGTAAAGGATGTGATTGACCGCTGGTATCAGTGGGACCAGGAGCAGAAGCACCCGGTAGCGGATTACTTCATGGTTGAGACAGCTGACGGTGAGCAGTATATCCTCAAACATGAGCTCGGGCACAATAAATGGTATCTGTGCAAACCGGGAGGAGAATCAGCCAGGGAGTGCTAGATTTTAGCAGTGGCTTGGTGGCTGCGAAGAAGAATTATTCCTAAATTTGGGTTAATGCTAATTTAGAGTAAGAGTATAACCTGAATCTGTACCTATGAAATACCTGAACCTGATTCTTTTTGCCGGGATGATCGTCATGAACTATCTGGCAAATGCGCTTCCTCTTAACGGAAAGACAACCGGTCAGCTGTCTGATGGCTTTCCCAACCTGTTCGTGCCCGCAGGGGTCACCTTCTCCATCTGGGGTGTAATCTACATTCTGCTTTTGATCTTCTGCGTGATTCAGTTTACAACATCATACCAGGTAGCAGTATCACGCGTTGGATGGCTTTTCGGTCTCTCCTGTCTGTTCAATGGTTTGTGGATAGTGGCATGGCATTATGAGAGATTGCCACTGTCACTGATACTAATGGCAGGCCTTCTGATCTGTCTTATCTGGATCAATATATTTATCAGGGATCTTCCTGACGGTTTTATAAAGGCCGGTTTCGGTGTTTATCTGGGCTGGATTTGCATTGCGACCATTGCCAACGTCACTGCGTTGCTGGTCACAAATGGTTGGCAGGGATTCGGGATCAGCGAGCAGTCGTGGGCAATAATAATGATTGTCGTCGGGGCCATTATAGTTTCCCTGACAATATGGCGGATGAGCAACCCCTATATAGGTCTGGCGGTTGTATGGGCATTTGCGGGGATAATGATCAGGCGGCAGGATGATCACCGGGCAATTTTCCTGACGGCTGCGCTTGCGGCGGTATTGGTTGCAGTAGTGCTGATGCTCTCATTCTTCCGCCGACGTTTGTTTGGCGGAGCATGAAGGGTTATAATTCCTGATGGTCATCAAATGCCTCATGGAAGAACGGGGACACAACAGACCTTCGTAAGAGAGGAATAGCAAACCAACAGACCCTCGTAGAGGGTCAGGAATTGTATGACCAATCGATCACAGAGCATATAGTTAGTGAATTTGTTTTCGCTGCTCGAAACTTTTGCTTCGTGGAAATGTTTAAGTGGTAACTTTGTTAAAAAGCCCGGAGGAACAGTCATGAAGATAAACAACAACGAAGAGATTCTGGCACCGGAGGTGCAGGTTGAAGGTGCTACCAACGTAAGAATGAAGATACTTATTGGTCCGGAAGACGGATCAGGTAACATTATCATGCGCCACTTCTTTGTTGCTCCGGGAGGCAATACTCCCTTTCACAACCATGATTATGAGCATGTTATCAAAATCGAGCGCGGACGAGGGATAGCTGTTGACGAGCATGGCACCGGGCATGAGGTAGCCGAGGGGCAGAGCCTGTTTGTCAGGCCGGGCGACATGCATCAGTTCCGCAATCCTTACAGCAACACATTCGAATTTCTCTGCATAATCCCCAACCCGGCGGTTAAGAAATAAGGTTAAAAATCTTTTCCGGTACGGTTGACACCGGATCTATTATGCGGTATCTTAGATGTATAAAACCTGCATACATGAAAGTCATATCGGTTGCATTACTGGCAGTTCTTGTCCTCGGGTGCAATACAGGCGGGAATCCTGATGAACAGCGACAGTCCCTTATGAAAAACGATGTTAACATCCTTGAGTACACACTTCCTGCGCCTGTGCTTACAGGCAAGGTAAGTGTCGAAGAAGCCCTGGCAAGCAGAAGATCGCACCGCCACTTCACTAACGAGTCCATATCCGCGGAGGACCTGTCACAACTTCTGTGGGCTGCCTACGGCATCACCTGGCCGTTATCAGGTTATCCGCTTACACAGGGAGGGCTGCGGACAGCCCCGTCGGCAGGAGCCCTGTATCCTCTGAAAATTTATGTTCTTGCTGGCAGGGTTAAAGGGATTGAGCCGGGAGTCTACAGGTACTCATCGAGGGAGCATAAACTGACAATGGCTATTGACCATGATGTGAGAGAACAACTCTCAGTTGCGGCTCTCAGGCAGGAGATGATAAAGACAGCCCCGGCAGTGATTTTTTACAGTGCCGATTTTAGCCTTAACACTGTCAAGTACGGCGATCGCGGTCGCGAGAGGTACGTGTGCATGGATCTCGGCCACTCGGCTGAGAATGTGTACATGCAGGCCGAGGCCCTTCACCTTGGTACATGTGCCATCGGCGCCTTCAACGACGAGGCGGTGCGGAACATAATGCAGCTCCCTGAGAATGAGGAGCCACTCTACATAATGCCTGTCGGACAATATTATCATAAGACTGAATTCTGATTCTGGAGGCATTCCTGCTTCTGTACTGCTTGAAATATGGTCCCATTATTATAACTTCGTTTCGGAATCACAAAAAACACTGATCTTATGATATCACATGAAATTGATTACAAGATTTTCGGTGACGACATCCAGTTCGTAGAGATTGAACTCGATCCGAATGAGACGATAGTCGCTGAAGCTGGCACCATGGTTTACATGGAGCAGGGCATAGCCTATGAGACCAGGATGGGCGATGGTGCATCTCCCGATCGCGGGGTGATGGATAAACTCTTTCAGGCAGGCTCACGGATTCTGACTGGCGAGTCGC
>JAVEZX010000012.1:0-42091 GCA_034002785.1 Bacteroidales bacterium
GTCCGAAGGAGCTGACACCCCTGTTGCGTTCCCTGGCCTTGCGGCTCATGACCTCTGAGAGAAGTAGCCGGACGTGATATGAATAGTCTCCGTCAAAGCCATGGGTGCCGTAAACCGTGAAATTGACTGCCGTTGAGTTTATGAGCATCTTGGGAATTGAAACAGTACCGTTGTTTATAAACAGGTCATTTTCCATCCTCGAGAAACTGATGTTTTTGAGCTCGCTGAGGTCGAGATATGATGAGAGGCTCTCCGCAGGAGCGAAGCTGATAAGCTTTCCCTCGCTGATTAACAGGTGTGCTTCTGCAGCAATGGCCTTGCGCATTATCCTGTAATTGCCGTCATGCGGTGACAGAACCGTCACACTACCGGTGAGCCTTCCCTGCAGGTTATCGCTTACAATGAAATCCTGTCCGAAATTATTGAAGGCTGTAAATGCCTTGTTGATATCAATATCACTTACATCCAGACTGACCCTGGAGATATATCCGCCCTCCTTCTGCCTTCCCAGCATGAATTCGCCGGCAAGCACTCCGTCCAATCCTTCGGCCCTGGCCTCTTCAAGTGTTATTACATAGGGTTTGTAGATTAACCTGGTTGTAACCCCCGAAGCCCGGAATTTATTGACAATAAGGCTGTCAGCCCTCAGCCGGAGATTGGCTGTTATGTCTGAGGGAAAGAGGTCAGGCGATTTGCGGTAACTCCGCAGGGTGTCGCTGTCCCTGTCTTTCTCTTTGTCGCGTGCGAAAGATGAGGTTACCAGCCTGTCAGCATGGATCTCGCCCGTAATTGCCGGTTGTACACTGCTGCCGGCCAGCCACGGGACGAAGTTTTTCATTACCGTATTCAGTGTGAAATGCTGGTCTCTGAAGGTCAGGGCAAGGTTTTCTGTAACAAGGTCATTGTTAATGCTGAGAGCACCGTTCACCCCGGAAAATGATAGTCCACGGTCAGCCACTGTAGCCCCGAACTCCCTGAACAGAAGGGAGACCTCGGGCTTGAGGTAGGGAAGGGCCGTAACTATGCCGGTGCTGTCCGGAATCGTTCCGGCCATCCTGATGCTGCCGGAAACGAAACCGGTCTGGTCCCGTATGTAACCGGACCTGAAGATCCTGCTCAGGTCGTTAAAATCGAGATCACCGCTGAGGGCCAGGGTGATGTGCGGTCTCCTGAGGTTGTTCATCATGAATGAACCCTCAACTGAAGCTGAACCGTATCGGGCCGTGAGGTTGTCAACAGTAATCCGGAAGGTTTCAGCTGAATTATGATCACCGTTGCTGATTTCCCCCCTGAACTCCAGGTTGTTTACTTTGAATCCCGTGGATGAATGGCTCATCTTCCCGTTTGTCAGGCCGTAAATAAGCTCAATGTGAGGTTTACCTGCTTCGCCGTATGGCCCTGTGATACTGCACTTAATGTCAAGGATTCCGGTCGGAGAAAAGGTACCTGTATAATTTTTCCATTTTTCCGGGAGACGGGAGATCACTGACGCAATGCTGATCTTCCTGCCGTCAATGGCGAGGTTGAGCGTCGAGGCCGAATAGTTTATGTTTCCGCTGATGTCAAACCTGAGATCAGCCACAGTCAGCGAACCTTTGGCAACCGACAGTGAGCTGGCCGATTTCCGCAGCTTGACGCCGGCCTCAGCCGGGAATCCCCTGATTGTATTGCCGTTGAGGCTCAGGGAGTCTATCTGTGCCTTCAGCACTGTATTCAGGTAGATTCCTGTACGGAACAGTTCCCCTCCGAGGGTTGCCTCCCCGACGGTTCCTGCTATTCGCATATCGGAGCTCCGGTCATTGTAGACGGCTCTTATATTTACCGCGCTTATATTCTTTAGTCTTACATTCTTTCCGTCACCCTTTTTCTCCGGCAGTACCATGAAATTGATGTCACCTCTCCTGTCTGTCAGCAGGTTCACCTCACCGTCCCTGGCAGTGATTGATTTCACCGAAACTGTTCCTGTAAGCAGTGAGGGCATAGACACTGTGAGTGAAAGAGATGAGGTGAAAAGAAGCGTGTCGTTATCCTCTTTCCCGAACTGTTTTTTGTCGTAGAACGGAGACGGTTCAACCAGCAGGTTGCTGAATCTGGCCGTGATGTTTGGAAATGACTCGAAGATTGTCAGTCTCACTCCGCCGTAAGAGATCCTGGTATCTACGCTTTCATTGACTTTCCGAATAAGTGCTGCAGTGACCCTATCCTGCCTCAGGAATGCATAAAGTCCTGGCAAGAGTATGACAAGCAGCAGCAGGCTGCCGGTAATCAGCGCTATTTTTTTTACCAGTCTCATTTCCCCCGGGTGGCGCGGTTATTTACTTTTTGCTCTTTTTAAGCAGGAAGGAGAGATCACCTCCGGGCTTTATTTCAATCGGGTCATTTCCGTATCTGAATATCCGGCAGTTACGCGGTCCGATAAGCGAGAGCTTCCTTCCCTCCAGGAGGAACATTGTGCCTTCGCGAAGCCCCGCCACGAAAATTTCCCTGTTGACCTCAATGAATTCCTGAATCCTCTGCTCACGTGTCTCTCCTGCATGTCCTGCCGGATTGGCGTCGAGGTAATGAGGATTGATCTGGAAGGGAATCAGCCCGAAAGCCCTGAAGGATGAGGGGGCTGTCACAGGCATGTCATTTGTTGTCATAATTGTAGGACAGGTCACATTTGAGCCGGCGCTCCAGCCGATATAGGGAGTGCCTGCCAGTACCTTCTTCCTGACCGGGGCAATCAGCTTGTTGTCTCTCAGACACTTCAGCAGCATCCAGGTGTTTCCGCCGCCGACAACTATTGCCGGTGCTTCAAGTATGGCCCTGACCGGATCCTTAAACCGGTGGATAGAGACAACATCATGTCCGACCTCGTTGAAGCGGTCTTTTACTTTTGCTTCGTAATCATCATATGAGAAGGTTACCGCTGCATATGGGATGAAGAGTGCCTTCACCTTTTTGCTGCCAAGGAATTCCCTGATGTTGTGCTTGGGATAGTCGAGATATGCCTCACCGGCATTGGTTGAATTGCTGATCAGAAGTAGTCTCATCGCTGTTTTGTTTTTTCTGGTTCTGCGGTGCCGGTCTGCCGGCGCACCGCTCTCTGTTTCAACGGCTCAAATATAAATAAAAAAGAGAGAGGGCATCTGTGCAAATGCCCCCTCCCGTATAACAATGGTGTTGCTCTTTTAGTCGTTGATAGTCAGCGCCAGGCCTATCTCGAAAGGATAGAGTACAGGACCCTTTCCCTTCTCGAACATCGGAGAGAGCCAGCAGGTACCGTATACCTGGACCATCTCGTAACCCGCCCGTGCAGTTACTCCGTACCTCAGTGCGTTGAGGTTGAAGTCGTCACGGTTCTTGTCCTTCTGTTTGCCGTCATTGTGATATACAACCTTTGTATGTGATCCGAGTTTCACTGCACCTGTTACACCTGCTCCCAGGTTGATTGTGCTGCCGTGCGAGACGGGTATCTGCACTTCAAGCATCACAGGCAGGATACCGTAGACAGTCGCCAGCTTACTCTTGTCAAACCTTATGGGGTCTTCAGGATAAGAGGGGGTGACAATACCTTCTCCGTCGACGACTATCGTATTGTTGCCGTCAAACCGGTAGTTGTTGAAGTTGACACCCAGGGCCGTGACCAGCCCGAAATGACGGGTGAACCCAAGGCTGACAGGAGGAGAGACGATGTTGAAACTTGTCGATTTTGCAGTATTCAGATCCAGCCAGCCTTCCAGCGGTGTCTCATTCTTAAGCCATCTCCCCGAAGTGAAATTGTTGTATCCGATTTCGATGCCTCCGAGATGCCCGTCAAAACTTTTGCGTCTGTCGGCAGGATCATCGCTCTCCTCAAATTCTTCTTCGAAGATGTTAACGTCAATATCGTCTTCATCTTCAAATATTTTTACTGCTTTTTTCCCGATCCGGATAACTGTTTCGTCATCTGTCTCCTCTACTGTAACTATTTCTCCAATCTTTACCCTGGAGGTGTCATCCCACTCTTCTTCCGTGATGACTTCAACCTCTTCCTCCACCGCTGTCAGGGTGTCAGGAGGGGTGACTTTTTCTGTTTGTTCTTCAAGCTTTTCGAGCTCCTTGAGCTTCTGTTCCTTCTCCTGTGCCACTGATGGCAGGACTAACGCAACGATAAGTACGGCTGAGATCAATATTCTTTTCATGGCTTAAAATATTTTGTTGTTTAATACATGGACGAACAGGGGTGACGAAAAGTTACAATCATAACTTTGTTTTGTTCACCGTCCTTGTGAAGGAGAGTAGTGAAGAGCTGAAGCTGACCGCCACCGGCTCTCCTCTTTTATTACTGACCTGTTCCAGCTCCATCTCCCACCCGAGGACAGAGTTAATACCTGTTATGCAGCCGTTTGCTATCGCGTAGCCGTCAATTTGCTTCTCTTTGCCTGTCACAGCGCTGGCAAGGAAGGAGACACTGCGCAGCATCCAGTTTTTTTCCTCAGGCACTATCCATGATGGTGCAATTTTTTGCATACTGACCGGCGTCATTCCGGTGTATATTGCCGGGGCGACTGCTGATGGTACTGCATGGCTCCAGGCAAGCGCCAGGGGCTGAGCTCTCTCGCTGACATCCGGTATCACGGGTTCTGTTCTGTTGCCGGCAACCGCCGGCTGTGGAACCGTAACTGCCTGAGCCTGATTAAATGCCTTCTCTGAACCGGCAGCTTCACCGCTGCGGGTCAATTCCGCCTCTGAACCCGAAGATGCACCTCTATGGGTTGCCTGTTCTCCATTTACCGCAATTATCGGAGATGATGCAGGAATCTCTGCGACTGTCATTCCTGTTTCAGCAGCCACATTCCCGGA
This sequence comes from Bacteroidales bacterium, assembly GCA_034002785.1. Lineage (GTDB taxonomy): Bacteria > Bacteroidota > Bacteroidia > Bacteroidales > VadinHA17 > SR-FBR-E99. The sequence goes on from JAVEZX010000012.1 coordinate 4,828, forward strand.
TGTTTTCGTTTTCAGTTTTGCTCCTGCCGGACCGTAGATTATTATGACTATCATGGCCGCCATTGCAAGAAGTGCGGGAATGACATTGCGGCGAAATGCCGTCAGCACCGGTAAAGGTTTTATGGCAGAGCTGAGACCGGACCAGGTTTCATTCAGGGGATAAAGACGAATGGATCGGAAGCTCCCTGCGCGAACCCTTCTGAGGGCATCGGATGCCATCACGGATTCGAGTTCTGCAAGTGACTCACCTGAAAGGGCGCCTTCAGTCCATGCTGCAGCCAGAAGGTCAAACTGCTCATCAGTCAGCTCCTCTGCCCTGCGGAACAGCCTGCTGCCAGATGGCATCCTCTCTTCCGGAGGTGTCAGACGGGGGAAATCCGTATCTTCAATTATTGCCATACAGATGTCTTTACGAGGTAATTTCTGAGAGCCACACGCCCCCTGAAAATATAGGTCTTGACCTGTGCCTCAGATAATCCGGCTATTTCACCAATCTCCCTGTAGTTGTATCCTTCATAGTCGCGAAGAAGTATTACCGACCGCTGAATGGCAGGGAGCGTCTCAAGCGCCCGGTGAAGCACCTCATTCAGGTCGCTGCCGTTCTCTTCCGCGTAAAGTGAGCTGTCATCATAATACTCCACGTCAACAAGCCTTGAATCTTTCCTTATTACATCGATCATCCTGTTATAGGCAGTTGAGAAGAGCCATGATCTGACAGCGGCATATTCTATTTCAGTGACACACCTCCACAGCTTTTCGAAGGTATCCTGTACGATATCGTCAGCTCTGTGGCTGTCCTTTATGCTGCGGAAGATGAACCGGTAGACATGGTCTCCGAACTCCCTGACGGCGTTATTGTACTCTTTTACGGTCATACAGGTCAATGCACTGACACCATAAAGACGGCCTGAATACCCATAATGTTACAGGTACAAACAAAAAAAAAGGCAACGCCGGGTCTCAGACCCGGCGCGCCCCGATATGACCGGCTATTTGCATATGATGCAGGTTGCACCGGGTCTCAGACCCGTCGCCACATCATATACATGCCATAATCTGCATGTGATGCAATTATTCGTATACCCTCACCCAATCAATCTCCATGGAGGAAATCCCACCGATGGGTTTGTCGACTCCTCCGGCAAGATTGATATACATCGGCTCCTGTGGTACGCCGTTTGTCTGACGCATAACCTCCACGCCGTTGATCTTCCAGACCAGCGCGTTTGATGTCCACTCCAGGGAGTAGATATAAAAATCAGAAAGATATCTTGATCCTATGTTCTTTTTGTAATGACCGCCGGGCGCAGTGAAGAGGTCAAACCAGACCTTCCCGTGACCTGACCTGCAGATGTCAACATGAGGCGTGATGCGGTCTCCTATCAGCCAGAAGGCATTGCGTACATTCGGATCCGAGAGTTTGATCTTGGCGGTGAAGGTGCCGTATTTCTGCCTGAATGAAGCGCCGGTGTTTATTATGCCGGACGTAAAGCCGAAGTCTTTTGTATAGAAACCTTTTGCGGGATCCCAGACCTTGCCGTTTATCTTCTGTGGTTTGGTTATTATGCGAAGCACGCTGTGCCGGACCTCGAGGTTGTCCGACGGCGTATAGCAATGCAGGTCAGTTGCAATGCTGTAACTGTCATGCAGAAGCTTTTCACCCCAGTAATATTTGTTCAGCCATCTTTTGCCGTCAGGTGTGATATCGTCAAATTCATCACTGAATGTGAGTTTCCTGCTTTTCAGGATATCAAACTTGTTTGAGTCCTTTATGCTTAAATACCACTTGATGTCCGGAGAGTTTTTAAGTGTTTCATATTCTTTTAACTCTTTGAACATATCGGACTTTTCAAATCTGCGCTTGTCGAGCAGGTATTCCTTCCTCTCCGTGAATTGCTTCGTTTTCAGGTAATCCTGAAGCTCATGAAATCTCTTCAGGCGGGCAGAATCCTTTACTCCGGTGTAATTGTGATATTCCTTTGAACTTCGGAACTTATAATAAGATACAATATCTGAAGCACTGCTTTTGGTTTTGAGCTCCTGTAGTTTTTGATATTCGGGGGTATCCCTGAAAGTTACTGGCTTCATGTTTTTCTTCAGCAGGAAAGCGGATGAGGTAACAAGGGCCTGCAGCTCGGAAAACCTTTTCACCTTTTCGGGATTAAGGTTCTTCTTAACCTCCCTGTCGCCCTTCAGCTTTTTGAATTCCAGCCATTTACCATACTCTTCTGTATCCTTGAAAGTCACCGGTTTCATCCTCTCCTTCTGTTTGAATTCAGGAGATTGTACAAACAGTTTCAGGTCCTCTATCTCCTTTATCCTGGCAGAGCCGTCGAGAGAGGTGAAGTTTTTCAGCAGGGCGCTGCCTTCTGTCTTGAAGTAGGAAATAATGTCCTTTGCTTTTTTGAGACTCAGATACTCCGTCTCCCTTGCATGTTCCTCGGAGCCTTTGTATGAAAGCGATTCCAGCTCCCTTCTCTTCTGTTTGAAGCCGGCAGAGTTGACGCTTTCATGAAGAGTGGTGTATCTTGCCAGTGCTTCTGAGCCCGCGAAGGCGATCATCTTCTCATACTCGGCAATCAGGGCTTTCTCTTCCTGTTCAATTTTGGAGGTTGAGGGGATCATCCCCAGCATCAGCTTTAAAGTTGACATTGCAGATTACGTTTTGGTATGGTACGGTTAAAGTTAAAAATCTTTCAAACAATATAAACGGCATCGGCCAATTATTTGTTACTTAGGCAATAACAAACAAAATGGACCGTGTTTCGACAATTAGTTTATTTTCAACAGAATAAAAACGGATGAACAAGCTCATTATTGTTACAGGAATTATAATGCTGGCCTCCTGTGCCACGGTGAAGCAGTCAGCACCTCCGGTTGAGGAGACTTACACCGGGGCAGCCATCAGCAATACGGTTGCTGAAGCGGCAGACGACCAGGACCATCTGATACTTGCAACGCTGTGGTTTCAGAAGTCGGCCGAGATGCGCGCACTTTACTATCAGTGCTTCCGCAGCGCGGAAATTGCACTTGCTGAAAACATGGCATGGGCAGGACGGACGAAACCGGCAGCGGTAGTGCTGGACATCGACGAAACTCTTCTTGATAACAGTCCGTTCCAGGGCTGGCAGGTGCTTGAGAAAAAGGAGTTCAATAATGATGACTGGTTCCGATGGGTGGAATTGGCGCAGGCTAAACCACTGCCGGGTGCCGTTGAATTCACCAGGTATGCCGATTCACTTGGGGTGGAGGTGTTCTATGTCTCAAACAGGACTGTGCAGGAGATGGGACCCACAATTGAAAACATGTCGGCATGGGGATTTGTCAATGCCGACAGCACACACATGCTCCTGAAGGAGACAACCTCGTCGAAGGTGGAGAGACGTGCACATATTGAAAACGAATTTGAGATTATCCTGCTTGTGGGTGATAACCTTGCTGATCTCAGCGGGGCATATGAGAAGAGAGGAGCTGATTTCGGCTTCGGAACCGTAGATGCCGACAGGCAGCTCTTTGGCACAAAATACATTGTTCTTCCCAACCCGATGTACGGCAACTGGCTCAATGATCTTATGCGGTCAGCCCCCGGCAACAACGAGCGGGAGAAGCTTATAAATCTGCTGGAGGGATTCTGACCGCTGGCCGGGGTGCATGCCGTGTCATGCAGATCTCGCTTATTTTTTTAATCACATATCTTAATCATTGAAAAATAGTTAATTACAATAAACGACTATAAATATAGACGAAAAATATTAAAAAAACTTGCGCGTCTATAAATATAGTCGTATATTTGTGATGAAGGATTGATTCAATTGAATGCTCCGGCAAAGGGCATTGGTTTGATATTTTAAATATGCAGATTATGCAACTTACGAAGGCTGAAGAGCAGATAATGCAGATCTTATGGGATCTGGAAGAGGGAGTGGTGAAAGATATACGTGAAAAATTTGACGATCCGAAACCGGCGAGGAACACAATCTCCACGGTGCTGAAGGTGCTGGAGAAGAAGGGATATGTTGATCACAGGGCATACGCCAACGTGTTTCTATATTATCCCAGGATATCGAAGAAGGAGTATTCAAAGCACCAGCTTTTCGGGCTGCTTGAGGGTTATTTCAATAACTCCTTCCCGGCAATGACATCATTCTTTGCCATGGAGAAGAACCTTTCCATCAAGGATCTGGACATGATACTTGAGGAGGCCAGGAAGGATATTAAGGAAAACCAACAGGAATGACATATGGAATCAATTGCAATTTACCTCCTGAAATCAGCTGCATGGCTGGCGGGCTTTACGCTTGTGTACATTCTCTTTCTGAGGAAGGAGAGATTCTTCAGGCTCAAGAGGGCATATCTGGTTGCAGGCGTTGTCATGTCACTTCTTCTTCCGCTGGTAACGATTCATTACAGTGTTGAACTGCCGGCGCCTGTTGTGCCGGAAGAACAGGCAACAGCAACGGTTCAGGCCATCAATCCACAGGCTGACGCGGAGCAGCATGAACAGAGATCACCCCTCACCTTTTTCCTTCTTATATATGCCGTCGGACTTGTTCTTTTCCTGTTCCGGACACTGCTCCATCTCTTTTCTCTGTACCGCACCCTGAGAACCGGATCTGTGAGCAGGACAGGCAATGCAGTAATGGTCAAAACTGAAAAATATACCTCCGCTTTCTCATTCTTCAATTATGTTTTCATCAATCCTTCAGTGAGTGAGCAGGAGGCGAGGGAGATCCTGAACCATGAGATGGTGCACCTTAAACAGAAACACTGGTTCGATCTCCTGCTTGTTGAGATGATGAGCCTGATACAATGGATGAATCCGTTTGCATGGATCTGTTCGGCGCTTGTCAGGCAGAATCATGAAAATCTTGCCGACGAGGAGGCTCTGCAGAGCACATCTGACCCGGCAGGTTACAGGGCGGCTCTTCTCAACCAGGTCTTCAATGCCAGGCTGATAAGCCTCTCTAATTCCTTCAACTTTTCGTTTTACACAAACAGATTTGAAATGATGAAAAAGATCGCCTATTCGCCTTACAGGAAGCTGAAGTTGCTCCTGGTATTACCGGTTTTTGCGATTGTGTTTTACGCCTTCTCATCACCGGAATATATCTATGCCGGATCCGAAGATCCGTCAGAAATGACACTTTATCAGCCCGCTCCCCTGACCCAACATCTGGTCAAAGGAGTGGTTTACAGGGAAGACGGCAGCCCCTTTCCCGGAGTAAATGTCAATGTATCCGGCACATCCCTTTCAGTGATCACTGATGGTTCTGGCCGCTTTGAGCTTAAGGGCATTCCCGAAAATGTGATTCTGGTTTTCACATATAAGGGCTACAAGTACCTTCCGCTTAATCCGGTCACCAAAAAGGAGATGACCGTCAGGATGGAGCCGGACCCCAATTGGGTTGACCCTGCCACCGTGAAGCCTGATGCTGCAGGAAAACAGAAGCCGAAGCAGCTGGTTGTTGTCGACGGCGTAATTACTGACCTGACTCTTTCCGAGGTCATGGAAAAGATGGGGAACGACCTGGGTATAGCAAAATCCCTGACTTTTAATGAGGCCAGGGAAAAGTACGGTGATAAGGGTGCCGCAGGCGTCATGGAAATATATTCCAGGGAGAAAGCCAGGGAACTGGGAATGACAATTCCGCTTCGCAGGACTTCCCAGGGTGATTTTCCGACCTTCGGAGGCAATTCGCATCTTGCGTTCAGTGACTGGGTGATAAGCCGTACGAAATATCCTCCTGAGGCTGCTGCTGCCGGAATAGAGGGATGGGCTCATGTCACCTTTACGGTTGAACCCGACGGTTCAATCAGTAATATAAAACCCAAGGGAACAACCAACCCTCTTCTTGCCAATGCCCTGGCAGAAGCTATCAAAACCTCTCCCCTCTGGGAACCGCCGAAAAATCCCGGGATGAATGAGCCCTTTAACTCCGAAATCACTGCTAAATTCTCGCTGCCGGACAAGGTGGGAGGAGGAGAAGTCTTTGTCGTGGTTGAAAAAATGCCTGTATATCCGGGTGGTGAAGAAGCCCTGTTCAGGTTCATATATGAAAATGTCCGGTATCCCGCTGAAGCAAAAGAACAAGGTATCCAGGGGAAAGTCATACTGAGGTTTATGATCGCTTCCGATGGTGGGGTTGAGGATATTACTGTTGTAAGAGGTGTCCATCCGCTGCTTGATGCCGAAGCAATACGGGTAATGAGCATTATGCCCGGCTGGACGCCCGGGACACAGGGCGGGAAGCCTGTCAACGTATGGTATTCTGTTCCAATCTCTTTTTCATTATCCTCAGGAGAAACAGCGCAGAAATAATACGGAAATCAACCAGGACCAGGGTCACCGAAATGTCTGCTTTTAAGGAATCCGGGAGAGATCACCCTCCCGGATTTCTTTTTGCGAAATACTTTATTCCAGTAAGCTCCACGCGATTTATATTCAGATGGGGCCCATCTTCAAAGCTGAAAGCACTGCCCGCTGCGGTCCCTGAATCACTTATGAGGCATAGTAAAATGCACATTATCAATGTTTAATATAATCTCCAAAGAGAAACCAGGGAAATTTCTGAAAAAATATTTGCAATTTTTAAAATTACGCCTTATCTTTGACCGACCGTTCAGTCATAAAAACGGTTTTTTATTGGGGGATTTGTTGGTTAAACGGTCATTCAAAAAAGGCTAAGGCATGTCACCAAGAACTCCGGATCAGTTTGAGACGATGAGAGGCGAGAAGAGAAACCTCATCATGGATGTGGCGCTGGAACACTTCTCCAACCAGGGATTCCAGGCTACTACAATAACCCATATTGCAAAACATGCAGGCATATCAAAGGGCCTCATGTACAACTATTTCAGCAGCAAAGAGGACCTGCTGACGGCTATCATGGACAGGTCGGTGACAGAGATATACGGATATTTCAATCCTGATCATGACAGCCAGCTGACAACTGAGGAATTTGAACTTTTCATCCGGAAGGTATTTAAAGTTGTTCATGAGAAGAGGCAGTTCTGGAAACTGCTCTTCAGGATTATGATGCAGCCGGGAGTCTATGAAAAGCTGTTCGGTGAGGAGTCGGGGTCCTTATCCATTTCCGGGCAACCCTTCAGGGAGTACACCGAAAACATGATGAACCTCCTGGTTGAGTATTTCCGGAGGAAGGGAGAGAGCGCAGGACCTGAATATGATCCCATGACCGACCTGCTCATGTTCATCAATGCGATCAAGGGTTTTGCCATTACTTCAATTTTCTCCGAGGAACAATACCAGGGAGTATACTTTGAAAAGGTAACGGATGCACTTATAAAGAGATACAAATGAGGCTTGCATGATCAGGAGCTTCCCCCGGGAAGTAATTATGTGCTGCATGCAAGTCAGACGCAATCAATAACATAAATAATTAATGCAAGAATGAAACCAAGAGGTCAGATAATCAAAGGAATCGCACTGCTCCTCCTGTTGTCTGCAGGCACGCCGTCCATCGCTCAGCAGCTGAATGCCAAAGAGATAATAAAAAAAACCGATGAAAAATTCAACGGTGAGCTCTCCGGTTACAGTGTCATGAGCATGACAATAGTGCGTCCGTCATGGCAGCGGACCATAGAATTCAAATCGTGGGCGCTGGAAGATGACTACGCCCTCACGCTCATCACTGCGCCGGCGCGCGAAAAGGGACAGACCTTTCTCAAGCGGGGAGCGGAGATGTGGAGCTGGAATCCAGCCATCAACAGGCTTATCAAGCTGCCACCCTCAATGATGTCACAGGGCTGGATGGGGTCAGACTACACCAATGATGATATCCTCAGGGAGTCGTCCGTTGTGGAAGACTACACCCACACCTTCGAGGGAGAGGAGGAGATCGACGGACGCATGTGTCATAAAATCAGACTGACGGCAAAGGATGATGCCGACGTCCTCTGGAGCCACCAGCTGTGGTGGGTTGACAAAAACGAATACATCACCCTCAAAGCAGAGCTCTACGATGAGGATGGTTACCTGGTCAGGACCGAGCGGGGTACTGATCTCAGGACAATGGACGGGAGATTCATACCCGCCACCATCGAACTGATCCCCGCCGAGGACCCTGGCCACAAGACTATCCTTAAGATAATTGAGGTAAAATTCAATGTAAAGATTGAGGAGGGCTTTTTCTCACAGCAGAATATGAAGACCATCAGATAGTGTCTGTCAAATATTTACCGGTATGAAAAACTATCAGCTTGCCTGGAGAAATCTATGGCGAAACAAAAGGAGGACACTGATCACGGCAGCGTCAGTATTTTTTGCAGTGTTCATTGCACTGGTGATGAGGTCGTTTCAGCTGGGAACATACGAAAAGATGTACAGGGATGTCATTGAATCGTACTCCGGCTACCTGCAGATTCAGCAGAGTGACTACCTGGATGAGTCAAATCTTGACAACGGGTTTGTGCTTGAGCCGTCGCTGACTGACATCATAGAGGCGGACCCCAATGTCACAGGGGTTATCCCGAAGCTGGAATCATTCGCACTGGCAGCTGCGGGAAGTCGCACCCAGGGTGTGATGTTGATAGGGATGGATCCCGACAATGAGCAGAAGACACTGAACATAAAAGACCGTCTCATAGAGTATCGTTTAACTGCTGAGGCGATCGAAGCTCTTAAAGGAGAAGCCCTGCCGGCCCGCACCGCAAAACTGGTCGATGTGTTTTCCGGTGAAGCCTGGACCGATGAAACGAGCCTCATCTCTGACCTCGGCATAAGCGATGATGATACGGCAGCAGTGATGCCTCTTTTCAGGAAGCATGCATCACTTGACAACAGGTATCTCACTTCTGCCGATTCAGGCAGTGCGGTCATAGGATACGGATTGTCACGTTATCTCAGTGCAGAGGTGGGAGACACCCTGGTGATGATGGGACAGGGTTATCATGGCGTATCCGCAGCCGGACTCTTCGTGATAAAAGGGATAGTGAGTATGCCTAATCCCGAGATTGACAACGCATTTGTTTACATCACCCTCGCAGATGCACAGTATCTCTATGCTGCACCCGATATGGTCACTTCGGCCATAATAAGTTTAAGCGACACGGATGACAAAGTGCTTCTGGAGACACAAGAACGGCTGACCGCCTCCTGCAGTGACGGGCTTGTAATACGCAACTGGAAGGAGATGAATGCCCTGCTGCTGAACCAGATGGAGGCTGACAACAAGAGCGGGGCCATCATGATAGGCATTCTTTACCTGGTGATAGCCTTTGGGGTTTTCGGCACGGTGCTGATGATGATGGCTGAAAGGAGAAGGGAGTTTGGCATGCTGGTGTCTATCGGAATGCAGAAAAGCAAGCTGGCCGGCATAGTAGGCATGGAGATGCTGTTCATCGGATTGCTTGGGGTGCTGGCAGGCGTTGCGGCATCACTGCCCATAGTTTACTACGGGTACGCAAGGCCTCTGCGCTTCACCGGGGAGATGGCAAAGATGTACGAGGAGTACGGCTTTGAACCGGTAATGCCCATGCTTCTCCCGGACACCTATTATCTGTGGCAGGCCTTGATTGTACTGCTTATATTGCTGATAGCAATCACCTTCAGTGTGCGGAGGATATTCAAATTGAACGTTATTAATGCTCTCAGAGCCTAACAGAATATAAAGATGATAACATCCATTGCATGGAAGAATGTCTGGAGGAACAGGACCAGGAGCCTGACCGTGATAGCTGCAGTGACCGTGGGCGTCTTTGCAGGCGTCTTCGCCATGGCTGCCATCAACAGCTCTATTGTTCAGCGCATTGATGCCGCTGTCAACGAGGAGCTGTCGCATATCCAGGTAAACAACCCCGGGTTCCGGGGTAGCAGTGATATAGCCAATGTGATAGCCGATCCGGAAAAAGTTGTGTCAGTACTTGAGGAGACACCGGGAGTGACTCATATTACCGAACGGATCATTGTACGCGGCATAGCCTCGACCTCAGCCGGAAGCGCAGGCGTTGAGATCACCGGTATAGATGTTGAAAAGGAGCAGCAGATGTTCACCCTCAGTGAGCGTCTCATCCCCGGCACGGGAAGTTACTTCGGCACCGACACCAGGCTCAACAGTGCCTTCATCGGCGAGAAGCTGGCGAAGGAACTCTACATAATCAGGTATATCCTCTCGGAGGAGTCCTTTTCCACCCTTCAGGCAGAGGATGTTCCAGCGGCTGTGGTTGAGAAACTGAAGCCCCTTGAAAACCAGAGATTCACCACAGAAAAGAAACTCTCGGAAGCTTTCTCCGGATTGCTCACCGCGAAGGAGATCAAGGCTTACGGGATGAAGATCAAGGAGGCAGCCTGGTCATACCGCGAAGGATCAAAGATAATACTCACCTTCCTTGATGCGAACGGCACACAGACGGGCGCTGCTTTTCGTATCAGCGGCATATTCCGTACCAACAACGACTTCTTTGAGGCTATGTCTCTGTTTGTTCCGCGTGATGAGCTGCTCAGGCTCTCCGGGATGGAAGAGGGACAGTGTCATCGCATCATTGCACGGCTGGAGGATAATGACCTGACTGACAAGGCCAGTGCATCGGTCAGGGAAGCGCTTCCCGGCCTGGAGGTGATGAACTGGAAGCAGATTCAGACTGACCTGGCTATGATAGCAGATTACATGAACCAGATATACGGCATCTTCATGGTATTGATTCTTGCAGCCCTTGCGTTCGGAATTGTAAACACCATGCTGATGGCAGTACTTGAGCGTACCCGCGAGCTTGGCATGCTCTCCGCCATAGGGATGAACCGCCGCCGGGTATTCAGCATGATCATGCTTGAATCAATATTCCTGTCTATTGTCGGAGGCTTTGCAGGAATGGCTGTAAGCGCAGTTGTAATTGCTATTACCAATCATACCGGAATAAACCTGGTGAAATATGCCGAGGGTCTTGAGGCCTTTGGTTACTCGGCACAGCTCTATCCGACAATAGGTGCAGATTTCTTTATCATGCTGACCGTGATGATCGTCATCACCGGAATACTGTCAGCTATATACCCGGCACGAAAGGCTTTGCAGCTGAACCCGGTGGAAGCATTAAGAGGAGAATAACTATAAAAACGCAATACAATGAAAGTAGTTGAAATAAATGATGTCTTCAAGACCTATCATGATACGGAAGTTGAGGTAAAGGCTGTTAACGGAGTGATGCTCAGCTTTGAAAAGGGCGATTTTGCCGTGATAGTCGGTCCGTCAGGCTCCGGTAAGACAACACTTCTTAACCTGATAGGCGGGCTTGATCAGCCGACGGCCGGAGAGATCATCGTTGCCGGGCACCGTCTTTCGGAGCTGAAACCGTCAGAGCTGATAGATTTCAGGATGGAGCATGTAGGCTTCGTTTTCCAGTCCTATAACCTGATACCTGTGCTCACCGCTTCTGAGAATGTGGGATTCATCCTGAACCTTCAGAAATGGCCGAAGGAGAAGCGGGTGGCACGCACCGAGGAGATGCTGGCATCCGTTGGGCTTTCCGACCGTCGCAACAGCCGGCCGTCGCAGCTCTCCGGCGGACAGCAGCAGAGGGTGGCCGTGGCCCGTGCCCTGGCCCCGCGGCCGGAGTTCATACTGGCTGATGAACCTACGGCTAACCTCGACACAAAATCGGCCGAAACCCTTCTTGATATCATGGAGAAGCTGAACCGTGAGGAGGAGATGACGTTTATCTTTTCTACGCACGATGCCAGGGTGATGAAACGGGCACGCCGTGTCATAACGCTTGAAGACGGGAAGGTTGTATCAGACGTAAGGACAAATCATAATTCATGAACCGAAAAATCGTTCCGGTACTTTTCTTGCTCGTTCTGACCGTTTCAGCTAATGCCCAGGAGTCTGTGACCGGGCTCGCGGAAGAGGCAAATGTCAACAAAGGCACTGAATGGCTGTCGGCTGGCGGTTATGTCACCTGGCTGCATACTGCCATTTTTGAAGATCCAGCTGACGACTGGATAAACAGCAGCGTGCTTCATAACCGGCTCAATTTCAAGGCTTATGCCGGAAGCAATGTCACCTTTGCCCTGGAGATAAGGAACAGGTTCGTCACCGGTGACATGGTTCGGCTTGACCCGACATATGTTCCGGGTCTTTCCGCTGATCCGGGCTGGGCGGACCTCTCCTGGAACATCTCGAAGGGTAGTTCCTATGTTCTGAACATGATGATTGACAGGGCTTATATTGACTTCACATCAGGCAGCCTTCAGGTGCGGGCCGGGCGACAGCGTATCAACTGGAGCCAGTCTCTCATCTGGAATCCCAATGACATATTCAACACATACTCATTCTTTGATTTTGATTATGTTGAAAGACCCGGGAGTGACGCCCTGCGGCTGACATATTCAACCGGTCCGTCATCATCGGTGGAGGCAGCTGTTAAGATTGACGGGAATGACCGCGTCACTGCTGCCGCCCTGGGACGGTTCAGCGTGCTGAACACTGACCTTCAGTTTCTTGCAGGGATTACTGATGATGAGTTCTTCACCGCTGGCACCGGCTTCTCCGGGGCCATCGGATCGGTATCAGTAAGGGGGGAGGCCACGCTGTTTGCACCGTTCAATGACGCAGCCGGAGGAGAGAGAAACTTCATAGCCACCCTGGGCATTGATAAAGCCTTCTCTGACAAGGTGACGACGCTGGCACAGGTAATGTACTCAGACAATCCTGTTGACCTGACCGGTTTCACTGAGCTCTACGGGGGCGGACTAACAGCCAGACAGCTTGCCTTCTCAAAATTCAGCGCCGCCGCACAGGTGGCATGGACTCCGGTACCACTGCTGAGTATCTCGCTGGCAGCAATATGGTTCCCTGATCTCGATGGGTTTTATGCCGGCCCCTCCTTTGACTTTTCAATGGCTGAGAATGTTGACCTGACTATTCTGTGGCAGCATTTCAACAGCACTATTTCAGAATCGGAGACGAAGCTGAACATGGGATTCCTCAGGTTCAGGTATAGTTTCTGAAATTTTCATACTTTTACGGAGCAAAACCGTAAGTATGTCCCTTGTCCATGAACTTGAGAAATCCGGAAACTGGTTATTCAGAAGAAGAAGCTGGCTGCCGGTGATAATACTTGTTCCGGCGGCGGCATACCTGTTCATTGCCAACCGCAGTGTTATTTACTTCAACTACACCTGGGAGATAGCCTGCATCCTGGTGTCGGTTGCCGGGGAACTTCTCCGGTCCTACACTGTCGGACACGTGCCGCGCAATACCTCCGGTCGCAACGTAATTGAACAGCTTGCCGATGTGCTTAATACCACCGGTCTTTATTCCATTGTGCGCCACCCACTTTATATCGGTAATTTTCTCATGTGGCTGGGGCCGGTTCTTTTTCTCAGATCAGTCTGGTGGGTGATCATATTCATCCTGGCATACTGGCTCTATTATGAGAGGATAATATTTGCCGAGGAGCAGTATCTGCGCCGCAAGTTCGGTGAGATTTATGATACATGGGCCTTCCGCGTTAAAGCGGTGATTCCTTCGTTCAGGAACTACATCAGATCCTCACTGCCCTTCTCTTTCAGGAATGTCCTCAAGCGCGAGTATAACAGCATAGCAAATATCTTCGTAGTGTTTGCCTTCCTCGATCTGTGCCGCAACATTTCAGTCACCGGAAGATTCTATCTCGAACCGATGTATGTGACCCTCCTTGTGGCCGGCATTATTTTCTGGGGTATAATAAGATACATGGTGAAGAGGACCAGGTTCCTCCATGTTGAAGGCAGGTAATCTTCTTCAGGATCAGCCGGGTACTATCTGTCCCTGGCTCCCATGAACAGCATGATATAATAGATCAGCGTGGCAAGTGAGCCCAGGGCTGCTATCACATATGTGTAAGCTGCCCACTTAAGTGCGTCCTGTGCCTTGTCATGAGTTCCCGAATACGTAATACCCGCATTGGCCAGCCATGCCAGCGCTCTCTTCGATGCATTGATCTCTACCGGGAGTGTTATGATGCTGAAGAGTGTGGTGATTGCAAACAGGACGATCCCGATAAGAAGTATCTCCGGCCTGGAATTGAGCAGAACAAGTCCTGCTATCAGCACCCACTGAATCCAGTTGGAGGCGAAACTGACAACCGGGGCAAGCTTCGATCTCATTCCCAGCCAGGCATATGACTGGGCATGCTGCAGTGCGTGTCCCGTCTCATGGGCAGCAACGGCGGCCGCTGCAACGCTGGCGCCGGAATAGACCTCGCGGCTGAGGTTGATCGTCTTTTTCAGCGGGTTATAGTGGTCGGTCAGCTCTCCTGCAACGCTGTGCACGGTAACGTCCGTTACTCCGCTGTCGCGAAGCATCTTCTCGGCCACGTCGCGACCGGTCATGCCCGATGCGATGGGCACTTTTGAATAGGTCCTGAATTTTGATTTGAGCCTGGCGCTGACCACCCAGCTCAGTACCATGAATACTATGAATATTATCCAGTATGCACCGTTATGTAAGAACATTGTTTCCATTTATCCGGAGTAATTTATGTTTCCTGTTACTTTAACAAAACACCTGCCATTATCCATAAGTTCTGAAAAGAGGTCATTTTGTCATGATGATTCAGCTTATCTTTGGGGAGTATGTTAAAGAGCGCCGCAAAGATATTATCTTTTTTGCTTCTCATACCCGTCTGGTTTTACAGGTGGTTTATCTCACCGTGGACACCGCCGTCATGCAGGCATGTGCCAACCTGTTCACAGTATGCAATTGATGCCTTCAGGTTGCACGGTCCGCTGGCCGGGCTGGTCATGTCAACAGACAGGATACTCCGGTGCAGGCCCGGCGGCACCCACGGCTATGATCCCGTACCGAGGTTCATCTTCAGGAGATACCGCCCGGCAGGCAGATCGTTACGACGTAGTCAGCGCTGCAACAGACTTAAGGACAGAGATTAAAAGGCCAGTTTTTCCCTGAGCATCTTGTATCCCGCACGGCTCACCGGGATCTTCTCGCCTGATTTGAGTACGGCAACATAGTTATCCTTGCTGTAGGGCTCAAGGCGGTTGATGTGTTCAACGTTCACTATGTAAGACCTGTGCACCCTCATGAAGAGAGTCGGCGGAAGATGGTCCTCATAGTACTTCATTGTCTTGGGTTTCAGAGCCTTGCCTTCATTGTAGTAGATCATCACGTAGTCATCCTCCGCTGCGAAGTAAGATACATTGTTAAGGGGAATGATCTTTATGCCCGCCCCCTTCCTGAAGACAATACGGGTAAGGTATCCTTCTGCCTCTGAGGCTGCTGCAACCAGTTTCTCAACATTGTCATGAGCGGGAGTCTCTTTTTCGAGACGGCTCACGGCTTTGGCGAGGGCGTCGTCAAAACGCTCCTTTGAGAAGGGCTTCAGGAGATAATCAACGGCGTTCATCTCAAATGCCCTGATTGCATACTGATCAAATGCCGTTGTGAAGATCACCTCCGGCTTTTCGTCAATTACCTCCAGCAGCTCGAAACCGGTCAGTTTTGGCATTTGTATGTCGAGGAATATCAGGTCCGGGTGTTTTTCCTTTATCTCCCGGGCACCGCAGAACCCGTCGCCGCACTCTCCGATAACCACTATTTCGGGATGATCTGACAGCATGAACCTTATCAGTTCCCTGGCCGGTGCTTCATCTTCGATTATCAGTGTTCTGATTTTATCCATGACTTTAAACTTCGTTGATTCATGATTTGCGGAACGGGAATCTCACCACAACGGTGAAGCTGTCATCCCCCCGGTTTACGGTAAGATCGGCCTCGTTGCCGAAGAAGAGCTCCAGTCTGCTGCTTACGTTCTTCAGGCCTATTCCTGCTCCTTTTTTTGTTACGACGGAGTCGGTATCAACGTTGTTGGTGACTGTAATAACGACCGTCTCGTTCTCCTTCCTGGCAGAAGTCTTTATTATCACCTCTTCGGTTGATTCGTACACCCCGTGTTTTACGGCATTCTCATACAGAGGCTGCAGCAGCATTCCCGGCATCAGGGCCTGGAGGCATTCAGGGCTAATCTCTTCCTGAATCATCAGTCTTTCACCAAAGCGTACCTTTTCAATCTGCAGGTACAGTCTCAGGCTCTCCATCTCATTACCGAGGGTTACCGGCTGTTCGTTCCTGGAGGAGAGGGAATATCGCATAAAGTCGGAAAGTTTTACTATCATATCCCTTGCCTTCAGCGGGTTGGTGACAGTAAGCGAGCTCACGGAGTTAAGGCTGTTGAAGAGGAAGTGGGGATTGATCTGAGACCTTAGCATCTTCAGTTCGCCTTCGCGAACCTGTGACTCGAGCTGCGACTGCCTGGCCGCCTTTTCCGCAAGCCTCGTTGCACTGAGGAAGAGGTAATAGACCAGGATTATCATGAAGAATATCAGCGTGCCGGCTGTGGCCCTGAAGGCCAGGACTGAGTGCCAGAAGATGTCGTAATCGATCTTCTCGGCAACCATTGCCCTTATCAGCACCCTTGAGCCAAGCAGCCATACAATCAGTGTGAAGGAGCCGGTCAGCAGAACATTGAATATTGAAGTGTAGATCTGGTTGTCATCCCTGAGAAGGAATCTTACAGGAAACCAGATGGCCAGACCCAGAAGCCCGAAAATAATCATTGAAATCACTCCGTCGGCGAATGCAACCTCGATCCGGCTTCCGTACCCGAAATGAATAAGAAGTGACTGACCTGCTGCCAAACCCAGCCAGGTCAGCCACCACATAAGCAGCCTCGTTCTGTTTTCCAGTAACGGATGCTTCATAGTTTATTTATAACTTTTAATCTCTCCCCCTCCAAAGATAACGGTACCTCTTATTACAAGTGATCTTGTGTTGTCCCTGATCACGTCTCCCCTCAGTTTCCTGCTGTCTGAAAAGCCTCCGAGTATCGGAGTTATTTCAAGAATTACGTTCCAGTTGTCAGGCACAATGATCGTAGTTCCTCCAAAGATACATGTAATTTCAATCACATTATCACCGGGAGCGAGTGAAGACCTGGTAAGGTCTACCTCTCCTCCGCCGAAGATCGATGTGATCTTTCCTCCCTGGAAATTATCGGTGACGACCTGTCTCTCGGCACCGCTGAAAATATTGACATTGTCAATGTAATCAGCCCTGTTGACCCCGGAATAATCAAGCTTCTTTACAATCCTTTTGGAATTCATAAGGAGTACCACACCCACAACTATGAAGAGAGCGGGCCAGAAGAAGTTGAATGACCTGAAGAAATCGGTGAAGAGTTCCGGTATCAGGAAGAATCCTCCAACGGAGATCAGCACAATGCCCGGAGTCTTGTTGTCGGAACCTACCAGGGTGATTACGCCGATAGCTATCAGCAGCATTTGCCAGCTGAAGATTATATCGTCAATGAAGTAGTCGAGCGGTTCAGGCAGCACGGATGATTTCTTGATGATAAGGATCAGTCCGGCGACGATCAGAAGGATTCCGATCAGAAACCTGCTCGAGGTTTCCGGGTTCCTTCCCGGTTTTTTCAGTTCGTTTTCCATTGTTTTATTATTAGAGGTTCAGTTAATTGAATTTTTTGGTAATTGGTTTAAGCATGAATGCCACGCCGGCCAGTACCAGCACCACCGGCCAGTATATTTTTTCATAGGTTTCCGAGAGTTGTACGGTCATCTCGGGCATCAGGAACCAGAATCCAATCGCAAAGAGTATTACGGCGGATACCAGTTCGAGATTGATCAGGGACCAGATTCCGAAGAAGATTAGCAGCATCTGCCAGGTAAAGTATTCGGGGATATCGCCGATCCTGAGCAAGTCGAGCTTGGCTACCAGCATCATGAGTCCCAGTGCAATAAGGAACTTTGCTATACCTGCAAACGGATTTCCGTGTTTCTCTTTCATAGCGTGAGCTTTGATTTACGGGTCAAAATTAAAATGCCTGAGAATGCGTTTATAATCATTTCCGGCAGGGAGCGGATATACATCGGTGAACAGCGAACGGAACAGGCAATGTTACTTTTTTGTTCATAATTTTTTTTATTGGAAGAGGATTTATAATTTTGCAGACCGAAAAAAAGGGAGATGCCCGGATTGTATTCCATACCGTTGGCCGGACTTAAGGAAGCCAGATATACCTATGAATTCAGTATAGGGGACGACTTCTTTAAAGCTTTTGAGGGATCGGAGATTAGGAAGGGAGAGTTAAGTGCGGTTGTGGCACTGCAGAAGTGTTCCACCCATCTTGAGCTTGAAATCGTGATCAAAGGCCGTGCCGAGGTAATGTGTGACAGGTGCCTTGAAACCTTTTACATGCCATTGTCGTCAGCCAACAGGCTTTTCGTAAGGCAGGGAAGGGAGTGGGAGGAAGCTGATCCGGACATGATAACGATGCCGCTGGATGAACATGAAATAGATCTGAGTCAGTTTTTCTATGAATATATCCATTTGGCGTTACCTTTGAAGCGTATTCATCCTGATGACAGGGAGGGCAACAGTACCTGCAATCCCGACATGATCAGGAAGTTGAATGATCACCTGTTTCACGGGGAGGCTGAGCCCGATCCGCGGTGGGATGGTCTTAATAAACTGACTGGAAACAATTAAATCAATTCATTACTGCGATGCCAAATCCAAAACACAGACACTCCAGCACCAGGAGAGACAAGAGGAGGACACACTACAAAGCTGTAGCTCCGACAGTAGCGGCTTGTTCCAACTGCGGATCAGCCCATCTCTATCACCGGGTATGCCCGGAGTGCGGTTACTACAGAGGCAAGCTTGCTGTCGAGAAAAAGACAACAGCCTGACAGGCTCACCGTTCAAAAAAAGTGAACGATGAAAATAGGTCTTGATGCAATGGGAGGCGATTACGCCCCCGATGCTGTCGTTGAGGGGGCCGTGGATGCCCTCGGACAGTTGCCGTCAGGAGACAGTATTGTGCTTATCGGCGATAATGGTCGTATAAGGGGAAAGCTCGCATCTATGGGTGTTGAGGCCTCTTCCTTTGACATAATGCCATCCACCCAGGTGATCGAGATGTCTGATCATCCGGCAAAGGCATTCTCCCAGAAGAGGGATTCATCCATTGCAATTGGCTTCGGGATGCTCAAGAGCGGTCTCATAGACGGATTTGCCAGTGCCGGAAACACCGGAGCAATGATGGTGGGTGCAAGCTATACGGTGAATGTGATTCCCGGAGTCTTCAGACCTGCACTGGCAGCACTGATCCCCAACCTGAACGGCAAATCATCAATCATCCTTGATGTCGGGATCAATCCTGACAGCAAGCCTGACGTCCTCCATCAGTACGGCATGCTTGGCACAGTGTATGCAAAGCATGTGCTGGGCATACGCAATCCGACTGTCGGCCTGCTCAATATCGGGTCGGAAGAGACCAAGGGATCAGCAGCAGTAAAAGCTGCGTATGAGCTCCTGAATGAAAGCAATGAAGTCATCTTCAGGGGAAATATCGAAGGCCATCATCTCTTCACGGATGAGATGACTGACGTGATAGTATGTGACGGTTTCGTGGGGAACGTCGTTCTTAAAATGGCCGAAAAATTTTATGTTGTAGCAAGATCGAGAGGCATAAATGACAGCTTCTTTGACAGGCTCAACTTCGAAGTGGTGGGGGGTACGCCGGTTCTTGGCATAAATGAAAACGTAGTGGTCGGTCACGGAATTTCAAACCGTACGGCCATCATGAACATGATTCTCCAGACACGCGATGTGGTGCATGCCGATCTTGCAGGAAAGATCAAGGAGGCATTCGGAGCATGACTAAAATAAGGGCAGCAATAACAGGTATCAACGCCTGGACACCGGAGTACCGGCTCACCAACCAGGAATTGTCCGAGTTGGTTGAGACCAGTGACGAATGGATTATGCAGCGCGTGGGGATAAAGGAGAGAAGAATCCTCAAGGGCGAAGGTCTTGGCACATCCGACCTCGGTGCACCGGCCGTAAGAGGCCTGCTCGAAAAGACCGGTACACTGCCTGAGGAAGTTGACCTGCTCATCTGTGCCACAGTCACACCTGACATGATGTTCCCGGCAACGGCAAATATTATCTCTGATAAGGCGGGGATCAAAAACGCCTTCAGTTTTGACATGAATGCCGCCTGCTCAGGATTTCTCTTTGCACTTCAGACCGCAGCTGCATACGTCGAAACAGGCAGGTATAAAAAGGTGATAGTGGTGGGCGCTGACAAGATGTCAGCCATTACAGACTATACAGACCGGACTACCTGTACCCTCTTCGGCGATGCCGCCGGAGCAGTGCTTCTTGAACCGACTTACGAGGAGCACGGCATCATGGATTATATTTTCAAAACCGACGGATCGGGAAAGAAATATCTCCACATGAAGGCAGGCGGATCAGTACGACCGGCATCACATGATACCGTCGGAGGACGGGAACACTTCATATACCAGGAGGGACAGTCGGTTTTCAAGTTCGCCGTCTCCAACATGGCAGACGTGGCTGCTGAGATCATGGAAAAGAACAATCTCAGCCCTGAAGATGTGGCATGGCTGGTGCCCCATCAGGCAAACCTGAGAATTATCGATGCCACTGGCAGAAGAATGGGACTTGCTCCTGAAAAGGTGATGATAAACATTCAGAATTACGGTAATACAACCGCAGCAACCATCCCTTTGGTCATGTGGGAGTTCGAAAAGAGACTCAGAAAGGGAGACAACCTCATCCTCGCCGCCTTCGGAGGAGGATTTACCTGGGGAAGCATATGGCTCAAATGGGCCTATGATCCGGTAACGGAATAAGAGAAAAAGTAAGGAGCGGAACAACCGCTCTCTTTTTTTCCTGTACCGGCACAATAAGTTTTTATATTTGCGTGTTAGAACTATTCAGGGAAAAGGGATAAACCATAATTACAATGGCAAAAATCATTGAGACAGACAACGGCACAGCGGTAAACCTTATCAGTCAGGGTACCGAGATCACAGGTGATATCAAATCAACAGGTGATATCCGCATTGACGGAACACTGAACGGAAACATGAATACCAAGGGAAAGGTGGTTATCGGTCCCACCGGCAGGGTCAAGGGCGAAGTGGAGTGCAAGAACTCTGAGGTTTCAGGACTTATTGACGGCAAGATTACCGTTTCGCAGCTGCTTAACCTGAAGGCATCATCAAGGATAAACGGCACCATCATCACAAACAAGCTCTCCATCGAGCCGGGAGCAGTCTTTACAGGCAACTGCGTCATGAAGGAGGGTGAGAACGGTGGAACAACAGCAGCCAGACCCAAAGAAGAAGGAAAGTAAAGGGAGGGACGGGCTCGATGCCTATTCCCGGTACAGCACCATCGCCATCCAGATGGTGGTCATAATCGTTATAACATCACTTGGCGGCGTAAAGCTTGACCAATGGACCGGTACAGAACCGGTCTTCACGGTGATACTCTCACTGCTTGGCGTTGCAGCTGCAATGTGGCTCGTAATCAAGGAGGCCATCAGGCAAAAGTGAGATGTTCCAACCCCTGGCAATCAGATACTACTTTCGCCTGCTGGCTGTTTTCCTGATTTTTGCTGTCCTGGTGACCGCCGCCGGCATCCTTTTCCCACCCCTCTTCAACCTGCTCCCTGCCCTTCTGCTTACAGGATGCTTCGCCCTTGCAGCCTTCGCCTCCCTTTTAATTTTTTTTAACGGATTCTTCGCCGGCAGCGAAAAAAGTGTTTTTATGACACTAATTGCGCTGGGTGTGAAGATGCTACTCTCTTTTGTATTCGCGCTGCTTTTCTTTCTGGTCTTCAAAAACGACTCAACCGGTTCATTAATATTGTTTTTTATCCTATATTTGGCATTCACTTTTTATGTAGTTCATACATTTGCGAGTGTCCTGAAAAAGAAGTCAGATTAAAGAAATTTAGCTTGAGAAACAGGTATTTATATCCTCTGATCCTTATGTTGGCTTTGGTGGCGGGAACCGTTCCGGCCATTTCTGCCGGCGCCATTGAGGAAGAGGTGAAAACACACGAACCAGAGGAGGAGTTTGACGCTGCCACTTTCATTATGGAGCATGTCTCCGACGCGCATGAATGGCATCTCCTTACGAGGAAGGACGGGACTCCTGTAGCCGTTTATCTGCCGGTTATCCTGTTTGACAGGGAATCAGGGTTACACCTCTTTTCATCCCGCAAGATAGCTCACGGGCACAGTTATATGGGGTTTGCAAAAGCCCATGACGGTGAGTATGCCGGAAAGATAATCAGGGTTGATGAGCATGGTCATCATGACGGATCGAAGCCTCCGCTGGATTTTTCAATTACGAAAACCGTCTTTGGGATGATTGTGGCTGCTGTTATACTGCTCTGGCTGATGCTTTCGCTTGCCCGGTCGTATAAAAAGAGCGGCATCAGTGCCCCGAAGGGCATCCAGGGGGTGCTTGAGCCTGTCATTCTGTTTATCAGGGATGATGTAGCCATACCCAACATCGGGGAGCACAAGTACGGGAAGTTTATGCCCTACCTGCTTACAGTCTTCTTCTTCATCCTGATCAACAACCTTCTGGGTCTTATTCCCATATTTCCTTTTGGCGCCAATGTTACAGGCAACGTCAATGTGACCTTTGTGCTGGCGCTTTTCACGTTCCTGATCACACAGTTCAGTGCCAACAAAACACACTGGAGGCATGTCTTTGCCGCACCCGGTGTGCCTTTCTGGCTGCTGCCCATCATGATACCCATTGAGATCATCGGGCTTTTCTCGAAACCGTTTGCCCTCATGATCCGTCTTTTTGCAAACATCACGGCCGGTCACATAATCGTGCTGAGCCTTGTTACGCTGATATTCATCTTCAAGTCGGTGTTTGTGGCCCCGGTCTCCATCTTCTTCGTGCTCTTCATGGACTGCATCGAACTGCTGGTGGCCTTCCTGCAGGCATACGTATTCACGCTGCTGTCGGCCCTCTTCATCGGGATGGCCACGGCTGAACCGGAACATCATTGAAACAATCATATTTTTTCGTTCAATTTAATATTCAAACAAAATGACAGGAACATTAGCAGCAGTAGGAGCAGGTCTCGCAGTTATCGGGGCGGGAATCGGCATCGGCCGCATCGGCGGTTCGGCCATGGACGCCATCGCACGGCAGCCTGAGGCCTACTCAAAGATTCAGCTTGCAATGATCATTTCTGCAGCGCTTATCGAAGGGGCAGCCCTCTTCGCTATCGTTGTGGCAATGATTCAGAAGGGCTAAAAACAAAAGCCTGCAACGGTTGGTTGCAGGCTTTACCAATGATTTATTAAAAACAGCATAATATGTTACTACAAACCAGTCTTGCCAGTCCCGCCATCGGGACGATCTTCTGGACGACGCTGATATTTCTCATCCTGCTCTTTCTTCTGTGGAAGTTTGCATGGGGGCCTATCATGAATGCTGTCAAGGCGCGTGAGGATATGATTCACAGCGCACTTGATTCTGCGGAGAAGGCCAGGGAGGAGATGAAGGTGCTGCAGGCAGACAATGAGATTATTCTCCGCAAGGCGCGCGAGGAGCGTGACAAGATCCTGCGTGATGCGCGCATGGCCTATGACCGCATGATGGCAGACGCCAAGGAGAAGAGCCAGTCGGAGTCCGACGCTCTCGTTCGCCGGGCAAAGGAGCTTATCGAACGCGAGAAGGTGTCAGCGATTGCCGAGGTGAAGCGCGAGGTGGCCAAACTCGCCATTGAAGTGGCTTCTAAGGTCGTCGGGGAGACGCTGAAAAGCGATGCCGAGCAGCAGAAGCTGATTGAGAGATACATTAACGAGATCGAAGCTAACAGGAACTGACCTCATGAATACAGCCAGGATAGCTGTCAGATATGCAAAGGCCCTGTTCGACCTTGCCCTGGAGGGTAAGGTGGTTGAGGGTGTCTACAGGGACATGAAGAACATCAGTCTCCTGTGCGCAATGGATGAGGTTAAGGCGGTAATCAGCAACCCTGTTATACCCGTTCAGAAGAGAAAGGATGCAATTATTGCCCTTGCGGGCGATAAGGCAGAGAAGCTCACCGTTAACTTCATTGAATTGATGTTCAGCAACGGACGCGGTGAGTTCCTCGCTGCAGCGGCAAGGAATTTCGCGGATCTTACGCGAAGGTACAGGGGAATAAGGCAGGTAACACTGACCACGGCAGTGCCTGTCAGCGGAGAGCTGAAAGAGGAGATGGCAGCGCTGATTGCCGGGAAGGACGCCGGCACAATCGAATTCAATGAACATATTGACAAATCGGTCATCGGAGGCTTCATCCTAAGGGTTGACGATTCATATATCGACGCCAGCGTGAGGAACAGGCTCAACAAATTCAGAAAAGAGTTTTCACTGGCAGGTTATGCCGAATAGTAGTTTATAAGATTCAGAAATATGACGAATATCAAACCTTCAGAGGTATCACAGATTTTAAGGCAGCAGCTTGAAGGAGTAAAGACGGCCATTGACATTGAGGAGGTAGGAACAGTGCTTCAGGTGGGTGACGGCATTGCACGCATCTACGGTCTTAAGAACGTCGGGTCAAACGAGCTCATCGAGTTCGTCGAGTCAGGCATTAAGGGCATTGTACTCAACCTTGAGGAGGACAACGTTGGTGCCGTTATCCTGGGCGCCTCGGAAAAGATCAGGGAGGGTGACATCGCCCGCCGGACCGGCAGGATCTCCTCAATCATGGTTGGAGAAGGGCTGCTGGGCAGGGTAATCACAACAACCGGTGAACCGATTGACGGCCGTGGCCCCGTAACAGGTGAGCTCTATGAGATGCCCTTCGAGAGAAAGGCCCCGGGCGTTATCTTCCGCCAGCCGGTGAAACAGCCCGTACAGACAGGCCTTAAGGCCATCGATGCAATGATACCCATAGGCCGCGGCCAGCGTGAACTCATAATCGGCGACCGCCAGACAGGCAAAACCGCCATCGCTGTTGACACAATACTGAACCAGAAGGGTGAATTTGACAGGGGTAAGCCGGTCTACTGCATCTATGTCGCAATCGGCCAGAAAGGCTCGAACGTTGCCAATATTGCAAAAACACTTGAGAGTTACGGTGCAATGGATTATACGGTTATCGTAAGCGCCACTGCCGCCGACTCTGCAGCTGCGCAGTTCTACGCACCCTTTGCCGGCGCTGCTATCGGTGAGTTCTTCCGTGACACCGGCCGTGATGCGCTTATAATCTATGACGACCTCTCCAAGCAGGCTGTGTCGTACCGTGAGGTCTCCCTGCTGCTCCGCCGTCCGCCCGGCCGCGAAGCATATCCGGGTGACGTCTTTTATCTCCACTCACGTCTTCTCGAAAGAGCTGCAAAGATCATCGAATCAGACGAGGTTGCGCAGCGCATGAATGACATTCCCGAATCAATCAAACACCTCGTCAAAGGGGGAGGGTCACTGACAGCCCTGCCGATTATCGAGACACAGGCAGGTGACGTCTCGGCTTACATTCCCACGAACGTCATTTCAATCACTGACGGGCAGATCTTCCTTGAGTCGAGCCTCTTCAACGCAGGCATCAGACCCGCTATCAACGTTGGTATCTCTGTATCCAGGGTTGGCGGGAATGCCCAGATCAAATCGATGAAGAAGGTAGCCGGAACGCTGAAGGTTGACCAGGCACAGTACCGTGAGCTGGAGGCCTTCTCGAAGTTCGGATCAGATCTTGACCCGGCCACACTGGCAGTACTTGACAAGGGCTCGAAGAACGTTGAGATCCTCAAGCAGAATC
Source organism: Bacteroidales bacterium (assembly GCA_034002785.1). Lineage (GTDB taxonomy): Bacteria > Bacteroidota > Bacteroidia > Bacteroidales > VadinHA17 > SR-FBR-E99. Next base: position 30,457 of record JAVEZX010000012.1, read on the forward strand.
TTTTCTCACCGATGAAGGTTGAGGAGCAGGTTGCAATAATTTACTGCGGCACAAAGGGTTTGCTGAAGAATGTGCCGGTCCATAAGGTCAAGCTTTTTGAAAACGACTTCCTGGCATTCATGCGTGACCATCATGCAGATGTGCTTGAAACCATAAAGAAGGGTGTTATAAATGACGAGGTGACTGGTGTGCTGGAAAAGGCGGCAGCAGATGTTGCAGGCCGGTATTCTTCGCGCTAGCTAAAGGTTAAAGAGAGAAAATGGCTAACTTAAAGGCTATAAGGGTCAGGCTCAGCTCGGTCAAATCAACCCGCCAGATTACGTCGGCGATGAAGATGGTGGCAGCAGCCAAGCTCCGCAAGGCGCAGGATTCAATCGTTCAGCTGAGGCCATATGCCGACAAGCTGAACGAGATACAGTCCGGCCTGAGCGCTGCACTCCGTGATACCGAAGTCGAGAATATATTCGCTTCCAGGGCGAAAGGCAACGGTAAGGTGCTGCTGGTTGTGATAACCTCCAATAAAGGTCTCTGCGGAGCATTTAATGCCAACGTGATCAGGGAGGCAAAACGCATCATGACTGAGAAGTACCCCGCACAGGCCGGCAGTGGCGACCTGGCTGTGATGACAGTAGGAAAGAAGGCACATGATGCGCTGAAGAAGCTGAAGTGCAACCTTGTTGAAGACCACAGCGATCTTTACCACGGTCTCACCTTTGATAATGTTTCAGCGCTGGCTGACAAGCTGATGCAGCTCTATCTGTCGAAGGAATATGATACTGTCGAGATCATCTATAACCAATTCAAGAATGCAGCGGTTCAGAAACTTGCCAGCGAGACTTATCTTCCTGTAAGTATGGCCGTTGCCGGCAGTGAGAAGGCAGCACCTGCAGATTACATCTATGAACCTGACCAGGTAAGCATTGTCTCGGAACTGATTCCGAAGACCCTGCGGATTCAGCTCTACCGCGCGCTGCTTGACTCGTTTGCCGCAGAGCACGGAGCACGCATGACGGCAATGCACCAGGCAACCGACAATGCCACGGAACTTATCAGGGATCTTACCCTGCAGTACAACAAGGCACGCCAGGCCTCTATCACCAACCAGCTTCTGGAGGTTGTTAGCGGCGCTGAGGCGCTTAACGGATAACGAATAAACGAAGATGTTCACAAGCGATTACCTGAGAGAGCTTACAGACAAGGCGGTTGCCAGCCTGGGTGGTACACCCGAGGCAGACAGGCTCTTTGCTCCCGTGAGATATATAATGTCTATAGGGGGAAAGAGACTCAGGCCTGTCATGTGCCTCCTGGCATGCAACATCTTCAGGGATAAGATTGACGAGGCAGTAATGCCGGCAGTGGGGATAGAGGTGTTCCATAACTTCACCCTCATCCACGATGATATAATTGACAAGGCCGATATGAGAAGAGGCTCTCCCACGGTGCACTCCAAATGGGGTCCTGACCAGGCGATCCTCTCGGGTGATGTCATGGCTTTCGTGGCGGTGGAGTGCATAGGACAGGCTCCTGAAAAGGTGCTCCCGAAGGCGCTTAAGCTCTTTAATCGCACAGCGATAGAGGTTTGTATCGGTCAGCAGCTCGATATTGACTTCGAGAAGAAGGGAGTGGTCTCCGAGGCTGAATACCTTCGGATGATTGAGCTTAAAACAGCAGTGCTGGTGGCTGCCTCACTGAAGCTGGGAGCCATCATCGGCGAAGCATCCGATAAGGATCAGGACCTGCTCTATGAGTTCGGACGTTGCCTCGGGATTGCCTTCCAGATCCAGGATGATGTTCTTGACACCTATGGCGATACAAAAATGTTTGGCAAGAAGACCGGGAGCGACATCGTGGCAAACAAAAAAACCTACCTCCTTGTGAAGGCGCTTGAGCTGGCCGGCGGGAACAAGCTTAGCCGCCTAAGGAAGCTGCTCGGCGAAGGTAATAATGACCCGGCAGAAAAGGTCAGGGCCGTAAAGGAAATTTATGACGAGCTTGATATAAGGCTGCAGGCAGAGAATCTTGCGTATGACTATTTCAACCGGGCCTTCCAGGCGCTTGACCAGGTTTCAGTAAACGGTGAACGGAAAAACGAGTTGAAGCAGCTTGCAGTGAATTTGATCGGAAGAGTGAAATGACAGTTGTCCCCGTTTAAGGGACAGCAAGACAGATATTTGAATATTACAAGGAATTATTGAACAGATTTTAAGTCAGAGAGATGGCAAAGAAAACAGGAGTGATAAGTCAGGTCATCGGACCTGTGGTGGACGTTACCTTTGATACGGCAGGTACCGATATGCCAAACATTCTTGACGCGCTTGAGATTACGCGTCATGACGGATCGGTACTTGTGGTTGAATGCCAGCAGCATATTGGCGAGAAGACAGTCAGGGCCATTGCAATGGACTCCACTGACGGCCTGCAGCGAGGTATGGAGGTTGTTGCAACCGGCCTGCCGATAGTGATGCCCGTAGGTGACCAGATCAGGGGACGCCTGATGAACGTTACCGGCCTGCCAATCGACGGCATCGGCCCCCTCGATAAGAAGGGAGGCTATCCAATTCACCGCAAACCTCCGAAATATGAGGACCTGTCGACCGAGAAGGAAGTTCTCTACACCGGCATCAAGGTGATTGACCTCATCGAGCCATACTCAAAGGGAGGAAAGATCGGCCTCTTCGGGGGAGCAGGCGTGGGTAAGACCGTTGTCATCCTCGAGCTTATAAACAATATCGCCAAGGCATATTCGGGACTCTCTGTGTTTGCTGGAGTTGGAGAGCGCACCAGGGAGGGCAACGACCTCCTCCGCGAGATGCTTGAAGCCAATGTGATCTCCTACGGTAAGGAGTTCATGGAGGACATGGAAAAAGGGGGATGGAACCTTGACCTTGTTGACCGTGAGGGACTCAAGGATTCGAAACTGGCACTTGTGTTCGGCCAGATGAACGAGCCTCCCGGTGCACGTGCACGTGTGGCTCTCTCAGGACTGTCCGTTGCCGAATATTTCCGTGACGGTGAGGGCGAAGGAACAGGAAGGGATATCCTCTTCTTCATGGATAACGTCTTCCGTTTCACCCAGGCAGGGTCAGAGGTCTCTGCTCTTCTGGGTCGAATGCCTTCAGCCGTTGGTTATCAGCCGACACTGGCCACGGAGATGGGTGTGATGCAGGAGAGGATCACCTCTACCCGTCACGGGTCAATCACATCGGTGCAGGCTGTTTATGTCCCTGCCGATGACCTTACAGACCCGGCACCGGCAACCACCTTTGCACACCTTGACGCTACAACGGTGCTTAGCCGCAAGATATCGGAGCTTGGCATATACCCGGCCGTTGACCCGCTGGACTCCACCTCCAGGATACTCACCCCCGAGATCGTTGGCGAGGAGCATTACCGCTGCGCACAGAGGGTCAAGGAGATACTGCAGAGATACAATGAGCTGCAGGATATAATTGCCATCCTTGGTATGGATGAACTTTCCGAGGAGGACAAGCTTGTCGTTCAGCGCGCAAGAAGGGTGCAGAGGTTTCTCTCACAGCCTTTCCACGTTGCCGAGCAGTTCACAAACATTCCCGGAAAGCTGGTATCAATAGAAGACACAATCAGAGGCTTCAACATGATAATCGATGGAGCTGTTGACCAGTATCCCGAGGCTGCCTTCATGCTCGTGGGAACCATCGAGGATGCCATAGCCAAGGGTGAGAAACTTATTGCCGAGAGCAAGTAATGTCAATAGAGAGCGGACGTGAAGATTGAGATTATAACACCTGACAAAAGCATCTACTCCGGCGAGGTGCGTTCGGTACGTGTACCCGGAAGAAAGGGCTCGTTCCAGGTCCTGAAGGACCACGCACCTATCATCTCCACACTTGATGCAGGCCCTGTTGTAATCGCTGATGAACAGGGTACCGAGGTACACTTTGATATCACCGGCGGTGTGATCGAGGTCAAGAAGAACAGGATCATACTTCTGGCTGACTCCGTGACCCAAAACTGAGGGTGATGGACAGTGACGAATTCCGGAGACAGGGGCATGCCATCGTAGAGTGGATTGCCCGGTACTTCGAAAACGTTGAAAAATATCCGGTCAGATCACGTGTCAGCCCCGGGGATATAAAGAATTCATTACCGGAGCTGCCTCCGTCAGGCAGCGAATCATTTGACCTTTTCCTGAAGGATTTTGATGAGGTGATAATGCCGGGCATAACTCACTGGCAGAGCCCGAATTTCTTTGCCTATTTCCCTGCAAACAGCAGTCCTCCTTCCGTTCTTGCCGAGATGCTCACCGCGGCTTTGGGGTCACAGTGCATGCTGTGGGAGACCTCCCCGGCAGCGGCTGAGCTTGAGGAGAGGATGATGGAATGGCTCCGGGTGATGACCGGCTTGCCGGAAGAGTTTGAAGGGGTGATACAGGACAGCGCCTCATCGGCCACCCTGGCTGCGCTGATCACTGCCCGCGAAAAAGTTACAGGATTCAGGTCCAACAGGGAAGGCCTCCGCGATGCGGGAAGACTGAGGATATATGTTTCAACCCAGACCCACTCCTCGGTCGAGAAGGGGGCTGGCGTGGCAGGATTCGGACGTGATAACCTGGTGAAGGTGGAGGTCCGGGATGACTTTTCAATGGATGCTGAGGCCCTGGAGAGGGCAATAGAGAAGGATCTGGCTGACGGTTATATTCCTTGCTGCACCGTTGCCACAATCGGGACAACGGGCACAACAGCCATTGATCCGCTGAGAGCGGTGGGAGAGATATGCCACCGGCACGGCATCTGGCTGCATGTCGATGCCGCACTGGGCGGGACGGCAATGCTGCTTCCGGAGATGCGCTGGATGGCTGATGGAATAGAATATGCCGACTCGTTTGTGTTCAACCCGCACAAGTGGATGTTCACCAACTTTGACTGTTCGGCATATTTTGTCCGCGATGCCGCATCGCTGATACGAACCTTCGAGATACTTCCCGAATACCTTAAAACACGCACCAGGGGTCAGGTAAATGATTACCGCGACTGGGGCATACCGCTTGGCAGGCGTTTCAGGGCACTGAAGTTGTGGGCTGTAATTCGCTCCTATGGCGTTGAGGGTCTGCAGTCTGCCATCCGGGAACATCTGCGCCTGGCAAAGATGCTCGCGGGTCTGATCAAGGCTGAGAAGAATTTCGAACTGATGGCTCCGGTGCCGCTCAACACCGTCTGCTTCAGGTACCTGCCTCATGGGATCAGTGACTCTGATGCCGACAGACTAAATGAAAGGATCAATCACGCCCTCAATGACAGCGGGAAGATATATCTGACCCATACAAAAGTCAATGGCAGGTATGTATTGCGTATGGTGACAGCCCAGACAAACGTCACAGAACATCATGTTACTGAAGCCTGGAACCTGATCAGGGAGTGCGCCTCAACGATCTCTTCCCAGGACCGTGCCGTAGATGTTGACTGAGAAGGCCCCTGTCACAAAGTATCTTTGTTCTCCCGGGATATATCCTCCCCTGACACCTGCACTCATCTCGAACGGGAAGCGCATAAGGAAGAAGTCGGCCATCAGTTCCGATCCGAACGAGCTGTATTCCGCCGTTCCGGGGTTGAAACTGCGGTTGGAGTAATCATTTATCTTTTCGCCCCTGGCATAATCCCAGAACAGTGTTCCCCTTATTCTCTTCAGATAAAGAAAACTTCCTGCGGCAAGATCGGGGTAGAGCAGGGGCATGGTGTAATCTGCCGAGAAGGAGAATAGTTTTTCCGCAATCAGTTCATCCCTCATGCCCCTCGGCCACGGGATGGAGTTGCGATATATCAGTTTCCTTGCCGGAGCCTGGTTCTCCCATCCGGCCCGCGCTGCCAGGCTGTGATTTGCCAGTATACCCGGGAAGAAGAGGGTGGCCCTTGCATAGCTCCTGCTGTTGTAAAGCTCAGAGTCCCATGGGGTTCCCGTCAGCCTGAGGTCAAGCACCTGACCCCACCGCGGATTGATGTCTCGGTAGGCCGTCCGGAAGGTGTTTGAAAAATAGAACCTCCCGGTAACCGTTACGATGTCTTTGTCAAACCTGTTCTCATCGGGGAGGAATGTGTACTTGTTGCGGTAGCTGACGTAAACAGCCGGCATGACCAGCTGTCTGAACTTGCCGTAGCCGAACCACAGCTGGTCGTAGATGTTGATGTTGAGCTGCAGGTCGCGACCCAGGTCGGACGGTGCCGAACCCTGGGTTGTATCCATGGCGACAATCTGTTCTCCTCCCCATATGAGATCCGCACTTATTACCGGGTGCCATCCCTTCCACGTTATTCCGGTATGAATGAAATGGTCTCCGTAGCTGTATTCGTAGCCTGCAGTTGTTACAAGCGTGCTGAGATGGTTCTGCGACATCAGTGTCAGTCCTGGCCTTAATGCCGTCGGATCACTCTTTAACTCGTCTATGTCAGCGTAAAACGGTAACCAGCTGTGGATGTTGAAGAGGTGCGCCATCTTGCTGTATTTTACCGGTTCCGGGATTACAGGCTGTGGTTTTTCTCCTCTATCCTGAACCCTGTTCTTCGAAGCAACAGCCGGGATGATTTCGTGACCTCTTGTTCCTGCCGGTCCTGCCGTTACAGATGTCTTCTCTGATGCAATGATGTATCCGCCGGCACTGTAGTCTGAAAAGAGCAGCTCGCCTCCTCGCACGGAAAAACCGGAAATACCGAACCTGGAACCGGTTATCCGCTCTGCCGGTCCGTCGCCCGCAATGCGGTAGATGTTATCAGAGCCGTCGCCCTGCGCGAGATAGAACAGTGTGTCATTGTGTAATTTTGCCTGCACGATATCGGTTATGCACTCTTCCATGTGCACCGTCCATCTCTTGCCTGTCGGGCTGTAACTCCTGATTCCTTCTCCCCTGTCGCTGAGGGTGACCACTGTCACCTCCCTTCCGTCGGATGACCAGGCCGGGCGTTGAAGGATGAGGCTGTCCGGCGGCACGATATTCATCATCTCCTCACCTGTTATGGCATCGAGAAGAACCAGGGAACAGAGCATTCCTGTGGTTGTTGATACTGCAGCTACCGTCCTGCCGTCAGGCGAGAGGTCCGGCGCTGTATACCTGGAACGGAAGGTGAGCTGTGTGATACCTCCACCGGAGAGATCCATCCTCTTTATCACCGAGTAGTCACGGTTATCCCACCTGATATCTGAGTGTTGCTCCGACCATACTACAGAGCTGTCTGAATATGAAAAAATATATGGATAGACGTAACCTGTGGTGGTAATATTCAGCTCCTTGCCTGTTTCGGGATCAGTGACTACGAATCTTGACGGATCAGACATGGAGGTTCTGAGGGATATTATTTTGCCGTCGGGCAGACGGAAAGGGGTGAAGTGACTCACATAATCCCGTTTACGGCCGGTACTAAGAGGGGTGTAGTCCCTTGTTCCTTCGGGCAGGCTGCTGTTCCATACTTTTTGCAGGGCGGCAAATGTTGTATCGTAAAGCCGTTTCTTCGTCAGTCCGGTTGTACTCCGTAGTCCTGCATTTACCGGGTTCAGGTACCATCCCGGTGAGATTTTCGAGGTCATTGTGCTCCATGCGTCAGGGTCTGCTGTCCGCAGGTGGTTCATCATCAGGTATCCGAAAACATAGTGGTCAGGCGTGAAGTTCCTGTATGACCCGGAGAGCATCTTGTCATAGCCGTACATTCCCTTCGGTCCCTCTGCCAGCGCCCTGGCACCGCGGATAAAGACATTGCTGCGTCCTCTGCCGGAGAGGCCGGTAGCAGTTTCCGCCCAGACGGCATCACCTTCGAAAGCCCAGCCAGGAACCTCTACCGCAGTCAGGCCCACCGCCTGTTCACCGATGATCCAGGTCAGTGCCTTTCCCAGTCCTTTTCCGTTAAGTGACCCCAGCTGCAGTACATGTGCAGTCTCGTGGACTGTCAGCTGCCTGGCGGGGTGCATCGGCAGGTTATCTTGTCCCGGCAGGGGAAAGAGCTCCATTCTCCTGGGGGCCCAGCTTACATAACCGTTCGACTGCATCGAGTGGTTATGTATAATCACCGGAATTTTTGTCCTTACAGCAGGGTAGAGCGCGGAGAGCTGCCCATATGACTCCTCCAGCAGCCGTGCGTAACGGGTGGCCTCAACGCCAAAATCATCCGGAAATATGACGCGGAAGTGGGTGGTCTTTATCTGCAGCCACCTCAGGGAGGCGGGGTCCTGCCCGGTCTCATAATACTGCGCACCTGCCCTGGCGAGCGGGAGCAGGCTCATAATGAGCAGAATAATTACCTTTTTCATGCCGGGCAGTTTGCTCAAAAATACCAAAATTGGCCGATATCTTCGGGCGCACGCCAAAATCTTATTATTTTCGTGCGGAATTATTCAGGAACGGTAAAAGTCATACTATGATAAAGAAATTCAGGCTCTGGGAAAACATAACCGGCTGGGCGGTATTTACTGTTGCAGCAATAACCTATCTTCTGACCATCGAGCCGACGATGAGCCTCTGGGACTGCAGCGAATTCATTGCATCGGCATGGAAGCTTGAGGTTGGCCACCCGCCCGGGGCTCCCTTCTTCATGCTCCTCGGAAGGTTTTTTACCTTTTTTGCCGGCGGCGACGTCTCGAAGGTGGCAATGATGGTCAACGCCATGTCAGGCCTCTTCAGCGCACTTACAATACTTTTCCTTTTCTGGACGGTAACACACCTTGCCCGCAGGATCTTCCTGAAGCAGGAGTCTGACTATTCAACAGGCAGCATTATTGCCGTTATCGGTGCCGGTGTGACCGGTGCGCTGGCTTATGCCTTCTCTGACACATTCTGGTTCTCGGCCGTTGAGGGTGAGGTCTATGCAACCTCATCGCTCTTTACCGCAGTGGTCTTCTGGGCCATGCTGAGATGGGAGGATGTGTCTGAGGAGCCCCACGCCAACAGATGGATAATACTGATTGCCCTCATGATGGGACTCTCAATTGGAGTGCACCTCCTCAACCTGCTGGCAATTCCGGCTATAGTTTTCATCTGGTACTTCCGCAAGTATGAGTTCTCATGGAAGGGTTTTGCCGCTTCAATAGGTGTCTCGGTAATGCTGCTCGTGCTTGTAATGTACGGTATTATCCCCGGCTTGGTGAGGGTGACATCGGCATTTGAACTCTTCTTTGTCAACAGTCTTGGCATGCCTTTCAACAGCGGGATGTACATCCATATGCTTCTCTTCCTGACAGCGCTGGTTCTTTCTGTCTGGTACACCTTCACTCATACCGACGGCAGGAGGGGATTCATCCTGGCAGCTGTGACAATGCTGCTTTCAGGGCTGTGGCTGCTGACTGACAAACTGCTTCTTAACATTGTTTTCCTGTCGGCAGTCATCTACGGTGTCTGGCTTCTTTCAAACCGCACAAGGGTGGTGCTCAACACAATTATGACGGCGCTGACGGTCATAATCATCGGCTATTCGAGTTTTGCGGTCATCGTCATCAGGTCAACGGCCAATCCTCCGATGAACGAAAACAACCCGTCGAATCCCTTCGCCCTGCTCTATTACCTTAACCGGGAGCAGTACGGCCAGCGCCCGCTCTTCTACGGCCCTTACTACAACGCGCCGGTGACAGATTACGTCAAGGGTAAGCCTACTTATAATCCTTCAGACGGGAAATATATAATCACAAACCGTGAGACCACCCGTGAGTATGATGAGCGGTTCATGACCCTGTTTCCCAGGATGTGGAGTGATTCACCTGATCATATAAGGGAGTATGAGCGTTATGTTGGCACCGGTGGTAAGCCTGTACGTGTGAAGGACCCCCAGACCGGCGAGCCAACTACTGTCAGGGTGCCCACTTTCGGGCAGAACCTCAGTTTTATGTTCAGTCATCAGCTCGGCTTCATGTATTTCAGGTACTTCATGTGGAACTTCAGCGGAAGGCAGAATGACATCCAAAGCTCCGGGGGACCGATCAACGGCAACTGGATCACCGGTATTGAGGCCCTCGACGCCCCCAGGACAGGCTCTGTGAAAGGGATGCCTGATGACATAAAGAATGCGCCTTCGCGAAACAGGTATTTTCTCCTCCCGCTGCTGCTCGGACTTGTCGGGTTCCTGTGGCACTTCAACCGCGATGTCCGCAACTGGTGGATAGTTCTGCTGCTCTTCGTGATGACGGGTATCGCCATCGTCATATATCTCAACCAGTACCCGAACCAGCCCAGGGAGCGGGATTATGCATATGCGGCTTCGTTCTACGCCTTTACAATATGGATAGGTCTTGGCGTGCTTGCGCTGTTTGAGCTGTTGCGAAAAGCGGTGCCAGCCACCCCCGCAGCACTCATCGCCTCTGCCCTCACCTTTGCCGCCGTACCGGCACTGATGGCATCCGAAAACTGGGATGACCATGACCGCTCCGGCAGGTATCTGGGAAGGGACGTGGCTTTCAATTACCTCAACTCATGCGCCCCCAACGCAATAATATTCACGGGCGGCGACAATGACACATTCCCGCTCTGGTATGCACAGGAGGTGGAGGATGTCCGGACTGACGTGAGGATCTGCAACCTGATGCTTCTCAATACCGACTGGTACATTGACCAGATGAAATACAAGGCTTATACCTCCGAGCCCCTGCCCATCACTCTTCCCAAGGAACTTTACTATGACGGTGTCAACAACCAGGTAGCTGTCTTTGAGAGGGTTAAAGAACCCGCAACGGCGAAGGAGGTAATGAAATTCATCACCAGCGGAAGCGAAAAGTCGAAGCTCTCGCTTTACGGTGAGGACCTCTGGTATATACCCACCCGCACGATACGAATTCCCGTCGATGCCGCGAAGGTGATTGCCAACGGTACCGTCAGGCCGGAGGATGCAGATAAGATTGTGCCCTATATCGACATAAACCTCAAGGGTTCCTGGATAATGAAGAACCAGCTTCTTGTAATTGATATCCTGGCTCACAATGACTGGGACCGTCCGATCTATTTCGTGGCAGGTCAGCATGAGGATGCCCTGGGGCTGGAGGAGTATTTCCAGCTTGAAGGGCTGGCCTACAGGCTTGTGCCGGTAAGGGGAGTGAACAAGAGCTGGTTTGAGTACGGAACCATCGATACCGATATACTGTATGACAACATGATGAACAAATTCACATGGACCGGCTCAGCCGACCCGGATGTATATATCGATTATTATCATAACCGTACCCTTACTGTTGTGCGGGCGCGCCTCAACTACTCGAAACTGGCGAAGCAGCTTGTTGCCGAAGGGGATACTGTCAGGGCAAAAGAGGTGATCAACAGGTGCCTGGAGCTCTTCCCCGCATCCAAGCTGGGGTATGACTTCTACTTTTCAGACATCATCTCAGCATGTTTTGCTGCCGGTGAGAGAGAGAAGGCAAAGGAGATTGCCTCAGGGTTTGCCGGATACTATTATGACCGTGCAGGGTATATCCTTGACCAGAGGCCCTCGGTGGCTCTCTATGCCGAGGCTGAGATTGCCAACGGTCTTCAGATGATGATGCAGGCCATGCGTGTCTGTTTTGACAACGGTGAAACCGACCTCGCCGAGGAGCTGAATGTTAAATACAACGAGCTCTATTCAAGATATGCAGGGATGAGTCAGTAGGAGATCAGGCAACAGGCAGAAGGCAATAGGCAATAGTGAAGATTTCGCTGCTG
>JAVEZX010000013.1:0-12931 GCA_034002785.1 Bacteroidales bacterium
CACAATCACCACCACAGATACCAGTGCCAGCAGCATCGAGAGAAATCCCTTGCCGGAGAACTTCAGCCACCTCCTTACGTTCAATGAAAAGAGTATCAGCGGTATAGCAAGCAGCACCAGTGCACTCTGCATGCTGTCCTGAACTACGGCGATACTGTTATACCTGAAATCACTATGGCTGAGGGTTCCAGCTGCAACCATCTCAACAGCCTCTGTCTTTGGGATATAGGCTCGATCCTGGCCTATAGTAGCTTCGCGGTATGAATCACTTGCTCGCGGCATCAGTCCCACATTGGCAATAATGATACCTGTAGCGTATGCCAGTACTATAGCTCCCACCTTCTTGAAGAATGGATATTTATGAGTGAGCCAGATTAAAAAGATGGGAAATACAAGGCAGAAGAGGGCCAGCAGGATCAGGCTAAACATGGCGGTCAGTTTTAGTTAACCAAAAATAGAAAAAGCGCCCTGCTCCAATAGCATGACGCCTTTAAATTAAGCTTAAGTACTGTGTCAGCGTAAGTACTTTTACTTATCCAGACACTCCCTGAAACTCTTGTTGTATTGCTCTATTGCCCTCTCGCTCATACCCATGCTCGAGAATCCCCCGTCATTGAATATGTTCTGCATCGTTACCTTCCTGGTCAGATCAGAGAAGAAGGTGATACAAACATCCGCACAGTCGGCAGCATCGGCATTGCCAAGAGGCGACATCCTGTCGGAGAAATCAACCAGCGAATCGAATCCCGATATCCCTGATCCGGCGGTAGTTGCTGTGGGCGACTGTGATATTGTATTGACACGTACATGCTTGTCTTTGCCATAGATATATCCGAAGCTCCTGGCGATCGACTCCAGCAGTGCCTTGGCATCGCCCATGTCATTATACCCCGCCAGTGTACGCTGGGCCGCCACGTAGGTAAGTGCAACCACAGAGCCCCATTCCTTTATTGCATCCATCTTATAGGCAGTCTGCAGTATACGGTGAAAGCTGAGAGCCGAGATGTCAAGCGTCTTAAGCATGTTTTCATAGCTGCTTTCGGCATAGGGGATCCCCTTCCGGACGTTTGGCGACATCCCGATGGAGTGCAGTACAAAATCTGTCTTCCCGTCAAAGATCTCCATTGACCTGGTGAAGAGTTCTTCAAGATCTTTCATACTGGTGGCATCGGCAGTTATAACCTCGCTGCCCGTCTTCTCAGCCAGTTCGCCTATGGTGCCCATCCTTATTGCCACCGGCGCGTTGGTGAGAACCAGCTTAGCTCCCTGGGCATGTGCTTTTTCCGCCACATGCCATGCAATGGATTTGTCGTTGAGAGCTCCGAAAATTATACCTTTTTTACCCTCTAACAGATTTGTGATCATGATTCTTTTGTTTCAGTTTGGTTTAACTAAATGCTCAGCTGTCCTGCAGCAGTTCGCGGGCATTGCGGATGGCGGCCTCTGTGATCGTGCTCCCGCTCAGCAGCCTGGCTACCTCCGTGACCCGTTCTTCGTCAGTTAACAACCTGACACGGGTAATTGTTGAGTGGTCTCCCTCCTCCTTGTACACATGGTAATGCATTCCTCCCCGTGAGGCAACCTGCGGAAGATGGGTGATATTGATCACCTGCATGCTCTTCCCCATTCCGGCAAGAATTGATCCTACCATAGAGGCCACCTCGCCCGACACACCGGAATCGATCTCATCAAAGATTATCGCCGGCAGCCCGGAGCTGTCAGCCAGCACCGACTTCAGGCAAAGCATCACCCTCGACAGCTCTCCTCCGGAAGCACACCTGGCAAGCTCCTCCGGCTCAACCTGCCTGTTTGCGCTGAAGAGGAAATCCACAGCATCAATGCCTGAAGGGCCCGGAGAATCAAGCGTTTTTATGCGCACAGCGAAGCGGGCGTGAGGCATACCCAGCTTCCTCAGCCGCAACTCGATCTGACCGGCCAGCGGCGATGCCGAACGTGTCCTCGCCTCCGAGAGCCGCCCGGCCATCTCCATCACAACAGCAAAGGCAGCCTCACTCTTCTGCCTGAGATACCCGATCCGTTCATCAACATCTGAGGTGGAGGTCACAGCCTCCCCGATGCGGGCCTGTACTGCCAGCAGCTCGTCAACATCCCTGCAACGATGCTTCTGCATCAGCGAATAGATGGCATCCAGCCTCTGAGAGACCTGTTCAAGCCTCTGCGGATCGGCCGACGCCCTGTCGTTGAGCCTCTCCGTCTCATAGGAGATATCATTCAGTTCAATCAGCTGCGCTTCCAGTCTCTTCTCCAGCCCTGCCGCCTCCGGCAGCCAGCCGGCTATCCTTGAAAGACTCAGCCGTGCCGCACGAAGCAGCGAGAGTGCGGAGACCTCCTCACCTCCCAGGGCAGCCGTCACAGCAGCAAGCGCCTCCTTGATCTCCGATGCATTGCCCAGCATCTCCTGCTCCTGCTCCAGCGCCTCCTGTTCGCCCTGCACAAGGCCGAGAACGCGGAACTCTTCCAGCTGATGAGAATAATAATCATGATCTGCCTTCGCCCTTCCAAGATCAAGAGCCGCAGCGTCATACTCCTTCTTCGCTTCATTATACCTGCCCCAGGCCTGTGAGTACTCCCTGGAAAGACCGGTCATACCCGCAAATGCATCTATCACTCTCATCCGGAAGGTACTGTTACCCAGCAGAAGTGTCTCATGCTGCGAGTGAACGTCTATCAGCCTGCTGCCAAGCTCCTTCATCACAGCAAGATTGACGGGAGTGTCATTCAGGAAAGCCCTCGACTTGCCCGACGGGGTGATCTCCCTTCGCAATATTGCCTCATCATCATAATCAACCCCGTTTTCCTCAAACAGCTCCTGAAGGTCATAACCCCTTATGTTGAACTCAGCCTCAACAATGCATTTTTCAGCAGAACTAAGCAGAACCGATGTGTCCGCCCTCTCGCCAAGCACAAGGCCAAGAGCCCCCAGAAGAATGGATTTGCCGGCGCCGGTCTCGCCGGTAATTATTGTAAACCCATCACCAAAGCCCATGTCCAGCTCTTTGATGATGGCATAGTTCCTTACTGTCAGTCTGCGGAGCATGTGAGGTCAGTTGTCAGGTGGAGGCGAGTATCTTCTGATACTTGGTTTCATTTGCAGGGTCAATCTCATTCAGTATCTGAACAACCCTGTTCTTCTCCTCGGGGAATCCCTGTGAAAAGATATTCACTATCTCGTCTGCCTTGGCATCAATGATGACTGTCATATAGTACATGAACGGATCAGGCCTGCGGCGGTAAACCTCCTGCAGTCTTCTGAGGCTCTCATAGATCTCAGTCCGGGCCTGTGTCATGTCTGACTCCATCCGGTCGAGACCCCTGAGGTGATAGAGGTATATGAACTGCCTGACCCCTGCATACTCACTGTCAAGGATATTCTTCACCATCCAGTACCGGTTCCTGTTCCTCGAGCCGTCGTAGGGCTTCCAACCCTGTTCCGGAGCGTTCTGGGCATTAGTAACTATCTTCTCGGCAATCTGAAAATAGGGGGTTCCGCCTCCCTGTGAATAGGTGTCGAAATCCATCCCTATCAGCATGTAGGCATAATAGGCGAGTACCGAGACAAGATTGCTCGTATGGCTGTTTGGATTGAACTCGAGGGGCTGGAACTCAACATACCTGAACTGAAAATTATTGTCGACAAAGTTGAGTACGGTCGATTCATAGGTGGTGTTGAATACCGGCCGGCTGAGCTGTACCTGTATTGTTCCGCGGAATTCGTCGGCGGAGAGCTGCTCGTCCAGCTTTATGAGCAGGTTGCACTCAATCCGCTCCGAAAAACTGAAAACATTGTCGGTCCAGACCATGCTGTTCATGAACTCATAGATATCACGCTGCATGCTCTGGAAGATCTCACGGTTGGAACCCTGGATCTTCTGCGCAGAAACCTGAACATTGCAGTACAGCTCCTGGGCTCCGGCCGTACCGATGGCCAGTACCATAAGTACTGCCGCCATGAAGAGTCTGATTCCGGACAGTTTTTTCATAGGCGATCAGCGTGTAAGTCCGATGATTTTCTTCAGTATATCCGAAGCAACCTCGTCCTTGGTTTTCAACTCAAATTTATCAATATTATTGTTACTGTCAATGATGGTGACCCGGTTGGTCTGATGGCCGAAACCGGCACCTTCATCCTTCAGTGAGTTGAGAATAATCATATCAAGGTTTTTCCTACGCAGCTTGCCCATGGCGTTCTCAACCTCGTTGTCCGTCTCAAGGGCAAAGCCGGCAAGAAACTGCCCCTTCCCCTTGATTTTCCCGAGGGTGGCTGCAATATCTTCCGTCGGCTTAAGCCTGATGACCATGTCACCTTCGCCCCGCTTGATCTTGGCGTCATGTGTCTCTTCCGGAGTAAAATCGGCCACCGCAGCAGCAAGTATGGCAATATCGCAGTTGCGAAAGGCCTCCAGGGATGCCGCCTTCATCTCAGCCGCCGTCCTGACCGGGACGGTGACAACCTCCTCAACGGAAGGGATGATGCTTACCGGACCAAGCACAAGGGTCACACTGGCACCGAGCCTTGCAGCCTCGTCGGCAAGGGCAATACCCATGCGCCCTGAAGAATAGTTGCTTATGTAGCGAACCGGATCAATCGGTTCGACCGTCGGGCCTGCGTTGACGAAGACCCGTCTGCCAAGAAGAGGCAGTTCAGTTATTTTTTTTTTTGAGAGGAACCCGCTGAGCTCTCTCACTATCACCTCCGGCTCAGCCATCCGGCCTTTGCCCTCAAGCCCGCTGGCTAGCTCACCGGTATCAGGCTCAATTATGTGACAGCCAAATGATTTCAGCTTTTCAATATTACCGGCAGTGGCCGGATGTGCCAGCATGTCAAGGTCCATTGCCGGGGCGAGGAAGACCGGACACCGGGCTGAGAGCCAGGTCGTCAGCAACAGGTTATCCGCTATACCTGATGCCATCTTTCCCATTGTGTTGGCAGTGACAGGGGCAATAAGGAACAGGTCAGCCCAAATACCCAGGTCAATGTGGCTGTTCCATCGCCCGTCCTCCGGGTCAAAAAAATCTACCAGGATGGGATTTTTGGAAAGGGTGGCCAGTGTGAGAGGGGTTATGAACTCCTTCGCCAGGGGCGTCATGATCACTTTGACATCAGCCCCCTCCTTAACAAGCAACCGGATGATCACAGCGGCCTTGTAGGCTGCTATACCTCCGGTGACTCCAAGCAGTATTTTCCTGCCTTTCAACATGTTGTACTATTACTTCTTCGGCTTCTGCTCCTTATCGGGATTCCGATAGTATATCTTGCCGTCTTCGAACTCAGCAAGAGCGATGAGAGTGGGTTTCGGAAGCCTTTCGTAGAACTTGGATATCTCGATCTGTTCCCTGTTCTCGAACACCTCCTCCAGGTTGTCATTGAACGAAGCAAACTCCTCAAGCTTGGAGTTAAGTTCCTGCTTCATCTCAACACTGATCTGGTTTGCCCGCCTGGTGGCAATGATGACGCTCTCGTAGATGTTCTGAGTCTCAGCGTCAAACTTGTCAATGTCCCTTGTGATTGTTGTGTAGGAAGCTGCTGTTTTCTTGTAATCCATATTGTTGCTGATAATTCAATTATTTACAGTCTGTTGCACGGTTGTATCCACCTTCAGGTACTTCGCCGTGTTTTCGAAGATCCTTGCCACATCCCTGGAGAACCTGCTCTGCGGGAACTCCTCGATGAACGAATAATACTCGTCGAGTGCAGTCTGGAAACGTTCAACCTTCTTGTCCGGAATACTGTTCTCGGCCAGCAGGTAAAGTGCGTCAAGCTTGAGGAACATCAGCTCCTCGCGGTATTTTGTATCAGGGTACTCCTTCAGGCTGTTTGCAAGTGAAACCGTTGCCGCCCTGTACTCTTTAAGATCATAGTAAAGCCTTGCACTAAGGTATGATTTCTCAACCAGTTTCTCCTGGAGCTCCAGTATCCTTGCCTTGCAGTCATCGGTCCTGGTGCTGGCAGGGTATCTCTGCATGAAAATGGTGAAACTTTCTATTGCCTTCTTTGTATTGCTCTGATCAAGTTCAGGCCTTGGGCTCATATAATAGTCGCACAGAGCTGACAGATAATGTGCTTCTTCAGCGTTGTTGCTCATCGGGTAGGTGTCAGCGAAGGTCTGGTAATAGTTGCCGGCCATCATATAGTCACGCACCTTGAAATGAGCCTGGGCATTGATCCAGTTGAGCTGTTCGGCAGCGTCAGTGGCCCTGAACCTTGGAAGTATCTGGGAGAGAAGCTCTATCGACTTCATATACTTGCCGTCGTCATAATACTCAAATACCTTCTCCTTCTTAAGCTCGTAATCCGTGCTCTTGAGAAGCTTTTCATACTCACCGCACGATGAGACGGTGAGGGCAAGCAGCAGAAATGTTATCGGTCTGATCCTCATACCCTGAAATGTTGCGCAAAATTACTCATTTTTTTGATTAAACGGTTCATGATGACACAAAAGTGCTCAATTCACAGAAATGGTCAAGTTAAGGCATTGTTAAAACATGGAACAAATAGGTATAAATAGGTACTTTGCCGGAGTAATGTTTTTAATAATTTTGCGGGCATCAATCAAAACCGAAACAGACGTGGATATTTTCGACAAAATCAAAAAGAACCGTGGTGCGCTTGGCCAGTACCAGGAACAGGGTGACGGATATTTTATGTTTCCCAAGCTTGAAGGAGAACTGGGTCCCCGCATGAGATTCATGGGCAGGGAAGTACTCAACTGGAGTCTCAACAACTACCTGGGACTTGGAAACCATCCCGAGATCCGCAAGGTGGACGCCGAAGCCGCAGCACAGTACGGACTGGCATACCCGATGGGTGCCAGGATGATGTCAGGACAGACAACCATGCACGAAAAATTCGAGCAGATGGCTGCCGAATTCGTCGGAAAGGAATCCGCGTACCTGCTCAATTACGGCTACCAGGGAATGGTTTCAACAATTGACTGTCTCGCCGGGAGGCATGATGTTATCGTCTACGACTCCGAGTCTCATGCATGCATAATGGACGGACTGAGGATGGTCCTCTCCAAAAGGTTCGTCTATGCTCACAATGACATGGAGAGCTTTGAGAAGCAGCTGGAGCATGCAAAGAAGGTTGTGGACGAGACAGGAGGAGGCATCCTGGTGATCACCGAGGGCGTGTTCGGCATGGCCGGTGACCTCGGAGCACTCGACAAGATTGTCGCTTTCAAAAAGAAATTCAACTTCCGTCTGCTTGTTGACGATGCGCACGGTATTGGCACCATGGGCAAGACAGGAGCCGGCACCGGGGAACACTTCGGCGTACAGGATCAGATTGACGTCTACTTCGCCACCTTCGCAAAGAGTTTTGCCGGAATCGGCGGATTCGTGGCCGGAGACAAGGATGTAATCAGCTACCTTAGATTCAACCTTCGCTCACAGATCTATGCCAAGTCACTGCCGATGGCAATGACAATCGGCGCCATCAGGCGTCTTGAGATGATGAAGAGTAATCCCGAACTTCGCGAGAAGCTGTGGGATATCGCCAACGCACTGCAGAAGGGCTTCCGTGAGGCAGGATTCGATCTTGGCAAAACTGAGTCGCCCGTAACCCCGGTCTTCTTCAAGGGTGGCCTCGCACAGACGACACAGCTCATCAAGGATCTCAGGAAAAACTATGGTATCTTCTGCTCAGTAGTGATCTACCCCGTTGTACCGAGAGGCGTCATCATGCTGAGGATCATCCCCACGGCAGCCCATACGATGGAGGACGTCAACTACACCCTGAAGGCATTCAAGGAGGTCAAGCAGAAGCTGGAAAGCAATGCTTACCCTGACGAGATGGCCGACTTCAGGAGCTAGAAATCAGCTTTGTTCGTAACATATAACTGTCCGGATAACTGACAGTACTTTCGCAGGGGGGCTCACTGGCCCCCCTGCTGATCATAGTCGTTTATCGTAAGGAATGAGTACTGGTATTCCATTGGAAGGATCCTGGCATACTCCTCCACAGAGCACCCTTCCATGAAGGCGTTTATTATGCGGCGTCCCAGCGGGGTGAGCTCAGGGGAGAGGAATCCTGCCAGCTCCCTGGCAAAGAACTCCCTTAGTATTGCGGCCCCTGCATCATAACCCTGCTCACCGACTTCGGCCTGCCGGTACACCTTCAGAAACCGTGTGGGTACAGGTGATCCTTCTATTGTAAGGTAGTTCAGCTCGTAACCAAGAAGAGGGCAGCGAGCCGGCCGCAACTGGTCAGCCCTCAGCTTCGCATTGCCGCGTCTCGTGAGATATTCCCTCATAAGCAGCTGAGGCTTGAATCCCACCTTCCATGCCCCTATATGCTGGTTGGGCGTCAGAGTATACCGTACCCTGGGTGTGTTCACGATCTGCTCCAGCAGCAGGTTGGCATGTCTCACCTTCTTTCCTGTGGCAAAAGGCCAGTAAGAGCCTGCTCCCTCGCTCTCCAGGTCGCCGGAACCGGTGACACTGGGGTTTGCATAGCCGCGCGGACTGACAAGCCGCCATAGCCAGGCCAGCGCCGGGGGCAGGATGTGAAACATCCCGGCGATACCGTAGGTTGGATTACCTGCCGTGCAGGGCGGCATCCTCACCCCGAAGTTCCGGACATCAACCGTGACAGGTTTGTTTATGACTCCCGGAACAATGCTGCGGGGTAATACAACCCTGGGATTGGGGCACCGTTTACCCGGTGCATCCTCCTTGTGATTCCAGATGAGAGCAGTGCCGTCCGGCCTGGTATCTATATTCAGAAAGAGCAGCGGCTCGGCAGGATTGATTGTTATCTTCTCCAGGAAGGGATCATCACCGTACCCGGTTACACCGTCAACCCGAATAAACCACGCATTCTCCGCATCCGCCACCGTGAGCTTGCCGTTGTTCTGCTGGTACGACGGATGGCACAGCGCCATGTCATCAGTGGCAGGATGGAATGAGCAGAAGAGCGGTATCGAGATTACCCGCTTCTCACCCGTGATTATATTCTGACCTATGAGGATCTGTCCGTTGGGCTCCCGCACAAGGTTCTGAATCATCTCGCTCTTTCCTCCTCCGCTGGCACCCTCATGCATGAAGGTTGTTACGTTGTCATAGGGACTCACTGCCTGAACCGTTGAACAGTGAGTTGTCAGCCATCCCTCCTCCTCCCCCTTGTCAAGCAGCACGCTGTAAAAACCCTTCTTGGCACTGGGCCCGGGGTAGAGGTTGTAAGCAAACATCTCGTGAAGACCGTCACACCTGTTGTGCACTACCACCTGCCTCCCCCCGAAATGGGTGTGACGGAACGGCGGAGCAACATATACAACCGACTCCACCCTGAATCCCTCCGGCAACTGATCTATGGGAATGAGCCGCTGCAAAAGGGAGAGGCCAAAGGCGAAGAATGACGCATTGAGCGGAGTAACCACTACACCTCCGGCTCCGATTGGCCAGTTACCTGCAAAACAGAGAAAAATCCCCAGATCCTGACCTTCAAGCCACCCCAGTGTCTCACCCCGAAGCTGGCTGAACGGATAGCCGTATACCTCCTCAAACCTCTTCTTGTCGGTTGGTCTCGAATCCCCGATCAGCATCGTCTCAGGATCACGCCTCCTCATATATGGCTCTGCATAGTTTGCCGACAGGCCGTTAGTGACCCTGTGAAGCGTCACCTCGGTCACCTCCCCCCTGCCCGGAATGTCATAACTGACCTCATAGCTCAGGTCACCCTTTACGGGAATGGATGCCTCCAGTATCTCAGCCGGGGAGTTGAAGAACAGGTTGCGCGGTGTGCCACCGGACAGACGGACAACCTCCCCGGGAAGCACAACGCCACGGTCGTTTAACAGGGTAATTGCTTCTGATGCAGTCATTTGCCAAACAGGTAATTTATGTTTAATTTATCAACCAATTTAACGGTTTTAATAAAGAGATCTTAATTTATGCCGGGTAAAAATAACACTATTGCTGCCGCTACATCACCTGGAACAGATGATGATATCAACACTTTATCAAAAAAATCAAAGAAACCTGTAATGTTTTTGCCCGGCGTTCGTCATTGAATCAGTAATCACAAAAAATCGGACAGTCATGTAAAGAATGCTTCTTGCAATTGCCGCGGTGATCATTGCTTCAGCGGTATCTGGACAGAGAACTTCACTGGATGATTTTTTCAGCCGCTACAGCGACAGGGATGGCTACACTTCAATTGTAATTAACGGAAACCTCCTGAAATTTCTTGGAGAGAGCGAAAACAGAGACAGGGATGGAGATGCTCTCAGCAAGATAACCTCCATAAGGCTGGTTGTCAGGGAGAAAGAGAACTCATCACCCGGCGAGAGTCTTGTTGCGGAGATACGGGGCATCATCAGACGGGGCAGGTACGATGAGCTAATGTCAGTAAGGGATGACGGTGCCAATATTCGTTTCATGGCAAGGACGGAAAGGGATATGGTCAGGGAATTGCTGCTGGTAATAGACGGCAAGGATGAAGCCATAGTTCAGATTGAAGGCAACCTCACCCGGGATGAAGCATCGAAGCTTTTCACCCATGACGGGGAAGGCCTTGCCATTCTTGAGGGTTTGGAGATCGGGGACAAATGATAACTTTGGGGAAGAGTTCAGAGAAAAATGACCCCCGAAGAATTCAGGATGAAGGTACTGCCGGAGGGGCGAAGGCTGTATGCCCTCGCCTTCCGGTTCCTGAACAACCGGGAAGAGGCTGAGGATGCAGTGCAGGAGGTGATGATGAAGCTGTGGGCGGAGAGAAACCTTGAGAGAAACTATGCAAGCCCGGCTGCTTGGTGCACCACCGTCACCCGCAACTGCTGCATAGATATACTCAGAAGAAGGAAGCGATGGACGATGGAACCGCTCAAGGAGAGTGGAGGGTCTGATGCACTCCGCTCAGGAAACGCCGGAGCCGATGAGAAATGCGAGGCAGCCGGATTGATATCTGAGATTGTCAGCCGAATGAAAGAACCGGCCAGAAGCGCGGTGATCATGCGTGACATAGAAGGTTACTCATATGAAGAGACAGCTGAAGCCCTGGAGTCAAATGTAACCGCCATAAGGACGGTTATTTCGCGCGCGAGAAAACAGATCAGGGAGGAGATGGAAAAAATATACAGATATGGAACAGGAGAAGATAAGAGAGCTGCTCGACCGATACTTTAACGGAGAGACGAACGAAGAGGAGGAACTCCTGCTGAATGAGTACCTCAGGGATCCGGCATTGCCGGAAGAGCTAAGGGAAGAGTACGGCTACCTGGCTGACCTGACCGTGCCGGTGCCAGAGCCCTCTGAAGGATTTGCTGCCAGGCTGGAAGCCGTGACACACAGCCAGGCGAGGATGAAATCTTCCGGTGTCATTTTGCGCCTTCTGGCCGGTACGGGAGCCGCGGCAGCCATTCTGGCCGGTGTCTGGCTGACATTCCGCTTTGTTGCACCGCAACAGAAAGACACCTACAGTGATCCACTCATCGCAATGGCGGAGGTAAGGGAGATCCTCCTTGACGTTTCAGGGAAGATGAACAGCGGTACCTGCCGGCTGGAACAGATCGGCACGATTACCCGGACTCCGGAGGAGCTTGAAGGGATGGCAAGGATAGGTGACATGATAGGAAGGAACCTCTCCAGGCTTCGCTACCTTGATGAACAGGTCCCGCTTCGGGATGAAAAAGTAACACACTAAAAGATAAAACATGAAAAAACAGGCACTCATCCTTCTGCTGCTGGCACTCTTCACCGCCTCGCTCTGCGCACAGAGGAGCCCGGTGGATGAGCTGTTCGAGAGATATGACGGAAAGGATGGATTCACATCGGTGTATATCTCCTCGAAGATGTTCGGACTGCTGGCAAGGATAGACAGCAACGACGAGGAGTTCCGCAACCTGGTGACAAGAATCAGGGGTATCAGGATCCTGAGCATCGACAGTGCTGCCGTTGCCAGGGGGGTCAATTTTGCCTCCGAACTGATGCCTGGTCTCAGACGTAACGGTTACGAGGAGCTTATGACAGTGAAGGAACCGGACGGACAGGTCTTCTTCATGATCCGCGAGGCGGGAGGCCGGATAGCTGAACTGGTGATGGTCACCGGGGGTGGAGGCAGTTCAGTTGTCTCCATACAGGGCGATCTGGATCTTAAAACCATTGCCAGCCTCTCAGGAAGCATGGGCATCGGAGAGCTTGAGAAACTGGAGAATGTGAAGAGGTGAACAATTTGCCGGTCATCCCGTTATTGGGGTATGCAACTTGAAAATCTTATGACCGGCCATACTGGTACTATGAATACACCTGAAGAGCTGCTTCAGGCCTACACTTCACTCTTTCTTTTCCTCGGCGGGGCAGTATCAATGTCTCCCGGCGAGAGCGGGCTTCCTCACCTTTGTGACTCAGGCATGCTCAGGAACCTGCCGGTAGAAAGCACCAATGTCCGTTTCGAGGCAGCCAGCCGGTTGCTCCGGTCGCCCTGTCCCTTCAAGCAACAGTGCCATCTGGCGGTGGGAGAAAATTACAGATCGCTGCTCGCTGGCAGTGAAAAGTCGGAGGCATACCCTGCATCATCACACTGGATTAAAACAGGCATGCCGGAGGAAGAACACCAGGCTGAACTCTGCAATCTGTACAGGAGGTACGGTTTCAGCCGTGCGGAAGAGGAGGATCTTGCTGCGGATCACCTTGGGATACAGCTGCTGTTCGCGAACCTGATGCTTGAGAAATACCTCACCGAAGATGATTATGAAATAAGGGCAATGATAGGGAGTGACCTGCTGGACTTCATCAGCAATGAGATGCTCTCATGGCTCCCGCGATGGGCTGATTCCGTTTCAGGAAGTTCAAAAACCAAATGCTATACCGGCATCTCCGGGCTGATAGTTGGCGGACTTGAGGATGTTGCCGATATTTTGAAACGTCAGAAGTTGGGATTGTAAAAGCGCTTTATGGCGCCCATATAATACTC
>JAVEZX010000013.1:13031-40328 GCA_034002785.1 Bacteroidales bacterium
GTCTCGTCTGTCTCAACCCATGGCTTGAATACCTCCGAGTTGGGCGTATGCCCTATTGCAAGAAAGAAACCGTCAATTGTAATATTGAATTTCTCCTCTTCCGGCGTGTCTTTACCGCGAACTACAATAGCGCCTTCCACCCCGTTGGTTCCGAAGAGGTCCTCAACCTGGCACTTCCACAGCATCTCTATGTTGGGTGTGTTCATCACCCTGTGCTGCATCGCCTTGCTGGCACGGAGTACGTCGCGCCTGACAATCATGTAGACCTTCCTGCAGAGACCTGCAAGGTATGTTGCCTCTTCGCATGCCGTGTCTCCGCCACCGACGACAGCCACATCCTTTCCCCGGTAGAAGAAACCGTCACACGTCGCGCATGCCGAAACTCCCATCCCTGCATATTTCGTCTCGGCGGGTATGCCAAGATACTTCGCGGTAGCGCCTGTTGCTATTATAACAGTATCAGCCTCTATGACCACACTGTTGTCAAAGGTAACCTTGTGCGGCCTGCCCGAGAAGTCGGATGCAGTGGCAATTCCAAAACGGATGTCCGTCCCGAACCTTTCAGCCTGTTTGCGCATGTCTTCCATCATCTCAGGTCCCGTCACCCCATCCGGGTAACCGGGATAGTTCTCAACCTCAGTGGTGGTTGTAAGCTGTCCTCCCTGCTGCAAACCGGTATAGAGCACCGGCTTCAGGTTGGCACGTGCCGCATAAATGGCAGCCGTGTAACCGGCAGGTCCTGATCCGACTATAAGACACCTGACTCTTTCTGTAGTTTCGGCAGCCTTTTTCTTTTCATCGCTGCCTGTCTCCAGTGGTTTAAAAAACTGCATGTCGTCTTTTTTGATTGCGACGACAAAAATAGTAATTTATTAAACCCCTTGTTCAAAAAGTTATAATGATATGCCGTGGCGAGATCACCGAAACTGTTGAATCACTTTTTATTGCACCTGATTTACTGCCTTTTGCGAACCTTGAGGAGTGCATGAACTCACTTGCCGACTGCTCGCTGCTGAAGAGAAGGGATGCAACCGTATCCTGTCCGTTTCTTATCAGCAATGCACTGAATCCACCGGTGTTGCCCAGCCTGTCGGACAGTGCAGGGATGCCGTTGTAGACTCCCAGCGGACCCCTGACCAGCACAGCTCCTCTCATTATCTCCTCATCAATGCCCTCTGCATAGAATTCAGCCGGGTTGAAGGAGGGCTCTGTTATGTTTTCAATGAGGATCGTTGCCAGGTCAGCTGAACTTTTCTGGTCTGCCTCGGAACCTGTGTCATTGATGATGCTTACATAATAGGGACCCTTGCAGAACTGCAACTGGTAGGCTGACCTGCAGATATGCTCGGTGAGCCTGGCCCCGCTGTTGCAGCGAAACCGCGACACTGAGAAAATTCCAAATGCCGCTTCAGGATCCTTCATCCTGTAGACTTCAAGCTTAATGTCTCTTCCGTCTACCTCCATCTCCGTAACAATCAGGGTGTCAAAACCGTACTCAAGGTAAAGTTCGGCTCCCCCGTTGATGTATCCGTATAGCGATGTCTCGGTGAATGTGCGGCTGTGCACTGATGCCAAGCCGTTCATGCCTGAAAGGGTTCGTGGCACAAGGGTCGACTGCGCGCCGGCAGAGACCGTTAAGATGGCGGCTGCCCAGAAAGCCAGTATTTTTCCTGAATGCATATTAATCACAACGTTGAAAACCCTACCCAAGTATCACCTCATTAAGATTGATCTTTGCCCTGTCAGCCACACCCAGCCCGAGACGCTCAGCCTGCAGCATGAATTCAAGCGCCGTAGGAGAGCCCTCTTTCTGCAATCCCTCCGCGATCCTCTTTGCAAGTACTATGTCATAACCGATCCTGTCAACTGCAACCGCATCAGTACCGGTAATTATTGTGTGATAATCGCAGAAGAACTGGGGATTGGCACCCGGACCGCCGTTGAAGCAGCCCTTGATCCCGTCTACGATGTTCAGCACCACCTTGTCGCGGATGGGTGCAAAGGCGCACACCTGGGCGCATGTCTCGTTCCACAGTTTTGCATGCAGTCTGCCTGTATTGGAGACAGCACCGAAGGCGAGGTTCTTGAGCGCCAGAGTCACCGTCATGCCGGCATTCTTGAGTATCGGGATGTTTATGATCTTGTCGAGATCCTGCGTTACAATCTTCGTAAAATAGGAATACTTGCCTCCGTTGACCATATAGGGCATTGTATACTCGTCATATTCGCCCTCCACGTCTGCCCAGTAATACCAGTCGCGGTCAATCATGTGCTCGCCGTACAGCTTGCCGTCCTTGCCGTAATAGAGGCCATCCTTGTCCATCTGCTCAGTTCCCACGATGCGTATGCCCGGATAGTTCTCCGCGGTGAATCCTACGTCAGTAAGTTCGAACTCACGGCGGTCCCATATTGTCAGCTGGGATCTGTCTATACCGCTCTCTTCCAGCTGGGCGATCACGGCCCTTACGACTTCATGGCTGGTGCTCAGGCTCTTGCCTGCAACAGGATTGACCTTGAGGCCTATCCGGTCACCGGGTGCGACGAACTTCCTCCATGCTTTCTTCAGTTTTTTCTCTCCCGTCAATTCAAGCATTGAGCGGGCGATCATATCATGGACCTCCTGTTCCATGATTGCATTATCCTTCACTGAGGCGCTGTTTTTCACCACAGCAACGCGACCCGGGAAGAGTCCGGGCATGGCGTTGGGTCCCCGGGGTGTCTTTGCCGCGTCGGCAATATTTGTATCGGGTTTGCCCTGTTGCTGTTGCTGTCCGGCTGTTGCCTGGCCCATTGCCTGTGCCACGGGTGCTGCTGCAGCGGCAGCGGCGCCGGCGCCGGCAAGGCGGAGAAAGTTACGACGGTTGACCTGGTTCATAATTAGTCTTTGTTAACGGATAACGGATTTTATAGGATAAACAAATATATAGAATTACTCAACCTGTTGTTATTTCCGTTTTATGCCGCAGAGCAGGCCTCAGCTTTTTTTTGGATAATCCGAATAGTTAATTAATTTTGCACCGCTTAAAAGCACGGGATGTAGCTCAGCCCGGTTAGAGTACTTGTCTGGGGGGCAAGGGGCCCCGGGTTCAAATCCCGGCATCCCGACTGAGCAGAAAAAACCACCCGCCATATCAGGCGGGTGGTTTTTTGCTTTTAGGAGCGACGAGGAAGCTTGCTTCCGAGGAGAATATAAAAGCAAAAAACAGCAAAGAGCAAGGCTCGTTGCGGGTTTTTCTGCTCTTGTCACCTCCCAACCCGGGATCGCGCGAACGAAGAGAGCGCAATCCCGCGAGCTGACACGAGCATTCCTCCCCACCTCCCAACCCGGGATCGCGCGAACGAAGAGAGCGCAATCCCGCGAGCTGACACGAGCATTCCTCTCCACCCCCAACCCGGGATCGTGCGAACGAAGAGAGCGCAATCCCGGATCGTCCAGGTAATTTTGGTTTACTTTACCCGATTGCCTAGATTTGTCCCTATGAAAAAGCTTGTTTTAGTCGCCCTGACCGTTCTTCTCCTCGCCTCCTGCAACCAGGCCGTCTGCCCGGCATACAGCGATTCAGCCAATGATATGAAGAATACCCTCTTCCAGAAAGGAAACGTCAGGGCCGACGGGATAAACAGGATTTACAGGGACAGCTATCAGAAAAAGCTGAGATAACACTACATCAACTCAACACTTAAGAAAACCGGCTGACAGGATAAATCACCGCATCAGCGCACCATCAGGACAGGTTGCCACCTGTCCGGCCAAATCACCTGACCCTACTGGTTTCAGTACCAGCTCTGAACAAGAACCTTCCTGTCATTCTGGAATTCACTTACCCGGTAAAAAACTGAAGAATCATTCTCAATCTGGTACATCCAGTACCCGAAGACACCGGGAGTGACATACTTCCTGCGCAGGTACAGCCTGTCACCATCGCGGAAGTCACACTCCCTGCTGTACGCTGATATCTTTCCAAAAGTAGAGTCACGCGATGTCTTGATCCAGATCAGGTGAGGATCACCAAGCCTGGCCGGGGCAGTGTGACGAAAGTCCTGGTAGTCTCCGATGTACATGCGCGTAACATAAAGCCTGTCCTCCTCCGGCTCGGTAGCAGTCTTGCTGGCAGTACTGCAGGAGGCAACAATAATAAGTAAAGCCGGTATCAGGAACCTTTTCAATCTCATGATCTCTTGATTTGTTTGTTACTTCTCAGTGATAATCTCAGCCGTGAGAGCATCACACAATCAATTATACTGTATAGAATATATATTTATAGTCGAACCCGTGTTCATTCAGCCACCAGCGCAATGCCTTGGCAATCTTTCTGCGTCTCAGGAGTACCTTTCCGGTTGCCTCCGATGAAATCTGATAGTATGTTTTCATCTCATTCAGATTTGATTTTCATTTCAAATTTACATCACTCTGGAATCGCCTCCAAATCGCAAAGTCCCATTTTACGGACATTTTAAGCATATAAAAAAGCTTCGTCAAACTGTTAAAGTGATTCGTTTACTGATACAGGGAACTCACGCCCCAAATCGGGACGCCTGTCAAAACCTTCCGAGTTTTGACCAGAACAGCATAACAGTTGATTAAAATTTTAGATTAAGTGCCTTCTCATGTGGAATGTGTGCAGAATCAGCTCCTAGAAAAGCACAAGTGCATCCCTGATCACCTTCGAGGAATCATCCGTGGCATAGAGTTTCAGACTTACCTCAGGTATTGAATCCTGCAGAATATCAGTGAACGGATTGAAGGACTCCCTCAGATCACCCGAGAGCTTCATGTCATCATACTCTTCAAGAGGTATATAGATATGCACCATCAGCCTGTAATCGGGATTGTTTATCCGGGTCAGGGTCTTTACAATCTTGCTGATCCAGAGCGATGAGGAGGTATTGAAATATTCGATCTTAAGCCTCAGGTTTGTCACCGGCTGGGGCTGAATAACATAATTGCCCACCCAGTTGAGAACCGGTTCGTATGTCCTGGTTGCATTCTCAGGCAGCGACCTGCCTGTGAGTGAAATCTCACCGCTGCTGTACCTCAGCTCTATCTGCGGCGTCTTTGAAGTCTTTTCGACGATTAAGTCCGTTAGTTTTTCCATTATGAAAGTTCTTCCCTATCTAAAGCTAATTACCTGAAGCTAATAATAATGTACCAAAATTAGATCAAACGGGGTTAAGTTCACAATCCTTAATCAAAAACTAAAGTACGATTATCAACTTATACGACCGTTCGTCACAGGAAGCGTGAAAATATCCCTGCACGCTTACGGAATTTCCGTTTTGAGGGTCCGGCAGTGCCGTCAGTCATGATCCGGATCACATGCCCGGGAAGGCATCAGCATAGTCCTTCATCGATCTCCTGATGACCTCCCTGGCCTCATTGGTATCATAGAGGTCCGCGATAATCACCTGTCTCTTTTCCCCGGGAAGATCCTTATAAGTGAGGAAGTAGTGTTTGAGCCTTTCGATGGCTATCGCCGGACAATCCCTGATGTCAGCAAATCCGCCGTAGACTGCATCGTTGTAGAGCACTGCGATGATCTTTTCATCAGCCTGGTTGCCGTCAATCATCCTGAATCCGCCGATAGGCCTGGCCTGTACCAGGATGTCGCCATGCGTTATATCCTTCTCGGTCAGAATGCAGATATCCATCGCATCACCGTCACCCATGATCCCCTTCAGTCCGGTCATCTCCATGGTTCGTTCAGCTACAGCAGTGCCTGTCAGGGTCCTGGGGATGAATCCGTACAGGGCCGGCACTACGTTTGAATAACGCTGAGGCCTGTCAAGCCTCAGGTAACCGGAGACCTTATCCATCTCATACTTGACGGTATCGGTTGGCACCATCTCAACATAAGTCATTACAATATCCGGAGCAGTTTTGCCAATATCAATCCCGTGCCACGGGTGGGACCGGAAGCGGCAGCAATCGGCATCTCTTGTCTTCTTCATTTCATTTATCGGGTTAGAGTGGGTTTCAGGTTAATAAATTCCGAGATATGTACCAATGAGTTCCTGGTCAGTGTCGTTCAGCAACGGCAGGCTGGGCAGCCTGAACAGGTCGGATGAGGACGTACCCGTCACATTGCGCTCCGAGGTCCTGATGAACCTGTAGCCGTGACGCCTGGCAGCAGTAGTTATGTCCGCATCACCGGCCCCTTCACCGTAAGGCAGGGCAAGGCTTTCAACTGTTCCGTGTATGTGACGGTCTATCAGAATTTTTGACCCGCCAAGCTCCTCATCAAGATAAGCCT
Organism: Bacteroidales bacterium; assembly: GCA_034002785.1. Lineage (GTDB taxonomy): Bacteria > Bacteroidota > Bacteroidia > Bacteroidales > VadinHA17 > SR-FBR-E99. The sequence continues at coordinate 19,283 of JAVEZX010000013.1, forward strand.
GGAAAGCCTCACCGCCGCCAAGAGCCGCCTTCATGCTCATCAGATACTGGTGGGACATTGTGTGTGAACCGAAGGAGAAAGGCCTTATTCCACCGTCCCATGAATAGCTGCTCATCATCTCCACCTCATCCCAGTCAAGAAAGGAGTCAGCTCCTATCTTCGAGGCCCAGAGGAAGAAGGTAGCCTTCATCCTGTACCTCCTGAGCAGCGGCATTGCCTCTGTATACCACGAGTGATCGCCGTCATCAAAGGTGATCACGGCAGCATGCGTTGTCAGCTCCTCCACACCTGATACAATGGATTCAAGGTCATTAAAATCTATGACCCTGATCCTGTTCTGCTTCAGATAAACAAGATCCTTCTCAAACTCCGCGGTACTGCGCTCATAAAGGTTCCCGGCATCACCTGCGCTTATCCTGTGATACATCAGAATCACCACCCTCGGATTTTCAACAGGCTCAGGATCAGGCAGCTTTGAACAGCCTGCAGCAAGTGTTGCTACAAAAAGCAAAAACGTTAGTATTCTTTGCATTAATATATTTCAGTATATCCTGTTTCGTATTGTCGGCGGGCAAAAGTCCCAAACCTGTAATCTAAACGCAGGAGCAGCCATTTTCTTGCCCGTTCGCTGTACTATCCCCTGCCGCCAGGCGCCGCATCCCCTCGATCTCATCGCGAAGGCGTGCCGCCTCAATAAAATCGAGTGCCGCTGCAGCCTTCTCCATCGCCTTGCGCGACTTCTCCATGGCCTTTTCCAGTTGCTCCTTCGACATATATTTCACTACCGGGTCAGCCGCCACATCCACTGTCTCCGGACCGGTATATGCTTTTAACACCACTCCCTTACGGCTCAGCCCCTGCAGCATGGTTCCTCCCTTCTTCACAATCTGACGTGGTGTGATGCCCATCCGGGTGTTATAATCCATCTGCTTGGCGCGCCGCCTGTTGGTTTCGTCTATCGTCTCCTTCATTGCGCCCGTAATCTTGTCAGCATACATCACAACCAGGCCGTTGATGTTTCTGGCGGCCCTGCCGGCTGTCTGCGTCAATGCCCTGCCTGATCGGAGGAAGCCCTCCTTGTCGGCATCAAGTATCGCAACCAGTGACACCTCGGGAAGGTCCAGTCCTTCACGCAGAAGGTTAACACCGACAAGCACGTCAAACTCGCCGGAACGAAGTGCCTCCAGTATCTCCACCCTTTCAATCGTTTCCACGTCAGAATGGATGTACCGGCATTTTATATCAAACCGACCCAGGTATGTATTAAGCTCCTCGGCCATCCTCTTGGTCATTGTTGTAACAAGCACCCTCTCTCCTGCCGCAGAGCGTTTTCTGATCTCCTCCATAAGGTCATCCACCTGGTTGCGGCTGGGCCTGACTTCAACAGGCGGATCCAGCAATCCTGTCGGGCGTATGACCTGATCAACGAAGACACCTTCACTCTTCTCCATCTCATAGTCGGCCGGCGTGGCACTCATATATACAGTCTGGCCTGTCAGGGCCTCGAACTCCTCAAGCCGGAGAGGCCTGTTGTCGAGCGCGGCAGGAAGACGGAAGCCGTATTCAACCAGATTCTGTTTCCGTGAATGGTCACCACCGTACATGGCCTTTATTTGCGGTACAGTCGCATGGCTTTCATCAATTACAGTGATGAAATCCTTCGGGAAACAGTCCACGAGGCAGAATGGCCTTGTTCCCGGCGCACGTCCGTCAAAGTACCTGGAGTAGTTCTCAATGCCGCTGCAGTAGCCGAGTTCCTTGATCATCTCCAGATCATACTGGACTCTCTGCTCAATCCGCTTTGCTTCTTCGGGCCGCCCGGTATCACGGAAATGGCTGGCCTGCAATACCATATCATCCTGTATCAGGCTCACGGCAGTGTTGATCCGTTCACGCGTCGTCACGAAGAGGTTCGCGGGATAAATCACATATTCGTCAAGATTCTCGCGATGACTGCCGCTCAGCGGGTCAAATGTGGAGACCTCGTCTATCTCATCACCGAAGAAGACGATCCGAAGGGCAAGATCGGCATAGGCCGGGTATACATCAACTGTATCACCCCGTACCCTGAAGGTGCCGTTTGTGAATTCAATCTCGTTGCGTGAATAGAGACTGTCAACAAGCTTGCGCAGAAGGTGCGTGCGCGTGATCTTCGCCCCCTTGATCACATGTACGGTATTGGACCGGAAGTCGTCAGGATTGCCGATTCCGTAAATGCATGAGACTGAAGAAACCACTATCACATCCCTCCTGCCCGAGAGCAGGGAGGAGGTTGCGCTGAGGCGAAGCTTCTCAATCTCATCATTGATAGAGAGGTCCTTTTCAATATATGTATCGGTAACAGGAAGGTAGGCCTCGGGCTGATAGTAATCATAGTAGGAGACGAAATATTCCACCGCATTTTCGGGAAAAAACTGGCGAAATTCCCCGTAAAGCTGGGCAGCCAGTGTTTTATTGTGGCTCAGCACAAGCACAGGTCTGTTCAGCTGTGCAATGACGTTGGCGATCGTAAAGGTCTTCCCCGAGCCCGTCACCCCCAAAAGAGTCTGAAAGGGCACACCCTGCTGCAACCCCTCCGTCAGCTGACGGATTGCTTCCGGCTGATCGCCGGTAGGCGAAAAATCTGATATGAGTTTGAATTCCATGATGCCGTATCGATGCAAAAATAACAATTAGGGTTTAGCAGTACGGACAGAAAGATTCAAATTATTAATAAACTTGCTGCCGGAAAATATTTGTATCTTTTTGCTAATTTTGTCCTTATGTCCTACATCCTGACCGCATGTTCCTGAATTCCCGTAGATTAAAACCTGTATTGATTGTTGCACTGGCAGGCCTACTGGGACAGGTTCTGTCCGGCCAGGGTTATGTTCTTACATACTACACTTCCAGATCGGGGATAGGACATGACAATGTCAGAACAATTGTTGCTGACAGCAGCGGCTTCATCTGGATGGCCACCTGGGACGGACTGACTCGTTATGACGGGACGAATTTCGTCAACTATTTTCATGATCCTGCGGACAGCACCTCAATACCCTATTTTTCGGTGAGCCATGTAGCGGTTGACAGCGAGGACAACCTTTGGGCGTCAACGGATAACGGTATTCTGTCGCTCTTCGACAGGGCCACAGAAGAATTCCGATCAACAAGAAGCCTCGGAGGCGTGTTGCTTGATGACCTGGTATACTTCAACCAGGGCCCTGACGGGTACCTGTGGCTGCTGCTTCGGAAAGGAATCCTGAGATATAAGCCTGGTACACAGGAGATAATGTTTCATCCGTGGAGGGCAGGTGAACTTAAAATTCCGGAGATGCCCCACTTCAGCTATCGCATTGAATTTGGCGGCAACGGAACCGTATGGCTGATTGGACGTGACGTAATTGAGGCTGAAGCGGGTTTCGATAATGCTTCCGGGGAACCATATACTGCAATAAAGGGTATATATCCCCTGGAGCGACTTCCCGGCAGGATTGGTACTTTCTTCGGCGAGGCAGGAATGGCCCGGATTGCTGATGACACAATGGGAAACACATGGCTGGCATCTCTTACCGGACTGTTCATGCTGGACAGGGAGAGCGGCATCTTCAGGGAGTACGGGGGCAATTTTCAGAAAATATCCTTTCAAAGCAACAAACCACTTATCTTCTACAACCATGAATCCGGGCTGAATTTATGGCAACCCGGGAATGACTCCGTGATCACAATACCCAAAAACATATGTGCGCTGCCCACCGGATATTTCTTTCATGATTCCGGATTGCTATGGGTATCCCGAAGCATGGAAGGCGGCACTCCGGCCGGGGTTGTGAAGGTAGTGTTCACCCCGTCTGAATTCAGACATATCAATCCTTTTCCGCTCAGCCAGAGCGAACTGAATGTCTTTGGTATCATCAAGGACGAAAACGGGGGTCTATGGATTGCCGCCCGGGACAGAAACTACCTCATAAGGATCCGCCCGGACGGAAAGGCAGACAAAGTCAACATACTCAACGAAAGAGATCTGACCGGATTATGGCATCCGAGATCATTCCTTCCTGACACGGGAGGGCTCTGGATCGGTTATTACTTCAGAAAGCTGATCCGCTATGATCTTGCAACAGGGAAGATTGATCAACATTTCCCAGCCCGATGGGTGCATACAATGTGCCATGACGGCCAGGGGAACATCCTCATTGCTGATGCAGGCATTGTAAGTTATAACCCTACCTCCGGAAAATCAGAACGCCTTTTTTTAACAGGTGACTCTATTAATATATTTACCCTTCACAGAAAGGACAATATCCTGTGGGCGGGATGCAGCCACAGCCAACTTATAAGGTACGATCTGAACACCGGTGAGCTTGAGTACATCCGGATCGCAAGGGGTATGACAAACATCGAAGACATATGTGACGGCAGCCAGACGATTCTCTGGCTGGCTACACTCGGATCAGGTGTATGCCGTTATGACACCTCCACCGGGGAAAAGACTTATTACACCACCGCCTCAGGACTGTCAAACAACACAACATACAGTCTTCTCCGTGACTCATCAGGAAACATCTGGGTTTCCACAAATCACGGGCTGTCGGTCATTAACCATTCCAGCGGCCTGGTAAGGACATTCGGGGAGAACGATGGACTGATGATTCACGAATTCAATTCAGATGCTTCATGGGTAACAGAGGAGGGAAAATTCCTGTTTGGCGGCGTCGGAGGCGCAGTCGAATTCGATCCGGCCGAAGTCATGCAGGCGCTGGCCAGTACAGCAGACCGTAAGATAATTGTCCTGGACCTTGAAGTCTCCGCAATCAGGAGAATCCTCAATGTGCCGGTATACAGGGCTGACACCGTCACACTGGACAAGGGAGATGACAACTTTCATCTCTCTTTTGTGGTTCCGGAGTACAGACATCCTGACATGATCAGGTACAGGTACAGGCTGGGAGGCGAAGCAAGCAACTGGTACTACACTGATTATACCGACAGGAACATCAACTTTTCGAACTTGCGCCCCGGATGGCACAGTCTCGATATCGAGGCTACTGATGTAAAAGGTTCATGGAGCGTGACGAAGAAACTGGTGATCCGGATAAAGCCCCGGCTTCACCAGACCATGGCCTTCCGGGTGATTATCCCTTTTCTGGTCCTCGGTCTGCTCACCTTTATTGGCTGGATCATCATAAGACAACTTCACCAAAGGGAGGGCCAGAAGAGAGACATGCTACGCCACCAGGCCCTCAGGGGACAGATGAACCCGCATTTCATCTTCAATGCCCTTAACAGCATCAACTTTTTCATCTCAAACAATGACCGGCTTTCAGCCAACAGGTACATTGCAGATTTCTCGAAGCTGATCAGAACCGTCATGAACAACATGAATGAGGATTTTGTGAAACTCAGCGCAGAGATAGGCGCCCTGAAAGACTACCTGAATATAGAACACCTCAGGTTTGGTGACAAGTTCGACTATAAAATCACTATCGAGGAGGGTCTGCAGGCTGAAGCATTCATGGTATCGCCGGGACTTATTCAGCCCTTCGTGGAGAATGCTATATGGCACGGGGTGATGGGTCTTGACGAACGAAAAGGGCATATCCGGATCGACTTAAGAATGCGCGACGGAATCCTTGTCTGCACCGTTGAGGATGACGGTGTCGGCCGGACCCGCTCCGAAACGATGAAAGACAAAACCCTGCCAAGGCGGTCAAGGGGTATCTCACTGGCCACTGACAGGATGAAAATCATCAACAATCTGATGCTTAGCAATTACAGGCTTACAATTACCGATCTATACCCTGAACGTACCGAGACAGGAACCAGGGTGGAGATCGAAATGCCTGTAGCAGTTTGAAATTTTGCCGCTATTGACTCTAACTGAAAACCAGAGACCGGAAATATGATCAGGGCTGTAATAATAGATGACGAAAAACTGGCAAGGGACGTCATAGCCAACTACCTGGGCGAATTCTGCCCGGATGTTGAAGTAGTTGCACAGGCATCATCTGTCAAGACTGCACTGGCAGCTATTCAGAATACTTCCCCTGACCTGGTTTTCCTTGACATCGAGATGCATGACGGGAATGGCTTTGACTTGCTCAACATGTTTGAGAAGATCGATTTCAGGATAATATTCATAACCGCCTATTCTGAATATGCAATCAGGGCTTTCAGGTTCAGTGCTCTCGATTACTTGCTGAAACCTGTCAAGATTGATGAGATTATAGATGCCGTGGCCAGAGTCAGATCGGCAGAATCCCGTGGCATAAGTACCGAGATTATCAACTCTCTCCTGAGTAATCTCAAGAGTAGTTCGGCCAGGCAGTCGACCCTTATCATCCCCAACCTCAAGGGCTTTGAGGTACTGAAAGTCAATGACATAATTATGTGCCAGGCTGACGGTTACTGTACAAACTTTCTCCTTGCAGGCAACAGAAAAGTGATCAGCTCCAAGAACCTCAAGCATTTTGACGGTTTGCTGGAGGACCAGAATTTCATGAGGGTGCACCATTCCTATATGGTCAATCTCGATCATGTTTCAGGGTATACCAGACAGGGCGAGATTCTCCTTTCTGACGGTCTGAAGGCTTATCTTGGTGATTCCTACAAGGCCGAATTCACAAAAAGATTTACCGGAAAATAAGGATTTGTTGGGTTTAATCGCCTGTTTGTTGTCTCTACCCGGGGTTCTGTCAGTTGGACAGGTTCTGCATGATTCCGATAAACTGTTTACGTTATTTTTACAGTGTGATATGGAGCTTCTGTTTCTCATTTCTTCCATATCACTATGAAGCAGTTCTTCCCCCCAGTTCCGCCATCGACAGCGGACAAACAAATGAGCCCGTTTCCCCGGGCTCATTTTATTTCATGCAACCGGTCAGGTTATGTAAAAGAAAAAAAGGGCGCTGTATGCAACCCCTTTTTCTGTTTACTTATGCCTGAGAATACTAACCCAGGTAGCCCTTCAGAAGCTTGCTGCGCGATGTATGACGCAGACGGCGGATGGCCTTCTCCTTAATCTGCCTTACCCTTTCACGGGTCAGACCGAACTTCTCACCTATCTCTTCAAGTGTCATCTCCTGGCATGCAATGCCAAAGAAGTATCTTATTATATCTCTTTCACGCTCAGTCAGTGTTGCCAGAGCACGGTCGATCTCCTTGGAGAGCGACTCATCTATCAGCATCTTGTCCGCTATCGGCGAGTCCAGGTTGGTAAGCACATCCAGCAGGCTGTTGTCCTCACCCTCCACAAACGGAGCATCAACCGACACATGACGGCCTGATACCTTCAGTGTGTCTGCCACCTTTTCCTTTGGCAGGTCAAGCACCTCCGCCAGCTCCTCCGGAGAGGGCGTACGCTCATTCTCCTGCTCGAACCGGGCAAATGCCTTATTGATCTTGTTCAGCGAACCTACCTGGTTGAGAGGCAGCCTTACAATCCTGGACTGCTCTGCCAGAGCCTGAAGAATGGACTGCCTGATCCACCAGACAGCATAGGAGATGAATTTGAACCCGCGGGTTTCATCAAATTTTTCTGCAGCCTTGATAAGGCCGAGGTTACCCTCATTGATAAGGTCCGGGAGACTAAGCCCCTGATTCTGGTATTGTTTGGCCACTGAGACAACAAAACGAAGATTGGCTTTCGTGAGCTTCTCCAAAGCTGCCCTGTCACCCTTCTTGATCCTCTGTGCTAACTCTACCTCTTCCTCAACCGATATCAACTCTTCTTTACCAATCTCCTGCAGATACTTGTCCAACGACGCACTCTCACGGTTGGTTATGGATTTGGTAATTTTAAGTTGTCTCATTATGTTTACCCCTTCGGAAAAATTTTCGCAAATGTACTGCTTTTAAAGTTATTAAACAAATAATTCATTCAGAACCGGCAGAGGACTGAGCAGTCAGGCAACATCCTGATCTGCCGGTTCTTATATTTCAACCTCAAGACTACCTCCTGGTCTGGTACTTGAAGTAAGTTCCGTCCGGCGTAAATCCTTCAACTGACGTCAGACTCTTCCCATCACTGGTTGCCCTGCGGATATCCGATCCGCTGTTAACCTTCTGCCCGTTCACGTCCACGATGACTGCCCCTTTCGAAAGACCCAGGTCGCGAAACCGGCCATCCGTTATTGACGTGATCTTTACACCACCTGATATTTTAAATTGACTTTTCTCGCCTGCAGTGAGCGGCGTGAATGTGGCGCCGAACACTGATGAGGACTGTGTCCCGGGAGCTACAACGCCGGTTCCACCCTCAATATTGCGCAGAACGACATTCTTCTTGCTCTCCTTGCCCTTCCTGAGATATGTCACTTCAAGCTTGTCCCCGGGCCTGTAACGGCTGACTCTTTCCTGCAGATCAGCTGTCGTCTCAACCGGTTCACCGTTGATTGCGATTATCACATCCTTCTCCTCCAGCCCGGCAGCCTTTGCCGCTCCGTCCTCAATCACGCCGGTCAGGTAAACTCCCTTGATCTCCTTCAGGTTCTCACGGTCAGCTATCTCCGAAGTCACATCAGTGATGTTAACTCCCATCAGACCTCTTTGTACCTCCCCGAATTCCTTCAGATCCTCGTAGACCTTCTTCACAATAGACGTCGGCACTGCAAAAGAGTTGCCTGCATAAGCCCCGCTGGGCGAAATAATTGCCGTGGTGATGCCAATCAGCTCTCCCCGGACGTTCACAAGAGCACCTCCGCTGTTACCCTGGTTGAGGGCAGCATCGGTCTGTATGAATGACTCAATCCTGTACTGATTGTCAAGCAGCCCGAGACTCCGGCCCCTGGCACTGACTATGCCTGCAGTAACAGTTGAGGTAAGATTGAAAGGATTGCCAACGGCAAGAACCCACTCTCCCAGTCGGATAGCATCGGAATTTCCGAACCTGATGTAGGGAAGCCCTGTAGCCTTGACCTTGAGAACCGCAATATCAGTGCTCGGATCACGCCCTACCACCTCCGCAGCAAAAGTACGCTTGTCATTAAGCGTCACATCCACCTCATCAGCCTCATCAATCACATGATTGTTGGTCACAATGTAACCGTCAGCAGTGACAATCACACCTGATCCGAACCCCCTGACCTCCCTTGGCTGGCTTGCACCGGGACCATAAAAGAATTCATACAGGGGATTTGAATATGAGGAGCTGACAGTGGTCTTGGTCTTGACATGAACAACCCCATGCACAGTCTGTTCCGCTGCAAATGTAAAATCGTTCACCCCTGACTGCGGTACCATCGATGTGTACCTAACATTCTCCTCTATCATTTTCCTCTCCTTTTCACTGCCTGTAACCAGCTTGTCCCTGTCAAGGAACCTGGTATAGATGAAAAGGCCTGCCAACGCCCCGAACAGGGCAACGAGCAACGTAGTTATCAATCCTTTACCTTTCATAGCTCTTTTATGTTAAAATTGTTCTGTTCCTGTTTTGCCACTTTTCAACAAATAGCGTGCCTGCCCAAAAGATTGGTATCTTTACAACCCCGTCCGCCATGATTTGTTCTGCAAATTTTCGCTTTTTTAACAGATTGAGCGGGTGATCTTAACATAATTAACTTCAATTTAACGGTATGAAAATACTCTTTAACAAATATGAGGGCGCCGGCAACGACTTCATCATTGTAAAGAACAGTCCGAAACTGATTGAACACTCTGATAACCAGCTTATCAGAAATCTGTGTGACAGGAGGTTTGGCATCGGCGCTGACGGACTCATGCTGGTTGAAGAGTATGAGGGTTATGATTTCCGCATGTTCTACTACAACTCCGACGGCTCAGCCGGAGAGATGTGCGGTAACGGCGCCCGGTGCGCATCCCACTTTGCAATGAGTCATATGACCGGGTTTCATGACCTCACCTTCATGGCAGGTGACGGCCTCCATACGGCCAGGCCCGACGGTCCGGGACGCACGGAGATATCAATCCGTGACGTTTCAGAAATAAGAGAGACCCCGGACGGCGTCCTTGTGAATACCGGAGTGCCCCACCTGGTGGTCTTTACAGAAGACTGCGACACGACAGATGTTGTCAAAACAGGCAGAAACCTGCGCCAGTCACCCGCCTACGCACCCGCTGGTGTCAACGTCAACTTTGCCAGTGTTGCCGGAGGAAGACTGTACGTGAGAACCTACGAACGGGGAGTAGAGGATGAGACACTCGCATGCGGCACCGGAATTACTGCATCTGCCATTGCGGCAGCCAGGACCGGAAAAATTGTCACCTGCACAACCGAGGTCGTTGCAAGGGGCGGCATCCTCTCAGTGAGATTCACTCTGACTGACAAGGGTGCCACGGACATTTTCCTGGCAGGCCCGGCCACCTTTGTGTTCAGTGGTGAGATTGAAATCTAACTTTTATAGAATATGAGAAGCAGTATTTTAAAGACGATCATTGTTCTGACGGCCCTTTTCGCTCTGCGGATGAACGTGACATCACAGCCCGGCAACACCGAGCTTATGAATGCAATACGCGACGTGAACAGAAACTTCGATGCACTCGATCACCGCCTGGATGTGCTCGAAAAGAATATTGATGACCTGCTCTGGTTCGAACGGGTGGGTGATGTGGCCTATGTTGATAAGATCTACATCACCGGACCACCTCCTGCAAATGAAAGCAACCCTACCGGCCAGGGAGCAGGAAACCCACTCAAGTTCTGGAGCTATGTCTTTATACCCCGTGACACAGACCCATCCCGGAAGTATCCGCTTCTTGTCTTCCCTCACGGCGGCGTACATGCAAACTTCACAACCTACTATACGCATATAATCCGCGAGATGGTTGCCCAGGGATATATAGTCGTGGCCGCCGAATACAGGGGATCAACAGGCTACGGTGCAGGCATGTACCGCCGGATTGACTACGGCGGCCTTGAGGTAGAGGATGTTGATGCCAGCAGAAAGTACATGATTGAAAATTACGAGATAGTCGATAAAGACCGGGTGGGTGTCATTGGCTGGAGTCACGGCGGACTGATAGGCCTCTTCTGTATTTTTGACCATCCGGAAGCATACAAGGCATGCTTTGCCGGTGTTCCGGTCAGCGATGTGATTGCCCGGATGGGTTACAAGGACGACTCTTACCGTGACCTCTACTCTGCCTCATACCACATAGGCAAAACGGCTGACGAGAATGTGGCCGAATATCGCAGACGTTCACCAGCCTGGCAGACAGACCGTTACCGCAATACGCCCCTCCTTATCCATACAAATACAAACGATGAAGACGTGAATGTGCTCGAGGTGGAACATCTGATCAAATCCCTGAAGGCTGAAGGCAAACAGAACTTCAGGTACAGGATTTTCGAGGAGATGCCCGGAGGTCATTCATTTGACAGGATGGATTACAAAGAGGCAAGGAAGATAAGGCTTGACATTTATAATTTCCTGAACACTGAGCTGAAGCCCCCGAAGCCGTTCAAAAACATACGTGATCTCGAAATAGCCGGCTACCGCTTCTGATGGCAAAGGAAAAACTATACGGCAGAACCCTTGAGGAGATATCTGCTGTCGCGAAGGCGGCCTCACTCCCACCCTATGCAGCAAAGCAGATTGCAGGATGGCTTTACAGGAGAGGTGCGCCGGAGATAAGCGGCATGACCGATCTTTCACTTGCCGCGCGCACCCTGCTCGAAAAGGATTACGAGACGGGCCTTACCCCTCCTTCTTCCGTGGCAACCGGAAGTGATGGCACGAAGAAATACCTCTTCCCGGTCAGCAGCAACAGGTTCATAGAGACGGCCTATATCCCTGACCGTGACCGTGCCACCGTCTGCCTCTCAGTTCAGGCTGGATGCCGCATGGGCTGCCATTTCTGCATGACGGCCAGACAGGGCTTCCAGGGAAACCTCACCTCGAACGAGATACTGAACCAGTTCAGAAGCCTGCCGGAGCATGCCCTGCTCACCAATATAGTATTCATGGGGATGGGGGAACCGCTGGACAATCTTGATGAAGTGCTCCGCAGCCTCAGGATTCTGACATCGGAATGGGGTTACGGCTGGAGTCCTACACGTATCACCGTAAGTACAATAGGCATTACTGACAGGATACAGACCTACCTTGAGGAGACGAAATGCCATCTTGCTGTCAGCCTGCATTCTCCCTTCGATGAGGAGCGTCAGGCCCTCATGCCTGTCCAGAAGGCGCACCCTCTGAAAAAGGTGCTTGATACGATCAGGGCATTCGATTTCGGCAGACAGAGAAGAGTCTCATTTGAATATATCGTATTCCGGGGACTGAATGACACCCCGGCTCATGTAAAGGAACTTGCCAGGATACTGAACGGTATCCGCTGCAGGATCAACCTGATTCGTTTTCACTCAATACCAGGATCTGAATTCTCAAGCCCCGGCCAGCATGAGATGGAGGCCTTCCGCGACAGCCTGAGCGACAAAGGCATAACGGCTACTATCCGTGCCAGCCGGGGTGAGGATATCGGCGCAGCCTGCGGATTGCTCTCAACCCTTGAACAAAACAAAAACAAATGAAAACCGGATTACCTCTCCTGCTGATGCTTGCCACACTTCTTCCTGCCACCCTGAACGGCCAGCAGGAGGTAATGGACTCAATACTGGCTGACACCGCCTTCACCGGAACATCATACTCTTTTTGCTTCGCTGATGCCGTCACCGGCGAGATCATCTTCAGCCACGACGCAGAGCGAAACCTCTCCTCCGCCTCCGTAATGAAGCTCTACCCCACCTCTGTGGCACTCTCACTCCTGGGACCCTGCTACCGGTACTCCACAACCCTCTGCCTCACCGGAGACTTCAACAGCAAGAAGGGCGTTCTTGATGGTGACGTAGTAATCGTGGGAGGCGGCGATCCCGCCCTGGGATCTGAATACTTCACGGAACACTACGGCGATGTGGTGGGAACATGGGTAAATGCCCTGAGAAATGCGGGTGTAAGGCGCATAAGAGGACGGGTAGCCGCTGCCGAATCGATCTACGACTACAGCCCCGCCCCTGACGGATGGGCCTGGGGCGACCTGGGGTACTCTTACGGAGCAGGAGTTTATGATATCAACATCAATGACAACAAGTACAGTATCTTTGTAACAGGAAAATCCGAGGGTGAACCGGCTGTAATTGACTCAGCTGAAGTATACGGACGCAGCATCAAACTGATCAACAGCCTTATCTCATCAGGCAGAAGCAACAGGAACGACATCTACACTGCCCCATTCTCCTCATCTGCAACGGTGACCGGGACCGTCCCTGCAGACAGCAGCATCTCAATGAGGACATCCATTCCTGACCCCCCTCTTGCGCTTCTTTCAATGCTGGATGGGGCCATGCGGTCAGCCGGCATTGACATCACGGACAAGCCCGGCGCCAGTCGTGTCGCCCTTGAGGGGAGAAAGGTTCTCATCATTAACGTAATCGATTCTCCGCCGCTGGCTGAGATCATTAAGGTCACCAACCATGAGAGCGTCAACATGTATGCCGAAGCCATCAGGAAACATCTTGGATACGAGCTCCTTGGCAAAGGCACTTTCAGCGCGGGCTCGACTGTGATCAGGCACTTTCTGGATTCAATCGGCTGTGAACCTGGAAAAGCTGTGATACTTGACGGTTCTGGTCTCTCATCAAACAACAACATAAGCGCGCTGATGACCGTAAAACTGCTTGTGCACATGCACAACAGCACCGTCGCAGAACCGTTCATCTCCTCCCTTCCCATGGGTGCTGTCTCGGGCACCATGAAGAACTATTTCCGTGATGATGTGTTTAAGGAAAAAGTTGTTGCAAAAACCGGCACGATCACGAGTGCGAAATCGTTTGCCGGCTATTTCACGACCAACAGCGGAAGGAGAATCGCCTTTACAACCTTCGCCAACGGTTTTACCGTCCCGTCAAGGATGATAACCGATAACATGGAGAAGATCGTGAGGGAGATCATTCTGAAATACTGACCTGTCATAATGACACTCTTCAGGCTTTATTTAAGGTCCTCCGTTTCGTTTTAATATACTTTAACATAAACGATTGAAGAAACCCCTAATTTTGCGGGTCAGGAGATTGAATATAATTTATTCAGATGAAAAAAGGAACTAAAATAGCCCTGTGGGCCAGTGTACCGCTTGTACTTCTTATCTGGTTTGCCGGACCACGTATCGGTTTATGGGGAAACAGGGATCTTAAAAAGAGTGGAGATGCAGTTGCTGCCCCGGCACAGGGACAGGGCGGTCAGCCGGGACAGGGCCCGGCCGGACAGCAGGGTGAAGGAAGAGCAGGGGGTGGCGGTCAGGGTGGAGGCCTGCTTCCCGTGAACGGCACAATCGCCAAACCTTCCTACCTGACAAGCGGCATCAGGTCCGCAGGATCTCTACTGGCCAACGAGGAGGTGGACATAGTCAGCAAAGTGTCAGGCAAGGTTACCGGCGTCTTCTTCCAGGAGGGCAGCAGGGTAAAAAAGGGAGACCTGCTTGTAAAAATCTACGATGAAGATCTGCAGGCCCAGCTGAGAAGGGCAGAAATACAGGAGAAACTGCTGGCGGAGAAGCTTGAGAGACAGAGAGTGCTGCTCTCGAAGGATGCCGTCAGCCGTGAGTCATTTGACCAGTTGCAGACTGACTATAACGTCATTCAGGCTGACATGAACCTTCTGAAGGTAAGAATAGCCGAGACAGAGGTCAGGTCACCGTTTGACGGGGTCATTGGTTTTCGCTACGTCAGCGAGGGAACCTATGTGACACCTTCTGTCAAGATAGCACACCTGATAGACCCCTCGACACTCAAGCTGGAGTTTGCCATATCCGAAAAGTACGTTTCGGAAAACCTGATGGGCAAACGCATCTCATTCGAGACAGAGGGATACCGTGACGAGTTCTTTGCAACGGTTTATGCTGTTGACTACCGTATTGACGAGACCACGAGGACCATAGGGCTGAGGGCACGCTATATCAACAGGGACGGCCGTCTGGTACCAGGCATGTTCGCATCACTTACCCTCATCACCGATGAAAAGCAGAATGCAATCCAGGTACCTACAGAATCCATTGTGCCAGAGATGAATGAGAAGAAGATATGGGTCTCAAAAAACGGAAGGGCATTCCTTATTCCCATAGTGACAGGGACAAGGACAGCTACCATGATTGAAGTGCTGTCGGGCATCTCTGCAGGAGATACTGTACTGACAACCGGGCTGATGCAGCTGAGGGATAACATGCCTGTCAGGATAAATCTGACGGATTAGCAGCCACGATCAGCTTACAGTAGAAAACTGAGAAAAAAAGAAAATGAGTCTATCATCCCTAAGCATAAACAGACCGGTCCTTGCAACCGTGATGTCCCTGGTTATACTGATTCTCGGAGGTATCGGATACACCTTCCTCGGAGTCAGGGACTATCCGAGTGTTGACCCGGCAATTGTGACCGTTTCGACCTCATTCCCGGGGGCCAACTCCGATGTCATTGAGACACAGATTACAGAACCCCTCGAGTCAGCAATCAACAGCGTCCAGGGAATACGTTCCATCTCCAGTTCCAGCAGTGACGGTTCATCCCGTATTACAATCGAGTTCAAGCTCGAGGTTGATATGGAGACAGCGGTGAACGACGTCCGCGACAAAGTTTCAGGGGCCATGCGCCGTCTGCCGCAGGATGTTGATCCGCCGGTGGTACAGAAGGCTGATGCAGATGCACAGCCTATCTTTGCAGTGACACTTCGCAGCGACACCAGATCAATCATTGACGTCAGCACCTGGGCAGAGATCAACTTCAGGGAGAGGATGCAGACCATATCAGGTGTCAGTGCAGTGAGCGTCTGGGGTTCCAAGAAACTGGCCGTAAGGATGAAAATGGATCCGGCCAGGCTGGCTGCCTACGGCCTTACTCCACTTGACGTGAGAAGTGCCGTCACCAGGGAAAACATTGAACTTCCCTCCGGAAGGATTGAAGGTGACAACACAGAACTTACAATCAGAACCCTGGGCAGACTTCGCACAGTTGACGAGTTCAATGATCTGATAATTGCAAAAAACGGCGACAGGGTAGTTAAATTCAGTGATATCGGCATTGCCGAGATTGACGCCGAGAATATCCGCTCACACCTTACCAGCAACGGAAAACCTTCTGTCAACGTCGTCCTTGTCCCCCAGCCCGGAGCCAACTACATTGACATCGTCGATAACGCTCTGATAATGCTGGAGGAGCTGAAAAAAGACCTCCCGGAAGATATCTCCACCGAGATACTCTTCGACAATACAGTCTACATCCGTGAATCCATAAAGGAGGTTAAGAACACCATCTTTATAGCATTCCTCCTGGTAGTGCTCGTAATCTTTCTGTTCCTGCGCAACTGGCGTACAACCCTGATTCCTGTCATTGCTATCCCCGTGGCTCTTATAGGGGCTTTCTTCGTGATGTACCTTGCAGGATTTACAATTAATATTCTTACCCTGTTTGCAATTGTTCTCGCCATCGGACTTGTGGTTGATGATGCCATCGTGGTGGTTGAGAACATCTACACCAAGGTCGAAAAGGGGATGAAACCAAGGGATGCAGCCCTTGCGGGATCGCAGGAGATCTTCTTCGCTATTATTGCCACCACGGTTGCCCTGGTTGCAGTCTTCTTCCCTATCGTATTCCTTCAGGGAGTTACCGGCAGGCTCTTCAGGGAGTTCAGCCTGGTGATCGTCGGAGCTGTAATCATCTCCTCATTCCTGGCACTCACACTAACGCCCATGATCTCCTCCAGGGTCCTGAAGCATGACGCCATGGAGGGCCGTTTTTACCGTGCCACAGAGCCATTCTTCAGCGGCATGATCAACCTTTACAGAAGATGGATTACCTCCTTCCTGAAGAGGAGGTACTGGGCATTGATAATAATCGTAGCCGCAGGACTGATGATCGGACTTTTATGGTCGCTTCTGCCATCGGAAATGGCTCCTCTGGAGGACCGTGGCTATGTGAACATCAGTGCACGCGCCACAGAGGGGACCTCCTATGAATACATGACGGCATATATGGATGAGCTCTATCCCGTTGTGCAGGATAAGGTCCCGGAGAGTGACAACATAATGATGATGGTGGGCATGGGTGGCACCAACAGCGCCAACATGAGAGTACGGCTGGTCGATCAGGATAAGCGTAAGCGTTCCCAGCAGGAGGTAGCAGCTGAACTCTCTCCGGTCCTCAGGCAATTCACCGGTGCACGAACAATAGTGTCGCAGCAGCAGACCTTCGGATCACGTCGTGGTGGACTGCCGGTACAGTATGTTATCCAGGCAAAAAACCTCGATGACCTGAAAAGGGTGATACCGGATTTCATGGCGGAGGTTTCGGAAAGTCAATACTTCTCGGCCAGCGACGTGAATCTCAAGTTCACCAAACCGGAACTGACCGTGCTGATCAACAGGGAGAAAGCCTCAATGATGGGCGTCAACGTCCAGAATATCGCACAAACCCTGCAGTTGACAATGAGCGAACAGCGAATAGGCTATTACATTCTTGACGGCAAACAATACCAGATATTCAGCCAGTTTGACAAGGCCAAGCGTAATGATCCCTATGACCTCACCAGCACCTACGTCAGGAACGATAAGGGAAAGCTGATCCAGCTTGACAATATCGTTGAGATCCGTGAAAGCAGTCTCCCACCGCAGTTGTACAGGTACAACAGGTTCGTATCAGCTACCATTTCGGCAGGGCTGGAAGGAAAATACACCCTTGGAGAAGGCATTGAAGAGATGGACAGAATTGCAGCTGATGTACTCGATGAGAACTTCAGCACCACCCTCTCCGGTGACTCCAAGGACTTTGTGGAGAGCACCTCCAGCCTGCTCTTTGCATTTGTACTGGCAATAGTTCTGATCTACCTCGTTCTCTCGGCCCAGTTCGAGAGTTTCCGTGACCCGGTGATCATCCTTGTAACAGTACCGCTGGCACTTATCGGAGCCTTGTTTATAATGGTTATAACCGGGCAGACCCTTAATATCTTCAGCCAGATAGGACTCATAATGCTTATCGGCATGGTGGCCAAGAACGGGATCCTGATCGTGGAGTTTGCAAACCAGAGGCAGCAGGCCGGACTCAGTATTATGGATGCTGCCCGGGAGGCTGCCGTGGCAAGGTTCCGTCCCGTTCTGATGACCAGTCTGACTACAATACTGGGTATATTGCCCCTGGCACTGGCCACCGGCGCTGGTGCGGAGAGCCGTGTCTCAATGGGCGTCACTGTGGTTGGCGGGATGTTCTTCGCAACATTCCTTACTCTCTTCGTTGTACCATCCATCTACAGCTACCTCGCCGGAAAGAAAAAAGCAGAAACCAACAATAATGACCAGAATAAGGCTTAATACACTCATATTGGCTTGCCTCCTGCCGCTTTTTGCAACGGCACAGAAATCAATGAACCTTGACGAGGCAATAATGGTGGCCCTTGAGAATAATTATTCCCTCAAGATCAGCAGGAATGACGAGACTATTTCACAAAACAACGTAACCCTGGCTCCTTTCCTGCCCACAGTAACCGGAACCGGCAGACAGTCCCAGACTACAAATGACACAGAGTCTTCATCAACAGGCACTGACAAAAGCAGGACCAACCTTTACACTGCCGGATTGGCTGTGAACTGGAGGCTGTTCGACGGCTTCGGGATGTTTACCGACTACAGCAGGCAGCAGGAGATGCTTGCCATGAGCAGCCAGAGAGTGAAGATCAGTGTTGAAAGCCTGATCATGCGGGTCTGTTCCGAATACTACAATATTATAGTCCAGCAGAACAGAATGCAGTCGGCACTCACTTCACTCGCACTCTCCAAATCGAGGTATGAAAATGCTGAGGAAAAATATCTGCTTGGTGTCATTTCGGGTCTTGACCTGCAGCAGGCCAGGATTGACCTGAACGCTGACAGTTCCGCAGTCCTCTCACAGCAGGAAACAGTCATCAGCGCCTATATCCGCATGACAAACCTCCTCAATGCCGGGCACGAAATCAATTTCAATATCAACGATACAATTATTCTTGCCCCGGCAATTGATGTCGACTCGCTGCGCGATCGAACACTGATGTTCAACAACCAGCTGACCCTTGCACGTCAGGGAGAAAAGCTTTCTCAATATGACCTTCAGTCGGTCAGGGCAGACCGCTATCCCACTCTGAACTTCAGCACCGGGTACAATTTCACGCGCAATGAGTTCCCATGGCAGGCCGACTCCTACAGCCAGACAAAAGGGCTTAACTGGGGTTTCAACATGTCCTGGAATATCTTCTCGGGCCTGGAAACAAACCGCAGGATATCTAATGCGAAAATCGAAGCCGAGAGCACCAGGCTGGCCTATCTGGATATCGAGAATGAGATACTTGGAGAACTTGACCTGCTATACAATACCTACAGGAATAATATCATTGTGGCCGATTTCGAGGCACAGAGTGCAGAGGTGGCCCGGGCATCCCTCGAGATTGCTATGGAACGGTACCGGCTCGGTTCTCTTTCAGGTCTCGAGTTCAGGGAGTATCAGAACAACTACCTGAATGCAATCAACAGGAGGCTTACGGCGCTCTACCAGGCAAAAATCTCAGAGATAGGATTACGTCTTCTTGCAGGGGAGCTTACTGAGTAACGCTTTTGCGCCTCTTCCTGTAAACCTGGTAGCCTTTCCAGGCGAGCCACAGCACAAACAGAGCCCCGACGGCATACATGATCCAGTCAAGGTAAGGCAGGATATGCTCACGCTTGTCATAGGCATAATATCCTATGACGGCCAGGATGATGTTCCAGATGGTAGCGCCCAGGAAGGTATAAAGGACGAATGTGCCAATGTGCATCCTGGAAAGACCTGCCGGAATTGATATCAGCTGCCTGACAGCCGGTACCAGCCGTCCGATGAATGTTGAAGCCTTACCGTGCTTTATGAAGTATTTCTCTGACTTTTCAACGCTCTCGCGGGTTATCAGGAGGGCATGTGCCCATTTGGTGTCGGCCAGCCGGTAGAGTACCGGCCTGCCGATCCAGACTGCAAGGTAGTAGTTGATAATGGCCCCTGTCATCGCTCCGGCAGTTGAAGCGAGCAGTACTCCCCACATCGAAAGGGATCCCTCCCCGGCCTTCCAGGCAGCAAAAGGTACCACAATCTCGGAAGGGAATGGTATGAAAGAGCTCTCAATAGTCATCAGCAGGTATATGGTCCAATAATTCAGGTTGGCCATGTACCAATCAAATACGGTCTGAAATATCTCCATGCTTTAAGTCTGAAAGTCTAAAGTCTAAAAGTCTGAAGGTCCTGCGGTCATGCAGTCTTGCAGTCAATAAATTGATTATAAATAATATATCACTACTGCCTATTGCCTATTGCCTGAATTACCTATGCATCAATATTGGCATACTTCGCGTGTCTCTCAATGAATTCCCTTCGCGGAGGCACCTCATCACCCATGAGCATTGAAAAGATGTGGTCAGCTTCGGCAGCGCTGTCAATTGTGACCTGGCGCAGCGTGCGTGTCTCAGGGTTCATTGTGGTTGTCCATAGCTGCTCCGCGTTCATCTCACCAAGACCCTTGTACCTCTGTATAGTGACAGCCGACTCCTTGCCCTGTCCCAGTTCCTGGACGGCAGCTTCACGTTCCTCTTCGGTCCAGCAATATTTCTCTGCCTTGCCCCTTTTGATAAGATAGAGCGGTGGTGTAGCAATATAAATGTGACCGTTCTCAATCAGCTCTTTCATGTACCTGAAGAAGAATGTCATTATAAGGGTGGTGATGTGAGAGCCGTCAACGTCGGCATCAGTCATTATAATTACCTTGGCGTAACGCAGTCCGGCGGTATTCAGAGCCTTACTGTCGTCTTCGGTTCCTATATTTACACCGAGTGCTGTAAAGATGTTCTTTATCTCCTCGCTGTCATAGATCTTGTGCTGCATCGCCTTCTCCACGTTCAGAATCTTACCCCTCAGCGGAAGAATGGCCTGGAAGCGGCGGACACGCCCCTGTTTGGCGGTGCCTCCTGCAGAATCACCCTCTACAAGGAAGATCTCCGAGACAGAAGGATCACGGTCGGCACAGACAGCCAGCTAGCCCGGAAGTCCTGAGCCTGAGAGGACATTATTCCTCTGCACAAG
>JAVEZX010000014.1:0-39763 GCA_034002785.1 Bacteroidales bacterium
GTGACGACATGTTCGTCGCCCCTCGCTTTCAAGAGCCACCTTTTTTCCATTATATTTATTTTTAGTAATATTCATATCCGAAGACCTCCCTCATTGTGTTGTACATCAACTTCTTCACATCCTCCAGGTCGGTTTTTACACCCGTCTCTTTCTCTATGCTTGTGACACCCTTGTCGGTGAACCCGCACGGATTGATATGGTTAAAATAGGAGAGGTCAGTGCTGACATTCAGGGCGAAGCCGTGCATTGTCACGAATCGCGAGGCCCTGACGCCTATGGCACAAATTTTTCTTGTACGGGCGCCTTTGTCAGGGTCAATCCAGACCCCTGTGGCACCGTCAAGGCGCTCTCCCTTTATGTCGAAACGGGAGATGCACCTTATAATTGCTTCCTCAAGCAGGTGTATGTAGTCGCGAAGCCCAAGCTTCATCTCTTCAAGGTCGAAGATGGGATACCCGACAAGCTGGCCGGGACCGTGATAGGTGATGTCCCCGCCCCTGTCAATTTTGTAAAACGAAGCATCCCTTGCCTGCAACTGGATATAGTCAAGCAGCAGGTTCTGCTCCGAACCGCTTTTTCCAAGGGTATAAACATGATTGTGTTCCACGAAGATCAGCCGGTCAGCGGTTTTCTCAGCGACGGAAACATTCTTCCCCTTTTCAGCCACCTTGGCACCGAAAAAAAGTTCCTGGTAATCCCAGGTCTCCTTGTAGTCCCTGCGGCCCAGATCATCGTATATTACCTTTGCACTCAAGCTTTCCAGATTAATTCAGATCGTCACTTCTGCCCGGGGCACTTAATGCCACTGCCGGATCACACATAATTATCTTTATAAACAGTCTTTCCATAACTCCCCGGTCACATTTCAGCCACCAACATGTTTCTCGGCATGGAAGGAGCTTCTGACCAGCGGACTGCTCTCAACAAATTCAAAACCGATGTCCAATCCCTTCTGCCGGTACTCCTCAAACTTATCCGGCGTAACGTACTCTGCAACTGGCATATGAGAAAGACTCGGCGCCAGGTACTGGCCGATTGTGACAATTCTGCAACCGGTTGCATAAAGGTCCTTCAGTGCGTCAACCACCTCTTCCTCGCTCTCGCCAAGACCCAGCATAATACCTGACTTGGCACGCACACCCCGGGATGAAATATGTCTCAGCACTGAGAGGCTTACCTCATATTTTGCCACGGATCTTATCAGCGGTGTCAGACGTCTGACTGTCTCAATATTGTGGGATATTACATCGGGACCGGCATCAATCACCCGGTCAACATCGCCGGTGTTGCCCCTGAAATCGGGTATCAGTGTCTCAACTGTCACACCGGGATTAACCTCCTTTATCCTGCTGATTGTGGCGGCCCAGTGTCCGGCCCCCCCGTCAGTCAGATCATCACGGTCAACCGAAGTGATGACGCAGTGCCTGAGGCTCATGGTCTTCACAGCCTGCGCCACCCTGTCGGGCTCACCCGGATCAGGCGGGATAGGTTTGCCGCTTTTCGTTCCGCAAAACCTGCACGACCTTGTGCATATGTCACCGAGGATCATCAGTGTGGCAGTACCGGCATTCCAGCACTCTCCTATGTTTGGACAGTTGCCCGAGGTGCAGATTGTGTGAAGACGATGGCTTTCCACCAGGTTTTTCACCATGGCGTAGCTCTCTCCGCTTGCCCTCTCCATCCTCAGCCATGATGGCAGCCTTCTCTTGCCTGTCATATCAATCTTTCCCGAAAACCAGTGAATGTGCAAAGGTACATATTTAAACCTAACCCTTAATCTGATTTTTGACCTGCCTAATGAATGAAAGTGTATCTTTGAAGTTCAGGCCTTACAGCCCCTTTGTGGCGAATAATGGTACGCTTGAGCGAGTTTTGGATGACCGGCAAGGTGTAATTTTAAAAAATATGGAAACAGTATTTCTGAACGGACATTTTCTACCCAGGGAACAGGCTATGATCAGTCCCGACGACAGGGGTTTTCTCTTTGGCGACAGTGTTTATGAGGTAACCAGATGGTACGGTGGTTTCTTCTTTGATCTTCCCGGTCATGCTGACAGGTTCAGGCGAAGTCTGCTTGAGACACGCATTAACTGGAATGATGAGTCACGGATAGAGGAGATCTCGCTCGAACTGATTGAACGTAACGGCCTGGGCACAGAGTGTGCGATAGTCTATCTCCAGGCTACAAGGGGTGTTGCACCGCGCAATCACGCTTTCCCTGATCCTCCCGTTGAACCCACGGTTTACGGCTTTGCCCGCCGACAGAGTATTAACACCCTGGCCGCTGAGCGGGGTGTGGGGATATGGCTCACTCCTGATCCCAGGTGGACCCGCTGCGATATTAAGACTACTGCATTGATAGCCAATATACTGCCATACCAGGAGGCACATGACGGGGGATATAAGGAGGTATGTTTCGTACGCAACGGGATGGTGACCGAGGGTGCACACTCAAACATCTTTTTTGTGAGGGACGGGGTACTCTTCACCCACCCTTCCACCAATGACATCCTTGCCGGCATAACAAGGAAAAACATTATAAGCCTTGCCAGGGACAACGGCATAGAAGTGGTTGAAGAAGCCGTGGCAGCTGACATGATACCTTATATGAATGAAGGCTTCATATCCAACACCACCGGTGAAATTGTTCCAGTAATCAGGGTGACTGAACAGGTGATAGGCGACGGAACTCCAGGACCTGTTACCCGAAGATTGCAGAATCTCCTGCGTGAATATATCCAGTCCCTGGATCCGCGGCGGTAGTCTGCTGCCGCATTGCACGTTCTGGATTCTATCGCTTTGTGATACAGGATGTTGACACAGCACTTTGGTCGCAGACCAGAGTAGTCTCAACGGCAACCGGCAAAAAAAAACTTACCCTGTTCCAACCATTCACCCTGTAATCTCCACTATATATTCAGAAGATGACAATGCAGCATAGTGAACTGAGCCGGAACGACAGGGAGCTTGTCCGCGGATGCCTGGAAAACGACAGGCTGGTGCAGCGCGCCCTGTACGAAAGGTTCAGCTCCAGCCTCTTCACCCTGATTTACAGGCTGACAGGAGACCGCGAAGCCAGCAATGACATTCTTCAGGATGCGTTCATTGAGATCTTCAGATCCATTGCAACCTTCAGGTTTGAATCCTCGCTGTATACCTGGATGCGTACAATCACAACGAGGAATGCAATGGATTACCTGAATAAGAATGCGAGGCTGCAGGTTGTAACGGATGAGATACCGGACCTGCCGTCGGAGAGCCCTGCCGGTTTTACGGCGGAAGATCTCGAGAAGGCTGTACTCTCACTGCCCGGGCAGGCTCGATCCGTTTTTATCCTGGTTGAGATAGAAGGATACAGGCACCGTGAGGTAGCTGAAATCCTGAACATAAATGAAGGGACCTCCAAGTCCCAGCTAAGCTATGCAAAGAAGCTGTTAAGGCAACGATTGACAAGAACGGCAGATGAGTAAAAAGTTTGATGACATACTGTCTGAACGACTGCAGAACCTTCCGTCATATGCTCCGGGGGAGAACATCTGGGCCTCTATTGAGGATGCTCTCAATGCGGAAGAGGTTATCAGCCGGAAGCTAGAGGATCTGCCTCTGCACAGTCCGGATCCGGGAAACTGGAAAGCCATCGAAGCCTCTCTGCCCTCAGGCCTGCGAGCCCGTCCGCACCGCCGGTTCCTGTATATCTCATCTGCAGCCGCGGCTGCCATCCTGCTCCTTCTGGCAGTCCCGCAGCTGATAAGACCCGGACAGCATATAAGCGTGGAAAGCGAGATAACCCAGGGGGAAGCGTTTGGTAATGCCACCTCCACGAACATGGACGATGAAGATCCGATGGAACTGATAAGGGACCTCTGCCAGACAGGAGCTCCCGTCTGTGAATCAGCTTCATTCAGGGAAAAGATGAAGCTGTACCTGGAGCTCAGTGAAGAACTCCGGCAGCTTGAAGCTGTCATCAACCAGGTTGGAGACTCCCCTGATATTATCAGGTCAGTCATCCGGATAGAAAATATGAAATCGGGCACTCTTCAGGAAATGATTCAAATGATTCATTCATGAAAATACTCCTTCATATGGCGCTGACACTGTTCCTGCTGACAAGCGGCAGTCTTGCAGGTCAGGATATGGTTCATAAAGCCTCCGGGGTGGATGAAAGGTCATTTGGCAAAGGTGTCAGCCGGGTCTCGGTTTACGGTGAGAAGGCATCTGTCATCGTAAAAGGTTGGAGCAGTCCGGAGGTGAAGGTCGTGCTAAGGCCTGTCTCCAGGAACAGTGACAGGAAAAAGGCGGTTGCCGACCTGAAATACATACAGTATTATGCTGAAAAAGAGGGCGACCGGATTGTGATCAGGAACTCCTTCAGGGGGGAGATGGAAAAGATCACGAGCAACCTCAGCATCGTGATCGAGGTTTTCATGCCCTCATCAGTTCCTGCTGAGATCACCAATCTGTACGGGCCGGTGGTTATCAGCAGCCTTGCAGATGTGACAGCCAGCGTCTCCTTTGGCTCACTTGCAATCACAGATGTAAGTTCAACATGCACTTTAACTGCCCGTTACTCAAACACGGAACTTATTTCCATCCGCGGCACACTTGGCATCAATTCAGAGAAATCGGATATCCGTGCCCGGGCCCTCAGTGCCGCCACTTCAATAAAATGTTCATACGGCAGAGCGGACCTTGATTTTGAAGGGACCGGTCCCCTCACTGTCAAAGGACACCGGACAACAGTCGACATCACAGTTGAAGACTTCGGGAGATACAGTTACAATCTGAATGCACCGCAGGGCAGAGTGATACTGCCGGGAGGCAGTCAGGCAGGAAAGGATAATGCGGAGATCAGGAACCCGGGCAATGCAGGGTTGATTGATGTCACAACTTCATATTGCGATATAACAATTACTACAAAATAATCTGTCTATGAAAAGGGAGCAAAGTCTGACAATAAGGGATTCAGTGAGGCGATACCGAATTATCCTTCCGCTGATCCTTCTGCTGCTACTGCTACGGAGCCAGTACGCCAGTGCCCAGAGCTTCAGGGACAGCCCGTATAACAAACGCCTGTTCAGCCTGAATACCGGAGCAGTCTTCTCCGGTGACGGCGACTGCTGGGGTGTTGGCACCACTCTTTCACACATGAAGACAATCACTAAAAGGCTCTATATCCGGCAGAATCTGACCTCGTGGATCATAAACGGGGAGAGCTGGATCGATGGCGCCTTCGAGAACCAGACGGCCATAGACCTCAGCACGGAATTGGGCATCTCCCCTTTCAGGATGGGAGAACGGTTCTTCAGCATTCACGGCGGCCTCTGCGGAGCCTTTATGGTCAACACCGATGCAACCGGAGGGGGAACCTGGTCAGTTTATAACCCTGAAACCGGAGAATACAGCTACATGGAATATTTCGATCAGCAGATGAGCAGGGACCTGGATTTCGGAATCACCTTCGGCGCCAGCTACCACCGGCAATTCTCTCCGGTCCTGTATCTTAACGCCAGTGCAGACTTCAGAACCCATTTCAGAACCGGTTCCGCAATCTCAATGATCACAGTAGGTCTCGGCTTTGATGCCCGCCAACTATTTAAACTGTAAAGACAATGAAAAAGGGATCATTTGCAATACTGGTGTGCATGTTCACACTCGCATGCACCGGCAGCTTTGCGCAGGGCGATACGGTAATTGTCGAAACCGAGTCACAGCAGGACCAGGATTTCTATTACCGTAACAAGTACCGTTACCTCGATGTACGACTGGGCGATGAGGACAGATTACTTAAAATAGGTATCCAGCCCTTCAAGCCGGGCAACAGCTTCAACTTCCTCGTGTTTACAATCCACGGCGGGTTCGAGCAGAAGATAAACACCTCTCTGACGGCTGTGACCGAGATAAACGCTGTGATGACATGGTCAGAGGACGATGTGTTTCACCAGCAGGGACTGTCGATTGGCGGCCGCTACTATTTTCTTAAGAAGAGGGATATCGAACAGGGACGCAGCGGCAACAACTGTCAGGGGGTCTACACCCTGGCAAAAATGAGCAACCTCCTGTCACTTGTGACTGTCAGGACGGAAGACCCCTTCGCAGATCCCCTTGATCATCAGGCTGCTCTCTACCGGGCGCTGAGGGGCTCACTCACTCCCGAAATAGGAATCGGGTTCCAGCAGCGGCTTGACTATCATCTCTACTTCGACTCAGCTGTCTCATGCAATTATGATATCCTGCACAACGACTTCGGATTCCAGATCAGCTTCCTCTTCGGTGTGCTTTTCAGTTATACCAGGTAAATGAACCGACATGAAAAAGCAAAACATATCCGCATTTCTTCTGCTGGCACTGATTGTTGCCTCCTGCGAACGGGCAGACCTTACCTCTCCCGTGGCGCTTTTTGACCTGCAGACTCAGCCCCGGTACCTTTTCAAGGTTAATCTGGATGCCTCCGGATCATTTGCGGACAAGGATGGCGGCAACCTTCAGTACCGCTGGGATCTTAACGGTGACCATCTGTTATGGGAGACAGACTGGCTGTCAACGCCTGTGCTTACCGTACAGTTTCCGTTCAGATCAAACGGTTACATTGGCCTCCAGGTGAGGGACAGCGACGGAAATGTCACGGAACTCTATCAGGGAATCTACACTGATGAAAATTATCGGATAAACAAGGCCTGGTCAGACCTGGATATCGATTTCCGGAGGATAGACTACTCTATATACGGACCTGATTATCATCATTTCTGGATCTGGGCCTATGACAACATTCAGCTGCCGGATTCGGAGGATTGGCATAATTTCCCGTTCTCTTCAGACCGGGCCAGATATGGAACCCTGATGCCCTGGGATAAAGCAAAGAACCTTGACGAGGACTATAATCTGCCATCAAGGGCTCAGTGGCAGCAGATGATCGGTTTCTGCGGGGGAGAAGCGCTTGCGGGATTTAACCTGCAGGTAGAGGCTGAGCACGGACTGCAGTTAAGCTGCCCGGGATTGGTGAGAGATGACCGGCTTGAGGAATCCGGCGTCAGCGGTTACTACTGGACCGGCGATGAGGCTGACGAAGACTCGGCATGGGCTCTGAAGATATCAGCCACAAGCGATGAAGCTGAATTTGTTATCCTTGATAAGACAAGCATGGCCTCCGTGAGGCTTATGATGGAATATTACCAGTACTTCAGATAATATCTGCATTATGAAAAGAATCATTATGGCAATCGCACTGCTGGCCTTGACCGGCTCCATATGGTCACAGGACAGCAAGTCACTTCTGATTGAAGGCTCCTGGTCCGGCATGCCTCAGTACCGCATGCAGGGAGCAGGTTATGCCTTGTCATACCAGCACAGTCTGCTGCAGCTGCTCAGTGTGGAGGCCGGGGCAGGGTTTATTGTAACCTCCCGCACCATAAAGAGGGATGAGGTAGTAGGGGATGTCCGCCTGTTGGATCTCAATTACCACCATGCCGGGTACTACCTTTATGCAGCTCCTGTCCTTAAAATCGGAAGTGAGAGGGGAGTATCGCTTGATCTCTACGCAGGGCCTGTGGTCAACTATCAGTCAAGTCTGTTTGACCGGAACCGTTATGAAATGACTGAAAGTCCTGATTTCATTGGCAGGATGACAGATATTGTCTACACTAACAAAGTGATCGAAGGGACCTTCTTCGGAGGCATTGCCGGCTGCAGGGTCAATGTCCGCGTCGGCGAAAACTGGAAAATGCACCTCGGAGTCAATACTATGGGAATAATCAAGGCTGTCTCATCGGTTAATGCCAGCATTGGGGTTCAGTTCAGCTGGTAGCATCTCTTCATTTCCAGCTAAGAACCTGAAGCAGCAGGAAATGTAATGGATTACACTGCAGTTTCCAAACGGGAATTATTGCTCTGACAACAGTGACGATCCGGGCAAATTCCATAATTGGATATGCCTTATTCCCTTTCTTATCGGTAATGTCAACTCATCAAGAGAAACAACCGACTTTTCAAAGTTATCGTCAATGGCTTCAAGGGCAGCATATTCACGCTCAATCGTCAATTCATCAGTAAGCATATACGCACATTGCAAATAGATGATACGCGACCCCTTATGACCTACGAAGTCCACTTCCCTGTTTCGAAACGTCCCCACGTAAACATCAAATCCGGCACGTCGCAACTCAAGAAAGACAAGGTTTTCCACGAGATACCCGAATCCATACCCATATCCTGGATACAGGTAATTTTTGTAAGCCAGATCGTTGACATAAAATTTGGCATTCCCGGAGATCGTATTTTTGCCTTTTATGTCATATCGGTCACAACGATGTATTAGAAAAGCATCCAGAATATAACCAATGTAATTCGATATGGCATCATAGCTTGATGTCCTGCCCTGGCCTCTGAAATATTTAACAATATTTGATATTGATATAAGGTTGGAGGCATTATTTACCAGGAACACAAAAATATCCTCAAGGAGCCGGGGCTCCCGAATATTGTACCGCTGAATGATATCACGCAACAGGACAGTATCTTTAATGGCAGATATGTAATTGCGTTTAAACTCCTGTTTCACAAGCATAAACAACTCAGGAAGACCGCCACTGTTCATATATGCCATATAGCTTTGGCGCCCACGCTCCTGATTGGTTATCCCCAGATACTCCAAATAACTGAATGGGAAAACCTCAAAAGTTATGTACCTGCCAGACAGGAGTGAGGCCAATTCGCCGGACAGCATTTTGGAGTTTGAACCGGTGATAAACAGTTCGTAGCTGCCCGAATAATCCTGGGAGTATGAATTGATTACCTTTTCCCATTCCTCAATTATCTGAATTTCATCAATGAAGATGTAGACTTTCCCCTCCGGATTAAGTTTCTTCTTGTAGAGTTTTATTAGCTCGTCCAGCTCCTTGTGGGTTCTTAAAAAGTCAAAATCAGCAAATTCACGATTAATAAACAGGGTATTTTCTGGCTTTATACCACTGTCTATGAGCTGTTTTGCGATCTGTCGCAAGATATAGCTTTTACCAGACCGTCGCTGGCCGACTAAAACTTTTACAAGGCGGTTTCCTGCATAACCGGCTATCTTTTCAGTATATTCAGTGCGCTTGTACCCAAAATCAAAGGTCTTTCCATCCCATAGATTATACTTGCCTATCAATGCAATTTTATCGTCCATGCACGAATATTTTCAACAAATATAGCATTTTATAGTTTATAAACGAATATTCTAAGAGCTTTTATCCTAATTATGGACTAACAGGTCAAATTGAATATCCAGGAACAACGACCAGACTTGCCTGTTGCCTTACTAATTATACCTTTGCACAAATTTTAAAAGCATGAGTACACCCCAACTGAGCGAGCAGGAACTGGTTCGCAGGCAATCACTTGAAGAAATACGCAAACTTGGCATAGATCCCTATCCTGCTGCAATGTACCCGGTTAACACCTCCGCCGCAGAGATACTTGCAGGATTTAGTGATACGGAAGATAAATTTCCCGAGGTGTGCCTCGCCGGCCGCATCATGAGCCGCCGCATTATGGGCAACGCCTCATTCGCAGAATTGATGGACTCATCGGGCCGCATACAGATCTATGTGCGCCGTGACGACCTCTGTACGGGCGAAGACAAGACGCTCTACAACACTCTCTTTAAAAAGCTACTCGATATTGGTGACATCATTGGTGTGAAGGGATTCGCCTTCCGCACCCAGATGGGCGAAATAACCGTCCATGTGAAGGAGCTGACCCTCCTGAGCAAGTCGCTCCGCCCCCTTCCCGTCGTCAAGGAGAAGGACGGCGTGCTGTACGATGCTGTAACTGACCCTGAGATGCGCTACCGCCAGCGTTATGTAGACCTGATCATCAATCCCGATGTGCGCGAGACATTCCGCAAACGGACTCAGATAATCAAGTCAATGCGTGAGCTCTTTGACTCATACGGTTACCTCGAGGTGGAGACCCCTGTGCTTCAGCCGATCCCCGGCGGTGCGGCGGCAAGACCTTTCATAACGCACCACAATGCTCTCGACAT
This sequence comes from Bacteroidales bacterium, assembly GCA_034002785.1. Classification (GTDB taxonomy): domain Bacteria; phylum Bacteroidota; class Bacteroidia; order Bacteroidales; family VadinHA17; genus SR-FBR-E99. The sequence continues at coordinate 10,019 of JAVEZX010000014.1, forward strand.
ACCTCTTTATCTTCGCATTGCGGATGAACTTTACCTGAAGCGTCTGATAGTGGGCGGATATGACGGGGTCTATGAGTTTGCCAAGGACTTCCGCAATGAAGGGATGGACCGTACACACAACCCGGAATTCACGGTGATGGAGATCTATGTGGCATACAAGGACTACAACTGGATGATGGAGTTCACCGAAAAAATCCTTGAGAAGGTGGCGATGGATCTCCATGGTACCACTAAAGTACCCCTTGGTGATCAGATCATAGACTACAAGGCCCCGTACAGGCGTATATCAATGACTGACGCCATAAAGGAGTATGCCGGGATTGACATCACGGACATCAGTGAGGATGAGCTTCGCCGCGAATGCGACAGGATGGAAATAGGCCACTCACCTTCGATGGGCAAGGGCAAACTGATTGACCAGATTTTCGGTGAGAAGTGCGAACATCATTTCATCCAGCCTACCTTCATTATCGATTACCCGCAGGAGACCTCTCCGCTGACAAAGAAACACCGTAGCAAGACAGGCCTGACCGAACGCTTTGAGCTGATGGTCAACGGCAAGGAGCTGGCCAACGCCTACTCGGAGCTGAATGACCCGATTGATCAGCTTGAGCGGTTCCAGGAGCAGATGAAGCTCTCGGAGAAGGGTGATGATGAGGCTATGTTTATTGACATGGATTTCGTGAGAGCGCTGGAATATGCAATGCCTCCGACATCAGGAATGGGTATGGGCATTGACAGGCTGACGATGTTCATGACTAATCAGCCGTCAATACAGGATGTGCTCTTCTTCCCGCAGATGAGGCCGGAAGCATAGAATTGCGAATTGCGAGGCAGGCCATACTGAATTGCAGAACTGATAATGGCTAATAATGTTAAATACATGGAGTTGAGTGAGCTGATGAAGCCACTTGATTCTCCGGTAAAGATCCAGGAGTTCCTTGATGCCATTCCGTACAATACCACCAAACGGACACTGTCGCCCTTGCTGGTAATGAAGGAAAGAATGGCGCATTGCATGGATGGCGGAATGTTCGCCGCTGCGGCCCTCCGCAGGCTGGGTCATCCACCGCTTATTGCAGATCTTACAGCCGAGAATGATGATGATCATATAATTGCAGTCTTCCGCGAAGACAACTGCTGGGGTGCAATTGCGAAATCAAACACAACAGTTCTGCGGTTTCGCGAACCTGTATACAGGACCCTGCGCGAACTGGCCATGTCATACTTCGATCTATACTATAACCTGAACGGGCATAAATCATTGCGAAGCTATTCACGCACAATTGACCTCTCCCGGTTTGATGACCGCATCTGGGAGACAACTCAGGAGGACCTGGAATACATTGGTGATTATACATACACGGTCAGACACTACCCTCTCATCACCCCCTCACAGGCAAAGAAGCTCAGCAATGTTCCGAAATATCTTTATGATGCCGGTTTCTCCGGCGCTGATATCAATGGATTATATAAGCCGGACTGATTCGACAGTCCGTCGTCAGCATTTTACTGCAGATTTCACTATGCTTTAGCCCGAAGAGCCTGCTCCAGACTCTCGCGTTCAGCTTCAAACCCCGGCTTGCCCAGAAGGGCGAACATATTCTTCTTGTATGACTCCACACCAGGCTGGTCAAACGGGTTGACCCCAAGCAGATAACCGCTGATTGCACATGCCAGCTCGAAGAAATACATAAGCTGTCCCAGGTTATACTCATCTATGCGCTCAATGCTGATCCGTATCACCGGCACCCCGCCGTCAATATGAGCTATCCGTGTGCCATCCTCCGCCCTGTGGTTAACTTCGGTCATCCTCTTCCCGGCAATAAACCCGATACCGTCGGAATTGTCAGAGGCACCCGGTACAACCAGGGAATCACGTGAGTCCTTTACATGGATCACCGTCTCGAACAGCTTGCGCTCTCCCTGCTGGATATACTGGCCCATTGAATGCAGGTCAGTGGTAAATGTCACCGATGCCGGGAAGATACCCTTGCTCTCCTTGCCCTCGCTCTCACCGTACAGCTGTTTCCACCACTCCGCCAGGAAGACAAGTGACGGTTCATAACTGATCAGGATTTCAGTAGAGTATCCCTTTTCATAGAGGGCATTGCGTGCGGTGGCATAGGCTACGGCCATGTTTGCGGGCGTATCATTTCCTTCCCTGACAGAATGTGCCATGTCAAGCATTCCCCGGGCAAAGGCGTCAATATCATGACCGGCAAGCGCCAGCGGCAGCAGCCCCACAGGGGTGAGCACCGAGTAACGGCCTCCCACGTCATCAGGGATCACAAACATTTCATATCCTTCGTTTACGGCCAGGTCATGCAATGCACCCCGCCGTGCATCAGTGATTGCAACGATGTGCAGCTTCATTGCAGGTACCCCGATCTTGTTCCTGAGGTGATCACGCAAGATGCGGAAAGCGATAGCAGGCTCGGTTGTCGTCCCGCTCTTCGAGATTACAACTATATTGTAGGCAGTTCCGTCAAGGAATCTGAGCAGGGCTGCATGATAGTCCTCGCTGAGGGTGTGACCCGCAAAGAGTAGCCTGTGCTCCTGCGGAGCGAAGGGGTCATTGAGTGCCTCGGTGAGGGCCCTGGCACCCAGGTATGATCCGCCAATGCCCACTACAACAGTTACTGGCGCCTGGGCACGAAGACGTACAGCACAGCCCTTTACAGCAGCCGTTTCATCTATTACCTGGTCAGGGAGCCGCAACCAGCCGGTGAATTCACTTCCTCTCCCCGTCCCGTCCCTGAGAGCCCTGAGGTGACTTATTGCAGGACCGCTGAGATTTTCCAAATCACCCGTGCCTACAAATGAACTGATACCGTTAACGTTTACAGAAAGCTCTTTCTTCATATCCTATTTAAGTTTTTTTGATAATATTTTCATCTCCTTTGCCGGCGACCCGTTCAGGTAAAGAATCCTGTAAACGGCATCGGCAATCGGAATATCTGTCCCGGTTTTGGCTCTGACCTCATTGATACAACCTGACGCATAATAACCTTCAGCCACCTGGGTCATCTCCAGCAGTGCATTTCTGACAGAATATCCCTTCCCTATCATGTGCCCGAGAGTCCTGTTGCGGCTGAACTGCGAATATCCTGTCACAAGGAGGTCTCCCAGATACGGAGAATCAGTTATATCACGGTCTTCATCTGAAAGGGCCTCCACAAAACGATCCATCTCGCCGGCAGCGTTGGCAACCAGCACGGCAATGAAATTATCCCCGTAACCAAGTCCGTGAGCAATACCCGCAGCAATAGCATAGATGTTCTTCATGACTGCCGCATACTCAACACCAAATAGATCCGGGGATGTTCTGGTCATTATCCATCTGTTTGAGAAATGAGCAGCAATCCTTGCAGCATTTCCGGTATCCAGCGAGGCAAATGTCAGGTATGTAAGTTTTTCAGCTGACACCTCCTCGGCATGGCTTGGGCCGGTAATGATGACAATATCTTTATACGATACACCGTAACAGGAATGGAGATACTCGCCGACAACCGTATTGTCGCCCGGCACAATCCCCTTTATTCCGGAACAGACAATCCGTCCCCGGAATGCATCGGCAGCCAGCCCATCAAGCTCATTTTTAAGGAATGCCGCAGGGGTGACAAGGATTACCGTCTGCGATGCAGCAACCGCCTCTGTAATATCGTCGAGGGGAATTATCATCTCCGGATTGAAGACAACCGATGTCAGATAATGAGGATTCTGGTGATAACGTCTTATATGCCGGTATATCTCAGGCCTGTCAATGTACCATGCGACTTTTCTTCCGTTTGAAGTAAGCACCATGGTCATTGCTGTAGCCCAGCTTCCTGAGCCGACAATTGTCACATCCGCAGTCTTAATATCAGGCATTATCAGGTTTATACCGCAAAGATAGGCAAATTCAGCCGGCAGTCTGCTGCCAGAGACCAGCAGTCAGTTTACAAAAAGAAAAGTCCTCAGCCTGACCAGCCCGTTCAAGGGCTGCCGACTGAGGACATCACTACTGCCTACTGCCTATTGCCTCTTGCCTAAAGTTTGTGCTTCTTCACAAACTCGTCAATCACCTCCCCGAGGTTCGGGCGGCCGATCTCCTGCAGATCATACCATACCCTGGTGGAGGGTCTCTTGATGTTTATGATACGGTTCAGGTCAATGGGTGTGCCTATCACAACGGCGTCACACTCAGTGTTGTTGATTGTAGTCTCGAGGTCTTTGAGCTGCTGATCACCGTAGCCCATAGCAGGAAGAAGGGTACCGATATTCGGATACTTCTCGAAAGTTTCGGTGAGCTTGCCAACAGTAAACGGCCTGGGATCAACCAGTTCTGCAGCACCGAACTTGCGTGCTGCAACCACACCTGCGCCGATCTTCATCTCACCGTGGGTGAGTGTCGGGCCATCCTCAACAACCAAAACGCGCTTACCCTTTATTATTGAAGGATCATCAACGCTGATAGGTGATGCACCGTCAACCACTATGGCATTCGGAGCAACCTTCTCGATGCTCTCGCGAACCGTCTGAATGTCGCCGGGAGCGGAGCTGTCCATCTTGTTGATGACAACCACGTCAGCCAGGCGTAAGGTAACTTCACCGGGATAATATGTCAGCTCATGGCCGGCACGGTGCGGGTCTGTAACTGTGATCATCAGGTCAGGATTGTAGAAGGGGAAGTCATTGTTACCTCCGTCCCACAGCACTACATCACAACCGTCGGGATCATTCTCTGCAGCACGCAGGATAGCTTCATAATCAACGCCGGCATATATTACGTTACCGCGAACGACATGAGGTTCGTACTCTTCCATCTCCTCAACTGTGCACTTATGCTTCTCCAGGTCCTCAACCTTTGCAAAACGCTGAACTTTCTGCTCAACAAGGTTCCCGTAAGGCATCGGGTGACGCACGGCAACAACCTTGAGGCCCTTTTTCATAAGCAGCTCTATGACCCTGCGCGATGTCTGACTCTTTCCGCAACCGGTACGGATAGCGCCTACTGCGATGACAGGCTTCGTACTCCTGACCATCGTCTCCCTCCATCCGAGGAGCGTGAAATTGGCTCCGGCAGCGTTGACAATGGCACTCATCGACATAACCTTCTGATAGGTCACATCACTGTAAGCAAACACGCATTCGTCAACCTTGAGCTCACTGATCAGGCGAGGCAGCTCACTCTCGGTATAGATTGGGATGCCGCCGGGATAAAGCTTCCCTGCAAGCTCGGCAGGGTACTTCCTGCCGTCAATATCGGGTATCTGGGCAGCGGTGAAAGCAACAACATTGTAAAGCTCATTGTCGCGGAAGTAGGTATTGAAATTGTGAAAATCCCTGCCCGCGGCTCCAATGATGATAACATTCCTTTTTAACATATAACCTCCTGGTTTTTATTTATTTTTTTTAAAGAATATCTGCATTCTATAGTTTCCGTATCCGGCAAATTTATAATTTGTAACTGAAAACGGAAGTGATATTAGTCAGTTTCATTCAATCTTTCTGAGGTTCATAATATTTTGATAATATGGAAGTTAATAAATCAGAGGAGTTTGTTGATTAAATCACTGCTTAATATTTTAAACCTCAACAGATTGGCAACATCTTTGCACTAACTTTCGGCGGATGAATGTCCTGGCACACATATACCTCTCAGGCGACTCGGATAATATTATCATTGGCAACTACATTGGTGATTATGTGAAGGGCCGTGACTACCTGAAGTATCCAGAGGGGATTCGCAAGGGAATCATCATTCACCGGCACATAGATGCCTTTACAGACAGGCATCCGGTGGTTCACCGCAGCAAGCTGCACTTCGTCGGGAAGTACAGGAAGTATGCGGGTGTGATTATTGACATCCTTTATGATCATTACCTGACAAGGGAGTGGGATCTCTTTTCCAGGAGGCCTCTTGAGAGTGTGACCTACAATTTTTACCGGGCCATGGTAAATAATTTCGAGATTCTCCCGGAGAATGTGCGTGAGAAAATGCCATTTTTCATAATTGACAACTGGCTCGAGACCTATCAGACCCGAAGGGGCATACGCAGGGTACTGAAGACACTGAGCGGCATTACCTCATTGCCGAAGGAAACACGCTGGGCCATGAGGGTGTGGAAGAAGCAATACTACTCGATTGAGGAGGACTTCATGGAGTTCTTTCCGCAACTGATAAACTATGTGGAATCTGAGTTCGGGATTGAGCTCTCCCCGGGCATCCGGGTGCCGTTCTGATAATTGAGTGCCTGTACCGCGCTGTTCATCAGGACTTCTCAACTGTCCGCCTTGCCTCAAAGGCCACACTACTCGTTATCCAAGGTACTCAGTCCTTCCCGCATCAAGCCGAAGGAATATGAAAAGCAGAATCGTGAATCCCCACAGTGAACTGCCTCCGTAACTGAAGAAGGGCAACGGAATGCCTATTACCGGCATCACCCCTATTGTCATTCCTATATTTACAAAAAAGTGCACCATGAACAGCCCGAAGACACCGTAGCCGTATGCCCTCACAAAGGTGGACCGCTGTCGTTCTGCCATCATCAGCAACCTGAGCAGGAGCCAGACAAACAATCCTATTACAACCGTAGAACCGATGAACCCCCACTCCTCCCCGACTGTGCAGAAGATAAAGTCGGTACTCTGTTCCGGCACGAACTTGAATTTGGTCTGAGTTCCGTTGAGGTATCCCTTCCCGGCGAATCCGCCTGATCCTATTGAGATGAGAGACTGATTAAGGTTATATCCCTCTCCGTATGGGTCAGCCTCCATGCCAAGCATAATATTAATACGTGTCTGCTGATGAGGCTTAAGCACATTATGGAAGGCATAGTCAACCGTAAGGAGGTACAGAAGCCCTCCCAGGAGGAAGATATAAATGATGGCCTGGCTCTTCATCTTCTGGCGGTAGATATACCAGGCGTATGCGATTCCTGCAAGTATCACCGACAGCAGAATTATGAGCACCAGGTCAAGATCAAGCAGGTAGTGTCCGGCCAGGAAGGCCACGCCTCCGGCAACAGCCATGACCCCCGACGCCTTCAGTGTGACCATGTAGCCTGATATCACTATCAGGGCAATTGCTGCAATAACCATGAGACCTATTGCCACCGGCAGGTTGCCCAGTATGAGTGTCAGCAGGAAGAGAACAACAGCAAGTATGGCTGTTATGAAGACCCATATGCTCATACCCTCCCGGTAAAGAACAACGAAGAAGGCAAAATAGGTTATCACCGATCCCATGTCAGGCTGTACTGCTATCAGCAGTGCAGGCGAAAGGATAATTGCAGTGGCTGACACCATTGTCCGGGTGTTATACGACTGTCGCTGTGAGTTCAGGTAGGAAGCCAGTGCCAGCGCTGTTGCAAACTTTGCAAACTCTGAAGGCTGAAGACCGAATGCCCCGAAATCAAACCAGGCCCTTGCTCCGTTAACTTCTTTTCCCAGTACCAGAACCAGGACTAGCAGCAGCATAAAAAAGCCGTAGATGAACCAGGCAAAGAAAAACCACAGCTTGTTGTCAGTCACCATGACAAAAACCGCCAGTACAAGTGCGGCAATGATAAACATCAGCTGCTTGCCGTAACGCTGAGACAGGTCAAAGATGCTGGTGTGGTTCTCGTTGTAGACGGCTGCATAGATATTCAGCCAGCCCATGACCATCATAACAAGCCATAGCATTACCGTTACCCAGTCAAGCCTCGACATTATGTTGCTATTCTTGTCCACCTGCTCTAATCACCATATTTAAAACATGATCCTCCAGATACTTTCTCCTGATCTCGCCTGTAAGATACTTCTCTATCAGCAGGCTGGCTATAGGGGCCGCGAAAGTTGAACCGAAGCCCGCATTCTCCACATAAACCGCAATGGCAATCTGGGGATTGTCCTTCGGGGCAAAGGCCACGAAGATAGAATGGTCCTTCCCGTGTGGGTTCTGGGCTGTTCCCGTTTTACCGCAGATAATTATACTGTCAAGACGGGCACCTCGTGCCGTTGAGCCGGCTCCGCCATTTACAGCACCCTCCATTCCCTCTATCACCGGCTCAAAATTCTCTGCGGAGATGCCCGTAATGTATTTCTGGGTATAAAGAGGCGCAGGTACGCCGTCTTCACCAATCTTTTTAACCACATGAGGTATGTAGAATGATCCCCTGTTTGCAATCACCGCAGCCATATTGGCCATCTGAAGGGGTGTAGCGCCTATCTCTCCCTGTCCGATTGCGAGTGATATAACCGTGAGCGCCTTCCACCGGTCCTTTCCGTAATAACGGTCATAGTAGGAACGTGCGGGTATGTTTCCGGACAACTCGTTGGGCAGGTCTATCCCCAGCTTGTTTCCGAATCCGAAGGCAACGAGATATTCCCTCCATTTGTCAAAGGCATCCTGGATGGAATTGTATTTCGGGTTCTCGAGAGTATTCCTGAAGGCGTTGCAGAACCACGCATTGCATGACTGGGCAACGGCCTCAGGCAGGTTGAGCGGGGAGCGGTGAGAGTGGCATCCTACTGTAAGGGCTCCGGCGTGATAGCCGTTGCTGCAACTGAAGAGAGAAGCAGGCTTAATAACCCCCTCCTGCAGCCCGATGAGCCCGTTCATTATCTTGAATGTCGAGCCCGGCGGGTAAGATGCCATCAGGGCCCTGTCAAATAGTGGCTTGACCGTGTCAGCCTGAAGCAGTGTAAAATTATCCGACCGGATCCTGCCGACAAGCAGTGCCGGGTCATAGGTAGGCGAGGAGACCAGTGTCAGTATTTCTCCCGTTGACGGCTCAATGGCCACAATGGAACCTGTCTTGTTCTGCATCAGCTTCTCCCCGTATTCCTGAAGGGTAAGGTCAATCGTCGACCATAGGTTCATTCCGGGCACCGCCACCGTGTCATACCTTCCTTCGGCATATGAACCCTTTATATTATTGTGTACATCAACAAGGAAGATATTCACCCCCTTCTGTCCCCGGAGATGCTCCTCGTATGATTTCTCAATCCCGCTGACACCGATATAGTCCCCGGAACGGTAATACTTATCCTTGGATATAAGCTTGTTATCTACTTCTCCGACATATCCGAGAAGGTGAGCCGCCACCGGCCGGGTATATTTCCTGAGCGTTCGCGCCTGCACGTAGAATCCCGGGAAGCGATAGAGTTCCTCCTGTAGCAGGGCGTAGGTCTCGGAGGAGATCATCTTCATGAAGACTGAAGGAGCACGTCGCGAATAGCTGGTTGCTGCCTTCATCCTGGCCCTGAAATCATCCGTTGTGATCCCGAGAATATTATTGAACCTGGCAGTGTCAAATGCACTTGTCTGTACCGGGATTACAAGCAGGTCATAGGCTGCCTGGTTGTAAACTATCAGTTCACCGTTGCGATCATAGATGAGACCGCGGGCAGGATACTGCGTTACCGGCCTCAGTGCATTGTTGGCAGCGGAGACACGGTATGTCTTGTCAACTATCTGAATGTAAAAGAGCCGTGCTATAAGGATCAGTGCCAGCAGAAGCACGACCGCTATTAAAAAATATTTTCTGTTCGCATACCTGTCCTTCATGGCTGGCTCCTCATCTGTGTGGCCTTATGAAGTCAAACAGAACAATGAAAAAGGTAGTTACCGCCGTGCTCAGAAGAACTCGGAGAAGGGTCTGGAAGAAATACCTGAGGCTGAATATCTCAATAAGGAAGAGTGCAAGGTGGTGAACAAGCACAACGGTGAAAGTGTAGATCAGAAACCAGCGAAGGCCGCTTCTGTAGGATGAGGGGGACATTTCTGCTTCAGCACCCTCGGCGGTTACGTTGAGTGACAGCACCCAGGGCCGGACGAAGCCGGCAAGCACCGAGGCAAATGCATGCACACCCAGTGTCCCGCAGAAAAGGTCAATGACGAATCCTGTGAAAAAGCTCAGCAACAGCAGGATCCATGACGGTATTGCCACCGGCAGGATCAGGATGAACATCACATAGACAAAGGGATTGACATATCCGCTGAACTCGATGTTGTTGAATATGAGCAGCTGAAGTGTGATCAGCAGCACAAAGGCGCCGGCATATTTCAGGATGCTGTTCATCGCACAACCTCCGTCTCCAGGTTTTCCCGTTCATCTCTCGTCAGGTTGCCTATCACATAGACATCCGTCAGCTTCTTGAAATCAACAGAGAGCAGCACCTTAAGCGAAATGAAATCACCACCCCTCCGCTGTTCTCCGGTAAGTGTTCCGGCCATCAGACCGGCGGGGAAGATAGCTGAAAAGCCGCTCGTCACAATGGTATCACCCTCATTTACTGTCACATGATGAGGAATTTCAGACAGTCTTGCATACCTGTAGTTTGTGCCGTCCCAGGCCAGCGATCCGAAGTAGTCATTTCGTGCAATGCTTGCACTCAGGCGGAAGTCGGTGTTGAGCAGTGACATCACAACAGAATAGTTGCGCGAGACACCCACCACCACGCCAACGACACCTGAGGGGGATGTCACACCCATGCCCTCTGCCACACCCTGTCGTGATCCTTTGTCAAGAGTGATGAAATTCTTCTGTTTATTGACTGAGTTGCTGATGACTCTGGCACTCAGATAGGTATAGTTGACTCCGCTGACACTGTCACGCACGGGAATGAATACCTCCTGTCCGCGGCCGGAGTGTTCCGAAAGCTGTTTCTTCAGCAGGATGTTCTCCGCCAGCAGCTCCTGATTGACCTGCCTAAGGCGGAAATAATAGGTTCCCCTTTCCAGACGCTCTGCAACAAATCCCGTTATATTCCGGGAGATGCCATACAGCACGGTCTGATGATAGTTATGGGAAGTGGAGATCATGACGAGAGCAACTGCTTCCAGCACAAGAAACAAAATCAGGGTCTTAAACCTGAGCAGGAAGTTCAGAAGGCTTCTCATTCATGCATTGAGTTTATCTCATCAGGAAGGGATACTTCTCCACGTTCTTCAGGGCCACGCCTGTGCCCCTTACAACTGCGTGCAGCGGGTCCTCTGATACCCTGAACGGAATGTTTATCTTGTCAGTGAGACGCTTGTCAAGTCCTCTCAGCAACGCTCCGCCGCCGGCCAGGAACACGCCCCTGTTGACAATATCGGCATAGAGCTCGGGAGGAGTCTGCTCAAGTACCTGCAGCACCGAAGCCTCAATTTTGGTGAGCGATTTGTCGAGACAGTAGGCTATCTCCTGGTATGAAACCGGAATCTCAATCGGGAGCGAGGTCATCAGGTTGGGCCCGCGCACCACGAAGTCAGCCGGGGGATTCTCGATGTCAGGAAGAGCTGCGCCAACGGCAATCTTGATGTCTTCAGCTGTCTTCTCTCCTATCTTGATGTTGTGCTGATGTCTCATATATGCCTGAATGTCAGCAGTAAAACCGTCACCGGCAACACGTATTGACCTGTTGCAGACTATTCCTCCGAGGGCAATGACTGCGATCTCGGTGGTTCCGCCGCCGATGTCAACAACCATGCATCCCTCCGGCGCTTCCACGTCAAGGCCAATACCAATTGCAGCAGCCATTGGTTCATAGATCAGGTATACATCCCTGCCGCCGGCATGCTCCGAGGAGTCGCGTACGGCCCTGATCTCCACCTCGGTACTTCCGCATGGTATGCCAACAACCATCTTGAGTGAGGGGGAGAAGAATTTCGGTCCGGTGTTGATCATCTTGATCATACCCCTGATCATCAGTTCCGCCGCGTTGAAGTCTGCTATCACGCCGTCGCGAAGCGGCCTGATGACCCGGATGTTTTCATGGGTCCTGCCATGCATCTGCCTGGCCTTTTCGCCAATGGCGATAAGCTTTCCGGTATTCCTGTCAATGGCCACTATCGATGGTTCATCAACTACCAGCTTGTCGTTGGCGATTATATTTGTATTTGCTGTACCCAGGTCTATTGCAACCTCCTGTGAAAGAAAAGAAAATAATCCCATAGGTCCTTTATGCTGTTTCTTGTTAGAATAAATTAATGTTTAAAATGTCTTATACCTGTAAAAACCATTGCAACACCTGTTTTATTGCAGTAATCGATTGATTCCTGATCACGGACCGAGCCGCCGGGCTGAACCACGGCAGAAATTCCTGCCTCATGTGCAGTGGTGACCGAGTCCGGGAAGGGAAAGAATGCATCGGAAGCCATAACGGCTCCGTCAAGAGAGAAGCCGAAGGCACGGGCCTTGTCAATGGCCTGCCGCAGGGCATCTATCCTTGATGTCTGCCCTATGCCGCTGGCGCAAAGCTGCAGCCCCTTTGCAAGCACCATGGCATTGGAGCGGCTGTGTTTTACAATTTTATTGGCAAAAACCATGTCACGGTACTCTTCATCCGAAGGTTGTCTCGTAGTGACAGTCCTCATGTCACTGGCAGTCTCGGTTGCACTGTCACGCTCCTGCCATAACACACCTCCGAGCATCGATCTGAATGAGGCCGTTTCGCCTCCTGCAGTCTTGCGCTGCAGTATTATCCTGTTCTTTTTCGAGCTGAGGATCTCCAGTGCCCCCGGAGTAATCGAAGGAGCCATGACAATCTCGAGGAAGATCTTGTCCATCTCTGCTGCCACGCTTTCATCCACCTCCCTGTTTACAATTGCAACACCGCCGTATGCTGATACCGGATCACAGGCCAGCGCAGCCTCCCATGCATCCTTAAGACTGTCACGTGACGCCACTCCGCAGGCATTATTATGCTTAATGACGGCGCATGTCGGCACGTCAAACTCATCAATGAGATTGACGGCTGACTCAATATCGAGGATATTGTTGTAAGAGATCTCCTTACCGTGCAGCCGGTTGAAAACCTTATCCAAATTTCCGAAAAAGACTCCCTTCTGATGTGGATTCTCTCCGTATCTGAGTGACTGTGACTCTTTTATGCTCTGCCTGAACACGGTTGTATCACCTCTCCTGTTGAACCAGTTGAAGATGGCGGTGTCATAATGCGATGTCATATTGAATGCCTCAAGGGCGAAGCGGTAACGGTCATCTTTGTTCACAACACCCCTGCCGCTTTCCAGTATCTGCATCAACGCACCGTATTGATGGCGTGATGAGACGATAAGCACATCGGCCCAGTTCTTGGCGCCGGCCCTGATAAGGGATATGCCTCCGATATCTATCTTCTCTATTATATCCTGGTCTGTTGCTCCCGAAGCAACGGTCTCCTCAAACGGGTACAGATCAACAATCACCAGGTCAAACAGGGGAATGTTATACTCAACCACCTGCTTCATGTCGGTCTCATTCTCCCTTCTCGCCAGTATGCCCCCGAAAACGCCGGGATGAAGTGTCTTGACCCTGCCTCCGAGGATGGAGGGATAGGTTGTGATATCCTCAACCTTCTGCGCAGTTATACCCGCCGCCTTTATGAAATCCCATGAGCCTCCCGTTGATATGATGCTGACGCCAAGCTCGTCCAGCTTTTTAACAATGGCATCGAGGCCCTCCTTATAAAAAACAGAAATAAAGGCCCTCTTTATTCTTACATCACTCATTATCTTCGAGTTAAATTATTGGCACTACGACAGAAGCAATCGCATAAAAATAGATATTTTTTTTGATCGGCAATGTTGGTCAAATAATTGAATTGATGATTTATTGCGGATGTATTGATGTTTCAGATTTGACTATCTTTGATCGGAATTTAAAACGGGGACCATGTGGTTAAAAATGTTCAGGGAGAGCTTTCTGTTCGCCTTAGGTTCCGTTACGGTGAACAAGCTCAGAACCTTTCTTTCTCTCTTCGGTATTACAATTGGAATTGTATCGATAATCTCGGTCTTTACAGTGTTCGACTGGATGGAAAACAGCATCAGGGAGAGCATTGCAAGCCTCGGTGACAACACAATCTATGTTGAGAAGTGGCCCTGGGCGGGTGATGCCAACATCAAGTGGTGGGACATGATCAAGTGGCCGCCACCGTCAGTTGATGACTACGAGGCGCTGGTGAAAAGATCAACATCGGCACATGCCCTCTGCTTTACCGTCGGATCATCAGAGCCTGTCAAATACCGCGGAAACATGATCAATGAGACCTGGATCATGGCAGCCACGCACGACTTTGAAAATGTCAGGTCATTTGAGATCGAAAAAGGCCGCTACTTAACACAGTCGGAATCTGCTGCCGGCAAACCTGTTGCAATCATAGGCTCAGAAGTGGCCAAAAAGCTCTTTGACAGAATAGATCCCGTAGGCAAGGAGATAACCATAGACAGGTACAAAGCCCAGGTAATTGGTGTCTTCAAGAAGGAAGGCAAGGGTGGCCTCAGCGATAACGGCATGGATGAGGGCGTGCTGGTGCCGCTTGATTTCAGCCGCCAGTTTGTCAATTTCAGAAACCCCTTCCTTAACTCGGACATAATGATCAGGGGAAAGGAGGGCGTCTCAGTCCAGCAGCTCTCTGATGAAGTGATAATGATTCTGCGAGCCGCAAGGCGAATAGCTCCCGGGGAAGAAAACAACTTTTCAATCAACCAGGCAAGCCAGATAACGAGCACGCTTGAGCCTGTCTTCAGGGGCATCAATATAGCCGGCTGGATCATCGGGGGCTTTTCGATACTTGTCGGAGGCTTTGGCATTGCCAATATTATGTTCGTTTCAGTGCGTGAGCGGACGAGCATTATCGGAATCCAGATGGCTCTGGGAGCAAAGCGCAGATGGATCCTGCTGCAGTTCCTGACGGAATCGGTGCTGCTCTCAGTGACCGGAGGAATCCTGGGACTGATCATTGTCTTTATAGGAACCCTCTTCGTCAATTACTTCTACACACTGGGAATGTATCTGACTGCCGGGAATATTATTCTGGCCGTCGTGATCTCCGCCACTATCGGCATCATTGCCGGTTTTGCCCCGGCATCTGCTGCATCGAGGATGAATCCGGTGGAGGCAATAGGTTACTCATTCTGATACCCGGCAGGTAAGACCGGCCACTGATCCGCCGGACTGTGTCTCAGCTCTTATCAGGACTGGTTTCTTTGGCGCCCGGCAGGCTTACGAGGCTGTTGTTCCGCCGGTTGTCTCATCCTGGCAGAGACCCAGTTCGTCAGCTCTACAAACTGTTCCACCGATAACTGTTCTGCCCTCATGGATAACAGCGGCATGTCGCCTGAGTCAGGCTTCACAAGGTCTTTCAGCGGATTGCGCAGCATCTTTCGCCGTTGGTTAAAGCAGCGCTTCACCACAGTCACAAAGAGCTTCTCATCACAGTCAAGCTTCTGAACATGGTTTCGGGTCAGCCTGATCACAGCCGATTTTACTTTAGGCGGAGGTGAGAAAACATGCTCACTGACTGTGAACAAATATTCAATATCATACCAGGCCCCGAGGAGGACACTCAGAATGCCGTAGACCCTGTTGCCGGGACCGGAGCAGATTCTCTCCGCCACCTCCTTCTGTACCATGCCAACCACCTCCCTGACACGGTCACGGTTATCCAGTATTTTAAAAAAGATCTGACTTGAAATATTGTACGGGAAATTTCCGATCACAGCCATCTTCTCACCAAGTGGTCTCAGATCGAGACCGAGAAAATCAGCTTCAATTATCTCAGTCTGGCCTCCGAGGTTATTTTGCAGGTAATCAACTGATTCCCGGTCAATTTCAACTACCCTGAATGATGGGAGATTTCTTTCAGCCAGAAGATGTGTAAGTACCCCCATCCCGGGTCCGACTTCTACAACTGTATCACACTCCTCTGCCCTCAGTGAGCTGACGATGGCCGCTGCAATCCTTTTATCATTAAGGAAATGCTGACCGAGGTGTTTCTTAGGCGTTACTTTATAAGTTCCCACGGCGGTACTATTCTGTCAGATCCGAAACCTGGTATTCTTATCCTCTCAAGCAGGCTCAGCAGGAGCTTCAGCACATTGTAATAGAGAGTTATGAAGAGCAGGGTATTCACAATCCATATCACCATCAGGTTGAACCAGAGGGTTCCGATTCGCAGATTGCCTATCATCTTGTAAGGGGCATAGAAATGGGCCCTCCCCGCCCGTGAGCCGGGAAGCATCAAAACGGGATCAGACTTCTGGATGATCCGCTTATCAGTCTCGTAGAGCTTCTTCTGGACCGTCCGGTTGAGTACCATATCGGCCAGATCACTGTTGTGGTTTTCCGTGCGCAGACGCACCAGGTTCTCCTGTCCGATATCCGCCACAATACTCCTCGTGATACTGTCTTTGACGGCAGTCTGCCTGAGGTAGAAACCCCGCACCACCTTCTGCAGCGTGTCAAGATAATCATTGACGATAAAGGAAGCATCACTGGTAAACGGTTCCCTGTGTATCACCCTCATTGCCTGGGCAGGATCGAGTCCCGCTTCGGCACTCAGCTCGGTTATGTGGAGCTCCAGCTTTTCGAGGTTGTTACGGTACACTTCTTCATACTCCGGTTTGCCGGCAGCCCACGCACATTCGTTGCTCTTTTGCTTCAGTTCGGGTATCAGGAAGGCCGACTGCCAGTCGTAACGACTGATTTTCATCTCTGTATCAAAGAAGGGCTTCATGTACTTGTTTGACCGGAACTGCTCCACAGCCATTGCCTCATAAGCCCAGCGGGTGGTCATGACATCGCCGATGACAGGTACGTACACCTTCCGGGTCAGTGAATGGTGCAGGTCGTCAAACCTTACCATGGCTCCGCCAAGCAGGAGCTGAGGCACCAGCACCAGCGGGATCAGGATGTAGATACTGATCACTGATTTCATTCCGGCGGAGATGTTCAGCCCGACCATATTGCCAAAACACGATGTTGTGAACAGTATCAGCCAGTGGCGCCACATCATCCCCTCAACCTCGAGTATATGCTGCGCGATTACCACATATATCAGCGTCTGTACTGCTGAAAGGCCGAAAAGGAAATTGATCTTCGAGAAGAGGTAGCTGGAACGACTGATATTCAGATATTTCTCACGTTCAATTATCTTCCTGTCGCGGAATATCTCCTCGGCGCTGACTGTCAGCCCAAGGAACAGGGCAACCACAACGCTCATGAACATGAACACCGGGTAACTCTTGTTGTCAGAGAAAAGATAAACCCCGTCAGAGAGATATTTTGAAACAAAGGCAAGAATAATGGCAAGCAATGGCGGTTCAAGCAGGTTGATTATCATATACTGCCTGTCGGCATACTTTCTGACAAGGTTCCTCTTGACGAAAGTACGCACCTGTTTCATCCGTTCCGGGATCCTGAAATTACTGGCCGGAAGGGGTTTCATCTCCGGCTGCCCTGACAGGGTAGGTTCCATTTTCTGACGGTAGCGGTGGTACCACTCTACAGGCGACACCTGTCTCTCCTGCCCTCGGCGACCGTCAGGGTCAACCACCTTGGCTTCAACTATCTGCAGTATCTCATCCGTCTCCACATTTCCGCAGGTGGGGCATTCGCTCTCAGCCGCATTGGCCTGTGAGGTCTCTGTCTTGAAATAAACGATGGCATCAACGGGGTCACCGTCATAGATCATGTAACCTCCCCTGTCGAGCACCCACAGCCTGTCAAACATCTTAAGTATGTCTGACGAGGGCTGGTGAATGATGACGAACACCAGCTTGCCGTTTATAGCCTGGTCTTTAAGCAGTTGCATCACATTCTCCGAATCATGTGAAGCCAGTCCCGAGATGGGTTCATCAGCAAACAGCACCGGCGGCTCGCGCATCAGCTCCAGCCCTATATTAAGCCTCTTGCGTTGCCCGCCGCTGATTTTCTTGTTCAGCGGGTCTCCTACAAGCATGTCGCGGTACTCATAGAGATCAAGCTCCCTGAGTACATCCAATACAACCTCTTTCAGCTTCTCCTCATCATAGCCGCCGAAGGTGAGCCTTGCATTATAATACAGGTTCTCGTAAACGGTAAGTTCTTCTATCAGGAGATCATCCTGCGGCACATAACCTATCAGGCCGTTGAGTTCATCTGATTCACTGTGCAGATCGTAGCCGTTGATGTAGACTGATCCGCCTTCGGGCTTCAGCTTCCCGTTAAGTATGTTCAGCAGGGTGCTCTTGCCTACGCCGCTGCCTCCCATTATGCCAACCAGGTTTCCCGACTTGATGCTGAAGCTCATCGGCTTGACACCGTTTTCCGAACCCTTGAAGGTATATTCGATATTCTGGCCTTCAAAGAGAATATCCTCCACGAAGCCGGCCCTGATGAATTTTCTGAAGATGGCAGTATAGTAGAGCGGGGCTATTCCCTGACCCCGGATATTGACACCGGGCTCAAGCAGGAATGGCCGGAGCGGCACCACATTACGGCCCTTGAAGTGGAGCTGCATCTTCCCTTCGTACATGAACAGGATGTGGCCTGTACTCTTCACGAAGAGCAGATAGATAGTGCCCCGCAGCCCTCTCGTAACCATATGGTGCCATTCGTGGTAGTTGGCATACCGGGAGGAAGCCTCCCCGATATTCCCTTCACCCTCAATGGCAAGGAACGACTCCGGGCTGACCTGGTCAAACCGCATTCCGAGCATGAAGGCATGCGCATTGGTCTTCTCCTCCTGCGAGATATTGAAGGTGCGCGCTACGATGTCGATGATTGACGACTCCTGATCGGAGATGGTTCCGTCCTCATAAACAAACTCCAGCAGTTGCAGAAAGACTATCATCCTCTCTTCGATGAAGAGACCCTTCTTTATCTGCCTGCAAATGTTTGTAATCTGAAAAGTGATGAGTGAGTCCTCGTCTGACAACTCACCCTCTTCCACTGCCTTAAGCTCGCGCTCGTAAAAATGGAGGTTGTTTTCGTAAAGCTTGAAGTACTCTTCTTCAAGCTCCTGGTTAAGATACCGTCTGAGGTAGCTGCGAAGGATCTTCTTGCCCCTGACCGTTACCCCTGCAGGGTTTACGGTAGAGATAATGGCAAAAATATGTATCAGTGCATGTAATACTGATTCCCTCATATGCTTAAAAAAAGACCGCAAGTTTTGTTTGCGGTCTTTCGGTATCTGTTGATTTTTACTTAATCAGTTCAGCCCTGACCGTGTTCACGGCCTTCTTCATGGCCTCGATATCTTCCATGGTGAGACTTGTCCCGAGGCTGGCATAAACATCACTTATGGGTTGCATCACTGTCAGTATCCTGGCAACAAGCGGATCGGTGTTGTGAGGCGATGCAAGCTCCCTGAACAGCTCAAAGGATTGTTTCTGATCCAGAAGCGTAGTCTCGAACCCGGAGAGATGGCCGCCTGATTCCGAAACAGAGAGCGTGAGATACATACCCTCAACCCATGCTCCTCCTACCATCAGCAGAGCCAGGTTTGCCTGTCCGGCATCCACCATATATGAATAGGTACCGTCAAACGCGTCCGTGAGAAGGGTCACAAGCGTATCCCTGTTGTCAAAATTGGCCTTGATCCTGTCATAGAGAGATTCGTCATAGATCTTTGACAGATTCTGCTCAAGTGCAAGTGTGCGCACTGCAGCCAGGTAGTCGATCACATCCTGCTGCATATTGTAAAGGGTGGCATAGCTGAGATCGGCACCGTAGACTCCAAGATTGACGGAACGGTTGTAGCTCTCCACGTAGTTGCGTGCATTCTCAGGCGGATTTGTGGCACCGAGAATGTAACCCAGATCCAGGTCGGTGAGCTTCTTGATAACCTCGGCAGATGTGGGCAGAGGATAAACATTTTCTTCGATCTTTTTTTCCAGCGCATCGAGCTCAACGGCGTTGATCTCCTTCTGTTTCCTTGATTCGCCCCTGTTCTTGCAGGAGGATAAACCGGCAACTGTCAGAATCAATGCAGCGACCAGTATCGACGTGAAAGTCTTTTTCATATAACTCTTGTTTGGTACTTGTGTTTTGGCTACGTAAAAATAAGACTTTTTACATATTCTGCCGGAATAAAATTTCAAGAATAATTTAAAGCTGCTTCCAGTCCGGCTTACATACAGTTTAAACACCACAGGCCGGCCGGTTGTTCATTGCCATTTTCTGCTAACTTTGCATCCCGAAGCAACAACAAACCCATGATTTACAACTTCGACGAGGCGCCTGACCGGGAGAACAGCAACTGTCTCAAATGGGACAAGCGTAAGGAAGTCTTCGGCAGGGCCGACGTGATCCCCATGTGGATAGCCGATATGGACTTCAGCACACCTCCCTTTGTTGTTGAGGCACTGCATGAGAGGCTGAACCACGAGATACTGGGATATTCCTACAGGCCTGACAGCTATTTTGATGCTTTGATAAGCTGGGTCTCCTCACTGCACGGCTGGGAAATCAGGAAGGAGTGGATAGAGTTCAGCCCTGGAGTGGTACCGGCACTCAACCTGTGCACACTGGCCTATACCTCACCGGGTGATGAGATAATCATCCAGCCGCCTGTATACCCTCCATTCTACGGAGCAGTTAATGATCACGGCCGGAAGCTGGTCTTTAACCCGCTGCTGGAGACGGATAAAGGCTGGGTTATGGACTTTGATGGTCTGCGCAGGGCGATAACGTCGCGTTCCCGTATGCTGATCCTTTCAAACCCGCATAACCCGGTGGGAAGAGCATGGACGCGGGATGAACTTGACAAGCTCGCAGTGATATGCCACGAAAATGGAATCATAATCCTTTCCGACGAGATTCACTCTGATCTGACACTTCCGGGAGTGAAGCATGTGCCGCTGGCATCCCTTTCTGAGGAAGCGGCTTCCGTAACGGTCACATGCATGGCACCGAGCAAGACCTTCAACCTGGCAGGACTCAGCACCTCCTCGATGATAATCTCCGATCCGGGGCTGATGGAGAAATACCGGCAGACACTGGTGGGACTTCACATGCATCTCGGAAATATATTCGGTAATGTTGCCTCAGAGGCGGCGTATACCCATGGCCGCGAATGGCTGTCACAACTGATGACCTATGTTGAGGGCAACATTGACCTGGTCATGGATTTCTGCAGGGACCGGTTGCCTCAGATCAAACCGGTCAGGCCTGAGGCTACCTATATGATTTGGCTCGACTGCCGTGCGATTGGCATGAGCGGTGCAGAGCTGAACCGCTTCTTCGTGGAGCAGGCCCGCGTGGGAATGAACGAAGGCTCCCGCTTCGGCCCGGGAGGCGAAGGATTCATGAGGATGAACCTGGCTTGCCCGCGCGCCATTGTGAAAAAGGCACTTGAACAGATAGAAACCGCAATAAAGACTGCAGAGTGAGTAACAACAAAAGAATCAGTGTACGCCTGACGCTTGAGGATGGCTCCGTCTACCACGGCTGGTCGTTCGGAGCACCGGTGACTGCCGCCGGCGAGGTTGTCTTCAATACCGCAATGACAGGCTACCCCGAGAGCCTGACAGACCCCTCCTACAGGGGACAGATACTCTGCCTTACCTACCCGCTGGTGGGCAACTACGGCGCTCCCGGCAAGAGCGAGCAGGACGACCTGTTCATGTTTTACGAATCGTCAGGCGTGCATATCTCCGCACTGATTGTATCTGATTATTCCTTTGAATACAGCCACTGGAACGCCATCGAGAGCCTCGACGAGTGGCTGCGGAGAAGCAATGTGCCAGGTATCTTCGGGATCGACACCCGTGCACTGACCAAGAGAATCCGGGAGAAGGGAGCCATGCTTGGAAAGGTGGAACCTGAGGGAATGACAACGCAGTTCTATGACCCCAACAAGGTTAACCTGGTGGCCGAGGTAAGTACCTCTGCGCGCAAGGTGTATGGCAATGGCCGGTACAGGATACTGCTGGTCGACTGCGGGGTCAAATTCAATATCATCCGCAACCTTCTTAAGCGCGATACTACAATCATACGTGTGCCATGGGACTATGACTATTCAGTTGAGGAGTATGACGGCCTGTTCCTGACAAACGGTCCGGGTGATCCGAAGATGTGCCGGACGGCCATAGATAATATAAGGAAATCACTTGATGATGACAGACCGATTTTCGGTATCTGCCTGGGCAACCAGCTGATGGCCCTGGCGGCAGGGGCTGACACATACAAGCTGCGCTACGGTCACCGGAGTCATAACCAGCCTGTTCTGATGGTTGGTACAGACAGGGCATATATCACCTCACAGAATCACGGTTTTGCAGTAAACAACAATACCCTGCCTGCCGGGTGGGCACCACTCTTTGTCAACGTAAATGACAACACAAATGAGGGTATGAAGCATATCTCGAAGCCTTTCTTCTCCACCCAGTTCCACCCAGAGGCCTCCGGAGGCCCTACGGATACTGATTTTCTGTTTGATCTGTTTATTGAGAATATTGAAAAGGCTGTAGTGAACCGGTGAAACAGAACTGACCATGTGGATCAATTCATTGACAAAATAGGTTATCAGGAAAGCAAATGCGGATAATCAGAGCCGGAGAGATTAAACAGCATTATTCAATGAGGCAGGCAATTGATGCCATGGAACGGGCATTCACGGCGTTGTCATCAGATGAATGCCATATTCCGATGCGCGTTGTAACCAGGCTCCCGGCCGATGACCTGTTAATGCTTTATAAACCGGCCTTCGTTGAGAGGGATAAACAGGTTACCGTAAAGTTTATTACCCAGCGCGAAAAAACCGTAATACCAGGGATCCCGGCAATTCAGGGAATT
Organism: Bacteroidales bacterium; assembly: GCA_034002785.1. GTDB lineage: Bacteria > Bacteroidota > Bacteroidia > Bacteroidales > VadinHA17 > SR-FBR-E99. The sequence continues at coordinate 32,533 of JAVEZX010000014.1, forward strand.
GTCATTGTAATAGACTCCGTTACCGGAGAAATAATGTCAATAATGGACGGCAATCACATCACAGCGCTGCGGACCGGAGCTGCAAGCGGACTCGCCACCCGCCATCTTGCCGGCAAAAATGCACATACAATGTCTCTGTTCGGGTGCGGTGCGCAGGGCAAAACTCAGATTGAGGCAGTTTTGTGCGAGCGTCCCGTAAGGAAAATCCTCATATTTGAAAAGAACAGAGACCTCGCATTCCGGTTTATTGAAGAACTCCAGGGAGAAACATCTGCGGAGATGGTATACTGTGAAAACATCTCTGCCCTTAATGATACTGATATTATATGTACTGCCACCAACGCAACGGCACCTCTTTTCAAAAGAGAGGACATTAAAAAGGGAGCACATATAAACGCTATCGGCTCTTTCCAGCCACACATGCAGGAGCTTGACCCCTGGCTGATCCGTGATGCAAGGGTATTTCTCGACAGCACAGAACCATGTCTGAAGGAAAGCGGAGACCTGATAAAACCGATCCGGGACGGAATCATAACTGACAGCCATATTGCAGGTGAAATAGGCGATCTATTGTTAAACAGAATTACAGGCAGGGAATCGGATGATCAGGTTACAATTTTCAAAAGTGTGGGTGTTGCAATCCAGGATTATGTGGTAGCAACCGATATACACAAAAGCTCTCTGGAGAAAGGGTTCGGTACTGAAATCAGACTGTCTGAATAACAAACCATGACCGGCCATGAAGTCACGCTTCATGAATGACAGCCCCTGACATGACAAAAAAGCAAGCTTACCTGTCGACCAGAAGGAAACAGATCCGTATTCATTGATTGTCGGCGCACTTGCGTATCTTTAAGGAATCTGAAATGGAAAAACTACCCGGCATATTCAATGATGTGATCGGACCGGTAATGCGGGGGCCCTCAAGTTCGCACACGGCGGCTTCATGGCGGATTGCACGTACCGCGCTGGATATCCTGAACGAGCCACTGAAACAGGCGCTGATAGAGTTTGACCGGGACGGTGCCTGGGCCCCGAATTACCGTGAACAGGGCACCCCGATGGGAATTGACGGAGGACTTTCAGGACTTGATATCACCGATGAAAGGATGAAGTCTGCTGAAAGCTTTGCACTCCAAAAAGGGATAACCATTGAATACCAGGTAAGTTCATTCCCTGCAGACCATCCCAACACCGTGAGGCTCACCCTGCAGGGGATGACCGGAAAAACAGTGCAGATAATTGCGGTCTCCCTCGGCGGGGGATCCTTTGAGATTAAATCTGTTAACGGATTCCCGGTCATGCTTAATGGTGACCTGTACGAACTGATGATATTTACCGTAAACAAGCCGGATATCAGCGAAGAGCTTAAAACCGGGTTGCCTCCCGGAATCCGTTTTTCTGCAGGATATAAAGGGGATATGATCAGGTATGAATTTAAATCTTCAAGCCCGTTCCCTTCCGGACTGATGACCCATCTCCGACAAAACCCGGTGATCGGCGATATAGCGGTAATAAATCCGATCATGCCTGTAATTGCCGGCAGACAGACAGAAATTCCGTTTACAACCATTCCGTCGCTTCTTGATTACGCAGGGCAAAAGGATGCATGTCTGGGGGACATGGGCCTGATCTATGAAAAATGCATCAGCGGGTATCCGGAGGAGGAATTAAAATCCAGGATGAGGGAGATAATCGATATCATACATAATAGTATTGATACCGGTTTAAAGGGAACACATTATACAGACCGGATTCTGTCACAGCAGTCTCACCTGCCAGGAAAAGCAGAGAAGGAAGGCAAAATCAGGGCATCGGTTGTGAACCGGATAATTGAGAATGTTACGGCACTGATGGAATCAAAAAGTGCGATGGAAGTGGTTGTGGCTGCCCCCACTGCCGGCTCCTGCGGAACAGTCGGTGGATCACTGAGGGCCGTATCAGATGACCTGGCCTGCTCTGCTGATGAGCTGATCAAAGCTTATTTTGCAGCTGGAATCGTTGGAGCTTACTTTGCACAGGGACCCGGTTTCTCAGCCGAAGAATATGGCTGCCAGGTAGAGTGCGGGGCTGCCTCAGGAATGGCAGCTGCAGGAATCGTGCAACTGATGGGAGGTACTGCAGAACAGGCCATTGACGCAGCATCTATGGCCATTCAAAATATGATCGGGCTGATATGTGATCCGGTAGCCGACCGTGTTGAGGTTCCATGCCTGGGGAAGAATGTAAGCGCTGCCGTCAATGCATATGCTTCGGCAATAATGTCAGTGTCCGGATTCGATGCAGTAGTCCCCCTTGACCAGGTAATACAGACCGTTTCAGAGGTTGGCAAAACAATGCCGTCATGCGTGAAATGCACCGGGAAAGGCGGACTGGCTGTAACTGAGACAGCAATAAAGATAAAAGGCAGGTTGAGTGGGTTATGATTTTCGTACTTCCACGTTAAACAAAGTTAATTCGGCAGGCAAGGAAGTGGCATCCTTGTCATCGGAATGGTATATTTACAAGCACAAGAGATGTTATTTTGAAAGAAGCAGTTCAACTGCGTCAAGCCGGAAATAAGAATTTCAGTCAAATTTTATAAAAACGGAAGATATGTTCAGCACAAAGACCTACCTCGAGAGAAGACGAATACTGAAGGAAAAAGTCGGTAAGGGATTAATCCTTTTGTTTGGTAATGATGAGTCGCCAATGAATTACACGGATAACACTTATCATTTCAGGCAGGACAGCACCTTCCTCTATTATTTCGGAATACAGCAGCCCGGACTGGCAGCCGTGATTGACATTGATAATGACACAGAAACAGTATTCGGGGATGAATATACAGTGGAGGATTATGTCTGGAGGGGACCCCAGCCAACCATAGCCTCACTGGCTGAAAAATGCGGAGTTCATAAAGTACAGCCGGCAGGTAACCTTGCCGCATTCCTTGACCAGGCTCAGAATAAAAAGCAGACAATTCATTTTCTGCCACTCTACCGCCATGAGAACAAAATCAGGCTGTTCGAACTGCTTGGCATACTGCCACGGGAAATTGCCGGAGAATCTTCTCTTGACCTGGTAAAGGCCGTTGTCAGCCAGCGCGAGATCAAGACGGAGGAGGAGATTGTTCAGCTGCACCAGGCGGCCAGTGTGTCTGTTGACATGCATGTGGCTGCCATGAAATTGGCAAAACCGGGTATGACCGAGGCACAGGTTACTGCTGAAATCCACAGAATCGCTATTGCCGCAGGAGGAGATATCGCATTTCCGATCATTGCAACAATTAACGGACAAACGCTTCACAATCACTACCACGGGAACACGCTTAAGGAGGGTGACCTGTTCCTGATTGATGCAGGATATGAAAATGAGATGTGTTATGCCGGCGATTTGTCAAGCACCATTCCCGTAAGCAGGAGATTTACTCCGGTTCAGAAGGACATATACAGCCTGTCTCTTCAGGCTCATCAGGCAGCTATTGAGGCGGCTCAGCTGAATAAACCATTTAAAAATGTGCATGTAGCAGCTGTAACAACAATTTTTGAGGGACTGAAATCGATGGGACTGACAAAGGGCAATACTGATGATGCCATTGAAGCCGGAGCTCACGCTCTGTTCTTCCCTTGCGGGACCGGACACATGATGGGACTGGATGTACATGATATGGAGGACCTTGGTGAGATCTGGGTCGGATATGACGGACAGCCCAAGAGCACGCAGTTCGGTCTTAAATCCCTGCGACTGGCTAAGCCATTGAAACCCGGACATGTTTACACTATTGAGCCCGGAATCTATTTCATTCCTGAGTTAATGGACCTGTGGAGAAGCCATAACAGGTTCAATGAGTTTATAAACTGGGAGGAGGTTTACAAATTCCGCAATTTCGGAGGCGTAAGAAATGAAGAGGATTTCGTGATGACAGAAAACGGCCCGCAGTTGCTGGGGAAACCCAAACCAAAAACAGTTGAGGAGATTGAAGAAATCCGAAGAACTGCACTTTAACTGATTGTACTGCACAGTTCCCGGGGAGAAATACCCGGTCTGAAAGATTCCATCAGGTTGATCAGCCTTGTCCTTATCAGGGCAGTGCCGGGGTTCCCGATACTGCCGGTATGAGTGTATTCGGAAGGGGCAGGAATATTGAATTTGCCTGATCCTCCCTTTTTTGCCACTTCGCGGTATGCATCCCTGAAAGGGACACCTTCGCGGACCATCCTGTTTGCCTCCTCAACGGAGAAGATATCATTGTAACGGGTATCACTTAAAATATCCTTTCTGATCACAAGTCCTTCCAGTGCACCGTGAAAGACCTGCACCAGCTCCGTGATGCCGTCAAAAGCGTCAAAGAGCACCGCCTTCAGCTCCTGGAAATCGCGGTTGTACCCGGGAGGCAGCCCGGCGGTCATGAGCGTCACCTCGCCCGGAACGGCCTGCAGTCTGTTACAGCGGGCCCTGATAAGCTCAAACAGGTCAGGATTCTTCTTCTGCGGCATGATTGAGGAGCCGGTGGTAAGATCATCCGAGAGTGATACAAACTGATATCCCGGGGACATGAACAGGATCACGTCCGATGCGAACCTTCCAAGAGTGCCTGCCGCCGAGGCTATGGCGCCGGTCACCTGCCGCTCTGTCCGTCCGCGGCTCATCTGGGCATAGGGTGAGGTGACAATAAGCCTCCGGAAGCCCAGCAGTTCAGCTGTCATCTCACGGTCAACGGGCAGCGACGTGCCGTACCCGGCTGCTGTCCCCAGAGGTGATGCATCAGCCAGTGCTGTTGCACCGGATAGGACGTGCAGATCATCACATAGGCTCTCGGCATATGAAGCAAACCAGAGGCCGGACGAGGTCACCATGGCCGCCTGCATATGAGTGAACCCCGGCATAAGGACATCCTTATGCCTTTCACTCATGTCCAGCAAGTCCCCTGCCAGGGACTCCAGCGCATGCGCCAGCAGGTATGACCGGTCTCTTATGAACAGGTGTATATCAGTCAGCACCTGATCATTGCGTGATCGGCCGGTATGCAACTTTCCTGCGGCCTCTCCCGCCAGATCGTGAAGGCGGATCTCAACCCATGAATGAATATCCTCATACTCCTTCCCTATTGAAAAATCGCTTTGCGCTGTCTCCTCAAAGAGCCGGGCCAGGCCGGTGAGAAGGCTCTCCTTCTCTCCGGCAGTGATCAGCCCGCATCGCCCAAGCATGACTGCATGAGCCATAGACCCCACAATATCGTAGGGAGCCAGCCTTGCATCATATTCCCTGTCACTGTCACAGGTGAAGCTGATGAGCGATTCGCGGGTGGTGCCACCCTTATCCCACAAGTGCATCTTCCTTCACTTTCTTTTTGTTAGCCTCCATGATGGCATGGTGGGCCATCAGGCGAATGGCATTTATGCGGATGAACCCGAGGCTGTCAGCCTGGTTGAACCCGCCCTCAATATCCATGCTCGATAACTCCTTATTATATAATGACGACGGAGACTCACGCCCTTCAATGATGATATTGCCCTTGTACAGGATCATATGCACCACCCCGTCAATAACTTCCTGGCTCTTGTCCATGGAGGCCTTAAGAAACTCCATCTCGGGTGAGAACCAGAAACCATTGTAGACCAGCTCGGCAAAGACCGGCGCAAGCATGTTCCGAAGACGCATCACCTCGCGGTCCATGGCGATGCCTTCAATATCCTTGTGCGCCGCATAAAGAATGGTTGCGCCGGGAGTTTCATAGATGCCCCTCGACTTGATGCCCACGAACCGGTTCTCAACCATATCAAGCAGACCGATGCCGTTTGTGCCTCCGAGTTTGTTGAGATAGATAAAGAGCTCAAGCGGGTCACTGTAGCTTGTGCCGTCATCCTTGTTTGTCACCTTGACCGGGATGCCGTCCTTGAATGTAATGGAGATATGTGTCTCCTTGTCAGGCGCATCCATCGGCATCACCATCTTTTCAAGTATCTCCTTGCCTCCGAAATAGAGCGGATCCTCCAGGATACCTGCCTCATGGCTGATGTGCATAAGATTGTCATCTTCGCTGTAAGGCTTGGAGATGGATGCCTTGACCGGAATGCGGTGGCCGGCGGCATACCTTATCATATCAGACCTTCCCTGGAACTGCGAGAGGAACTCTGCATCCTTCCATGGTGAGATCACCTTTATGTCAGGCTTGAGCGCGTAATAGGCCAGCTCGAAGCGCACCTGGTCATTCCCCTTGCCTGTTGCACCGTGCGCAACATAATCGGCACCGTATTCAATGGCAGCCTCGATCTGCTTTTTCGCGATGAGCGGACGGGCAAGCGCCGTTCCAAGCAGGTAACGGTCTTCATAAACCGCGTTCGATTTTACAGCCTGGAAGATATAATCAGTCACAAACTCTCTCTTCAGGTCCTCTATTATGACCGAGGAGGCGCCAATGGCAAGGGCCTTTTCGCGGACGGCCTCAAAATCATCATTCTGACCTACGTCGGCCACGTACGCTATCACCTCGTACCCTTTATTTATTAACCATTTGAGAATCACGGAGGTGTCAAGACCCCCCGAATATGCAAGCATTACTTTTTTCATAGTATATAACTGTTATTTAATGTCTGATTTGAAAATTGTTTTAAGGCACTCTTCTATTGCCTCATTGCTGATGTTGTCACGGGGAATCAGCAGGATTGTGTCATCACCGGCGACGGTCCCGGCAATCTCATACCGGCCGGCACGGTCGATGCGGATTGCAACCGCGGAGGCAAATCCCGGAGGGGTGCTGATGAGCAGCAATCCGCGTGCCCATGTCATGCCGGTGATTGCTGCGGTGGCACTGCCGGGCAGCGCCTCTGCCTCTCCCTCCCTGCCTCCCGGGAGAAGATAACGGTAACCGCCGCTGCCGTCAAATCCCCTGCTGATGCCAAGCTGCCTTAAATCGCGGGAGAGCGTCGCCTGCGTGCACTTCATCCCTGTATCCTCCACCATTCTGAGCAGATCTTCCTGTGAACCGATCACATTTTCCCTGACAAGTCTCTCTATCAGGGCCAGTCGTGATGTCTTACTCATTTTGTATTTTTATTCATTTAGTGTGCAAATTTATACATTTTTAATTCATGCAAGCGAAACGGCAATAAATTTTTGGCAAAAAAAAGGGCGCACATCTCTTGGATGAGTCGCCCCTCTGTCCGGGAGTGTATATGAATCTTCCGCTACTTCACATCGTAACTTTCAGGAAGGCCCAGTTTCTCCTTCAGCTTCCTGTTATGTTCCT
>JAVEZX010000015.1:0-24979 GCA_034002785.1 Bacteroidales bacterium
CAACGCTCCTGCTTCAACCGGCGGTGTCATGGTGCTGATGTTTACCGAGGCACCGAAGGCTCCTGCACCGTTTGTGGAGGTACCCACCCCGCGCTGCACCTGGATGCTGCCTGTGGAAGACGCCAGGTCCGGGAGGTCGACCCAGAACACCTGCTGGGATTCAGAGTCGTTGAGCGGTATGCCGTCGAGGGTTATGTTTATCCTGCTGGCATCGGAACCCCGAATACGGAGCGATGTATATCCTATTCCCGTTCCGGCGTCAGATGTCTCAACCACCGAGGGTGTGAGCGCGAGCAGGAACGGCATGTCCCTGGTCAGATCCCTGTCACGCAGTTCCTCCGCTCCCACCGTAGTGTGGGCCATGGGTGTTCGTGCCCCGGCACGGCTTCCCCTGACGATCACCTCGCCGGCGACAAACAGTGCTTCCCTGAGTGTCACATCCAGAACGGCCGTGCCGGTCACTGTAACGGCAGTATCAACGGTTTCGTAGCCGGTAAAACTGATCCGTAAGGTATAGGTGCCGTCGCGCATACCGCGAAGGGTATATCTCCCGTCGTTGCCGGCAGCCACGCCGGTACCAGCCCCGCTTATCATCACCGAGGCTCCTGCCATCGGCATACCGGCCTCATCGGTCACCTTGCCGGTGACCGTCGCGCCGTGGCGCTGACCCGAAAGAAGTAAACTCAGCGCCATCAACACAATTGTCAGAAATGAAATCTTCCTCACCATATCAACAACATTTAAAAATCCAACATCGTCAGAAATGAGGGTGTTCAGGCTGGTTCGAAATGATTACTCTCTTTCCCTCCGCCGGCATTACCCGGATCAGGTTGTAAGGGTATGATCTCAGCCTGTGTAGTAAGGCACCCCGTAATTTGACACTGCAAAGATAGTACAAAAAATGCTGAAACGACAGTTTCCGGGTCACAGGCACTCAATTCTCTCTTATTTGTATATTTGCACCGGGGATAAGAAAGATGGACGACACTATTCTGAAAAAACTTAAATACGGTGATCAGGAGCGGATTGCGCTGCTGAACGCGCCGGAGGATTTCCGCGAGAGGATCAGCGACCTGCTGCCGGAGGTTACGATTGACACAGAGATCAATGCCCGTTTCCTGTACGACTTTATGATAGCCTTCACTCCTGCCTCTGTTGCGGTGGAGAGGCTGGGGCCGGCATGCATTCACAACCTGAGTGATGACGGCAAGCTCTGGCTGGTCTATCCCAAGGGCACCTCGCGCCGGTACAAGACGGATATCAACCGTGACCGCGGATGGGACACGGTTACCGGTGCCGGTTTCAGGACTGTGAGCCAGGTAGCGATAGACGAAGACTGGTCGGCCCTGCGGTTCAGGAATTTAAAGTACGTCAAACCGGTTAAAAAGGAGGTCTGATGACTTCATATAAGGCAGCAGGGTGGATCCCTGCTCTCCTGGCGCTTATGGTGCTCATCTCGTGCAACAGGAACCGCGAGACAGAGTTCTTCACGGGAAGACTGGATTTCCCGGTTCAGCCCAGCCTCGGAGTGAAGGAGGCGATGGCGGCCCGTGTGGTGCCGCACCAGCGGCAGCTTGCGTGGCAAAACCTCGAGATGACAGCATTTATCCATTTCACGGTCAACACCTTCACAGGCCTCGAGTGGGGCACCGGGAAGGAGTCGCCCGAAATCTTCAACCCCACCTCCCTTGACGCCGGGCAATGGGTCAGGGTGCTGAGCGAGGCAGGCATGAAGATGGTCATCATCACAGCAAAGCATCATGACGGCTTCTGTCTCTGGCCGACAAAGACAACGACTCATTCTGTTGCCTCCAGCCCCTGGAAGAACGGGCAGGGCGATGTAATCAGGGAACTGAAGGATTCATGCGATGCGTATGGCATGAAGTTCGGCGTCTACCTCTCGCCCTGGGACAGGAATGCAGCATGCTACGGCGACTCGCCCGCCTACAACAGGTTTTACATGGAGCAGCTGACCGAGCTGCTGACATGGTACGGAAAGGTTGATGAGGTATGGTTTGACGGCGCCAACGGCGAAGGGGCTGACGGCCGGCGCCAGGAGTACGACTGGCAGGCATACTATGACCTTATAAGGAAGCTTCAGCCCGATGCGGTAGTGGCCATTATGGGAGAGGATGTTCGCTGGGTCGGGACGGAAAGCGGTTACGGTCGGGAGACAGAGTGGAGCGCCACCGTACTGGCCCCTGGCGGCACACCGGAAAGCGTTGCAATAAACGAGGCACTGGGAGTGAATCCCATGTCACCGGATCTTGGCAGCAGCAGTCTGCTGAATAAGGCGCAGCACCTCTTCTGGTACCCCGCCGAGGTGGATGTCTCAATCAGGCCGGGATGGTTCTGGCGCGCATCCGAAGACACGCTTGTAAAGGACGTTGCCAAACTTGCTGACATATACCTGAGCTCGGTGGGCCGTAACGCCGTCCTCCTGCTCAATGTCCCTCCGGACAACCGCGGTCTGATTACCGGTCATGACATCCGCAGCCTGCACGGGCTGAAGGCATGGATTGATGAGATGTATGCCACTGATCTTCTGAACGGAGCCAGGCCTTACGGCAGCGGCGCTTCAGCCCTTATCGACGGAAACAACGGCACCTCGTGGAGCCCGCGCCGCAATCGCGTGTCCTCATTCGTCCCGGCAATAGCAGCCACTTTCAACATTGCGATGCTGCAGGAAGACATAAGCAAGGGCCAGCGGGTGGAGAAGTTCATCATCGAAGCCCTTGCAAACAAACAGTGGGACACAATAGCCACAGGCACAACCATCGGTTACAAAAGAATGATACGATTCCCTGAAGTAAGGGCTGATGAGATCAGACTGACAATTGTTTCCTCGAGGGCAACTCCCTTTATAAGCACATTTGCCCTGTATCATGCCGATTGATTTGGTACGGTTATTGTTGCTTCCCAGGAGTTATTTCAAACTGTCTAACTATTTACATTAATCATGAAACTACTCAAGCTTCTGCCAATACTTCTGATCATCGTGCTGCCTTCCTGTGACATGGATCCGGGCTACACTGCCTACAGCAATGTGGTAATACCGTTTGATGAACGGTCAGTGCCTGAGACGGGGCAGGTAGGCACTCCTGTTAACATTATGGCCAGTGCCACAATGGACAACGGGTGCTGGTCCAACATTCATTTTATTTTAAATGAGAAGGATGACCGTCAGTATGAGATGGTTGCGCTTGCCGATTTTGAAACCAGCGGTGTCTGCCCTGAGATGGTGGTATCGGCTGACACCACGGTGACATTCACCCCCGAGCGTCCGGGCAATCATGTGATTACATTCTGGATGAGCCCCACGGTATCAGAGCGTGACACCGTGGTAGTGGGCGAGACTCTGCCCTTAAAATAGGCTATCTGGATGATCTGCGGACCGTATCGGAAAGCCAGTTGCCCTGGCGTTCTTCCTCGGCCCTGTGAAATATCTCCTTGTTGACATACTTGATTGATTCAACAGTATAGAGAGCGCGTGGGTTGAAACGGTTTATCTCATCAAGCACCACCTTTATCATGCTCCTGCGGGCAATGATGTAGATGACAGCCACATCACCCTCTATGCCCTGAGCTTGCACTGATGTTACACCATATCCCTGGGCTCTGAGATCAGCAATCAGGTTTGTGGCATCCTTACGTGTGATGACCCTGATCATCTCGTGTCCTATCGCCAGCCTCTCTTCAAGGTACATGCCGATAAAGTTGCCTGTGGCGAAGCCTCCCGCATAGGCGAAGTAGCATACCCAGTTATCGAGGTCCTGCATGATCCTGCTGATTGCCAGCAGCCATATCAGCACCTCGAAGAAGCCCACCAGGGGAGCAACTTTCCTCATACCCTTGGTTACGAAGATGATTCTCAGGGTGCCGAGTGAAACATCGATTATCCTTGCCAGAAATATGAACAGTGGCAGCAGGACGTATGTAACGAGATCAGAATTAAGGGTTTCCATGATGCTGACAAACATTTTTGAACTTGCTAAGATATGACTATTTTTGAAACGGACATCCCTCTAAACCGACCCCGATGAGATCACTGAGAATCATTCCGCTCTTAATCCTGCTGATCCTTCCGCAGGCACTCTCCGGCCAGGAGCGCGACTCTGCCCTGACCCTGCTCTTCACAGGTGACATAATGGGCCATGACGGTCAGATAGCCTCAGCGAGGGATGACTCCACCGGAGCATATGCCTATGATACAGTCTTCAGTTATGTTGCACCCCTGCTGAATGGTGTTGATGTGGCAATCGGCAACCTGGAGGTGACTCTTGGCGGTCCGCCCTACAGGGGATACCCGGCCTTCAGTTCTCCCGATGAGCTGGCAGCATCCTGCCGCAACGCAGGGTTTGACATACTCGGCACTGCCAACAACCACTCTGCCGACAGGGGTTCGAGGGGCATCCTGCGCACCATAAGGAAGCTTGACAGCCTGGGTATCAGGCATACCGGCACCTGGGTCAGCCCGGAATCGCGCGACAGCCTCGCCCCTCTCATGATAGGCCATGAGTCGATGAGGGTTGCACTCCTTGCATATACCTACGGCACAAACGGTATCACGGTGCCACCGCCGGCTACGGTAGCATATATTGATACCGTCCGAGCAGCTGCCGGGATCAAAAGGGCGGCCTGCCTGGGTGCAGACCAGACAGTGATCTTCATACACTGGGGTATTGAATATGATACGCTCCCCTCGCGTGAGCAGAAGCTGACGGCGGCGGCACTGCAGCGCAGCGGCGCCGACATTATAATAGGCTCCCACCCGCATGTTCTTCAGCCCATGAATGCCGAAACCGACAGCACAGGCATAAGGAACCCGGTGGTGTGGTCAATGGGTAACTTCGTCTCCAACCAGCGTACCCGCAGGCGCGACGGCGGGGCGATGATCAGACTTGACATCACTGCCAGGGGAGATACAACATTCATATCTGATGCCGGATACGTGCTGACATGGGTCTATACTCCCGTGGAGCAGGGCAGGAAGAAATTCTACATCCTCCCCTGCGCGGAATTTGAAAACAGACCTGAATTCTTCCAGTCATCAGACCATTATGACACAATGATGACCTTCATCACTGACGCCCGCAGGCTGCTTGACAACCTTAACACCGGATTCAGGGAGATGGCCTTTGTGAATGGAAGCTGGGTCACGGTTGAAAGGTAGCAGGTCCCGTAAAATTGCTATATTTACCCACACTTAGATCTTAAATGGAAGATTCAACACTTCTTCTCGCAGGTACAGCTGTCACAATCGGGTTCGTACATACGCTTGTCGGCCCCGACCACTACCTGCCGTTCATCGTGATGGGTGAGGCCCGCCGGTGGAGTATCCGCAAAACGATGCTCATAACCTTCCTGTGCGGTCTTGGTCATGTCCTGAGTTCAATAGTTATCGGATTCATCGGTATTGCTGCCGGAATCTCCCTTTCAAAACTTGAATTCCTTGAAGGATTCCGCGGCAACATAGCCGCCTGGCTGCTGATAGCCTTCGGGCTGGTCTGGATGCTTATCAGCCTTCGAAAGCTTTACCGCAGCAAGAAGCATGTTCACAACCATGCACATGCTGACGGAACTGCTCATGAGCATGAACATGACCACTTCAGCGGTCACGCTCATGTCCACCTGGCAGACAGGAAGAACATGACACCCTGGATTCTCTTCCTGATATTCGTCCTGGGACCGTGCGAGCCGCTTATACCCATCCTGATGTACCCGGCCGCACAGAACAACATCGGAGGAGTGGTAATTGTCTCACTGCTCTTTTCGGTAACAACAATAGCAACCATGATGTCGGTAGTGCTTGCCTTCAGGCTTGGACTCAGCCGCATCAATCTCAGGCCCCTTGAGCGGTGGGTAAATGTTATCGCCGGGGCAACCATCGCAGTCTCAGGCCTTGCAATCCAGTTTCTTGGTCTCTGAGATCATTTTTATTCGTAGCTTTGACCAAAATTTATCAGATGAGTTTTGACTATAATACACAGAGGAAAAGAATGTCCCTGCCCGAGTACGGAAGGAATGTTCAGAAGATGATAGAACATATCAAGAGCATCAAGGATCCTGAGGAGAGAAACCAGGCCGCCAGAACAATCATACAGATAATGGGCAACCTTAACCCTAACCTGAGGGAGGTAACGGATTTCAGGCACAAGCTCTGGGATCATCTGATGATAATAGCAGATTTTGATCTTAATGTTGACTCACCCTACCCGGCACCGGACCAGGGTAAGCTGAATGCCAAGCCCAACAAGGTTCCATATCATAATGGTGATGTAAAATATGCCCATTACGGGCGAATTGTTCCGGCCTTGATTGAGGCAGCAGCACAGATGGATGACGGTGAAGAGAAGGACTACCTGACAGGACTCATCCTTAACCAGATGAAGAAGGATTACCTGACCTGGAACAAGGCACAGGTGGCAGATGAGATCATTATCAGGGACATGATTGCAATCTCCGGTGACAGGCTTAAGGTTCCGGAAAACTTCAGGATGCCCGATGTACGGGACCTCCTTGCTCCTCCCAAGAGCAAGCCCCAGGGAAGATACCAGGGCCGTCCGCAGGATAAGTACAAGGGGCAGCAGAACAAGCAGAACAAGAAGAAGCACAAGAGCAGCTACTAAAATTCTTAACTCATAAGTCATGGGCGTCACCAACATAACCACATATGAGGCTCCATTGCCAGGGGGTCACTACTCGCAGGCTGTAGTCTCCGGTAATGTCATCTTTGTCTCGGGCCAGCTGCCCGTTGTTCCGCTCACAGGCGACAGGCTTACAGGGAGCGTCAGCGAACAGACGCATCAGGCACTGAAGAATGTGCTCAGCATCGTCAAGGCGGCCGGCGGCGACATAACCACCATTGCCAGGACAACCATCTACACTACGGATGTTAAGAGCTGGGAGGAGATCAACAGGGTTTATGCCGATTTTTTCGGACCCGTTCATCCCGCCAGGTCAATCATTACGGTGGCAGGCCTCCATCACGGTTGTCTTGTTGAGATCGAGGCAGTGGCATTCACCCTTTGAGTTGCCACTTTGTCAGTTTTGTAATTGTGGCCGGCATTTTGCTTAAAAGGCCCGTAGTAAACTGTTTTTATCATGGTAAAAAAGAAGAGTCACGAAGAGAGGCATGATGAACCCATGCCCGGCAAGGAAACACAGGATAATCAGGCAAATACAGAGAGTGCAGCTTCAGGTCATCATGCGCCTGAGAGTGAACCTGAAGCAGCGGTAATGAGTAAGGCGGAGGGAGAACTCCTGGGGAAACTGACAGAAATGCAGGACAGGTACCTGCGTCTCTCTGCCGAATTTGACAATTACAGGAAGAGAACCCTCAGGGAAAAGATTGAGCTTGCTCAGTCCGGCGGTGAGTCGGTCATAAAGAGGCTTCTGCCAGTAATCGATGATTTTGACAGGGCCATGATATCAATGCGCTCCACCGATGACTGTGTCGCAGTCAAGGCGGGTCTTGAGCTGATATACATCAAGATAAATGAATTCCTGAAGCACAGCGGAGTCTCGGAGATAAAAGCCGTCAACGAGGAGTTCAACGCTGATCTTCACGAGGCCGTCACAACAATACCCGTGGATGATGAGAAGATGAAGGGCAAGGTAGTTGACGTCACCCAGAAGGGTTATATACTGAATGAAAAAGTGATCCGCTTTCCGAAGGTGATAGTGGGCGAATAACAGAACGGCACCGAACAGACATATGTCGAAAAGAGACTATTACGAAGTACTTGGAATAAGCAAGGGGGCATCTAAGGATGAGGTAAAGAAGGCCTACCGCAAGCAGGCGCTGAAGTATCATCCTGACAAGAATCCCGGCGATAAGGATGCCGAGGAGAAGTTCAAGGAGGCTGCCGAGGCTTACGAGGTTCTCAGCAATGATGATAAGAGGGCGAGGTATGATCAGTTCGGGCATGCGGGCATGAACGGCGGCGGTTTTGGCGGCGGTTTTGGCGGCGGCATGACCATGGAAGACATCTTCTCCTCATTCGGGGACATCTTTGGTGATGCCTTCGGAGGGGCCTTCGGTTCACGCCGCGGTGGCGGCCGCTCAAGGAATGTCAACAAGGGCAGCAACCTGAGGCTGAAGGTCAAACTCACGCTTGAGGAGTTCGCCCACGGTGCGGAGAAGAGGGTTAAGGTGAACAAGTACGTCGCCTGCAATGCCTGTCACGGCAGCGGTGCAGCATCAGACAGTGACGTTACAACCTGCAGTGCCTGCAAGGGTACCGGCCATACGACCAGGGTGATGAACACAATCCTGGGGCAGATGCAGACCTCGGCTCCATGCAACGTCTGCGGCGGCGAAGGCAAGGTCATCACAAAGAAATGCCCGAAGTGCTACGGCGAAGGCATCACCCAGGCAGAAGAGGTGATACCACTCAACATACCGGCCGGACTGGCTCCGGGAATGCAGCTCTCAGTGACGGGAAAAGGCAATGCTGCACGCCGGGGAGGCATCAACGGCGACCTGATAGTAGTCATTGACGAAGAGCCGCACGAGAATCTTATTCGCGAAGGCAACGACCTGATCTACAATCTTTTCATCAGCATTCCTGACGCCATCCTCGGAGCAAACGTGGAGGTGCCCACAATTGAAGGCAAGGTGCGGATCAAGATTGATCCCGGGACACAGGGCGGAAAGATACTGCGGCTAAGGAGTAAGGGTCTTCCGGATGTAAACGGCTATGGCAAGGGAGACCTGCTGGTAAACGTAAACGTCTGGATACCAAAGAATCTCAGTCGTGAGGAACAGAAGGCAATGGAGCAGTTCAGGAGCTCAGCCACCTTCACCCCTAAACCTGACGCTGATGACAAGGGCTTCTTTGACAGGGTGAAGAACTACTTCTCCTGAGAGACTGAAAACCTCATGAAATAAGGCCGGCACACTGCATATACAGTGTATCGGCCTTTTTTTTTATATCTTTGAAGTTCCCGGACTAACAATTTAATTGTGGAAAGAAATGATCTTATTTGAAGCCAAAGACGTAACGAAACGCTTTGCCACCCAGACTGCGCTTGACGGAGTCAGCATAAGCGTTCCGGAACAGAGTATTTTCGGGCTGCTGGGGCCCAACGGAGCGGGCAAAACTACCCTTATCCGAATAATTAACCAGATAACTGCACCTGACAGCGGTGCCCTCTTCCTCAACGGCCGCCCCCTTAAGCCGGAAGACGTAAATAACATAGGGTACCTGCCCGAAGAGCGAGGTTTGTACAAGAAGATGAAGGTTGGGGAGCAGGCCCTCTACCTCGCACAGCTCAAGGGTCTCAGTCACGCTGAGGCAATGCGCAGGCTGAAATACTGGTTCAGGAAACTCCAGATTATTGACTGGTGGGACAAGAAGGTCGAGGAGCTCTCCAAAGGGATGCAGCAGAAGGTGCAGTTCGTTACCACCGTACTTCACGAACCGAAGCTGCTGATATTCGATGAACCCTTTACCGGCTTTGACCCGATAAACGTAAAGCAGGTCAAGGAAGAGATCCTTTACCTTCGTGAACGCGGAGCAACAATTATCTTCTCCACACATAACATGAGCTCAGTGGAGGAACTCTGTGACAATATAACACTGATAAACAAGGCTAACGCAATCCTGGAGGGTAGTGTCGAAAAGATACGGCATGACTGGGCCGGGAATGAATACGAGATCGTCATGGCAGGTGAGGTGACTCCCTCCTCCAACGGCCTCTTCACTGTCCTCCACTCGACCTTTGAGGCCGGAAAGAGTACAGTCCGCATCAAGGCAGCAGAGCCGGCAGACAACAACGGAATCATAAGCGCCATGACCGCTGCGGGAAAGGTGCTTTCATTCAATCCCGCCCTGCCCTCGATGAACGAAATATTCATACGCGTGGTGGAAACAAAAAACAAGGAAGCCTTAAAAAACTGAGCCATGAACAAGATAGCACTGATTATACGCAGGGAATATATCACCAGGGTCAGGAAGAAATCGTTCCTGATCATGACCTTCCTTACCCCCTTCCTCTTTGCCCTGATCTTCATTATTCCGATGCTGGTGATGAACAACGAGGACAAGGACTTCAAGAGAATAGCAGTCATTGAAAACGGTTCTGATCTCTTCAAAAACGTCATTCCGAATACCAAGGACACTGAATTTGATTACCGGAGCGATCTGAAGCTCGATGACATAAAGCACAACTTCAGTGAGCAGGGTTACTACGGGGTGCTCTTCATCTCCCCTGAGATAGTCTCATCTCCCGATGCCATACAGCTGATATCCATGAAGCAGCCGCCAATCGGCCTCCTTGACCATATCACAGGCTCCCTGGAGAAGGAGATAGAAAAGCAGAAGCTGTTAGCCTACAATATCGAGAACCTGGATGAGATCCTTAAGACAATCAACACCAGTGTAAGGATTCAGACAATCAAGATGGATGAGTCAGGCGGCGCCCGTGAGACCAGCACCGGGATCTCGATGGCACTTGCATACCTGGGAGGTTTCCTGATGTATATGCTTGTATTCATGTTCGGATCAATGGTCATGCGCGGGGTTATCGAGGAGAAGACCAACCGCATAGTGGAGGTCATCGTTTCTTCGGTGAAACCCGTACAGCTTATGCTGGGCAAGATCATCGGGGTTGCACTTGTGGGTCTGACCCAGTTCGCACTCTGGATAGTACTGACACTTGCACTTGTGACTGTGCTTAAGACAAGCTTCCTGCCTGAGGGCACAATGGAGCAGATACAGCAGTTGCCCCAGAGCCTGGCAGATGCCGATCAGTCAATCGCAGGTACTACCGGTACGGCAATAACAACAGAGCAGCTCACCGAATTCCAGGAGCTCTTCGCCGGTGCACTCAACCAGCCCTGGGGGCTGATAATCTTCAGCTTCGTGTTTTACTTCCTTACAGGGTATCTGCTCTATGCCTCCCTCTTTGCGGCAATAGGGTCAGCGGTGGATAATGAGACGGAGACCCAGCAGTTCATGCTGCCGGTAACAATACCGATCATTCTGGGTCTGATTGTTGCCATGGGCACAATGCAGAATCCCGAGAGCTCCCTCTCCTTCTGGTTCTCAATCATACCCCTCACCTCCCCCATTGTGATGATGGCCAGGATTCCCTTTGATGTCCCGGGTTGGGAGATAGCCCTCTCCATGGGTCTGATGCTTATAACAATCTTCGGAGCGGTATGGATGGCGGCAAAGATCTACCGTACCGGAATTCTCATGTACGGTAAGAAAACCTCATGGAAGGAGATATGGAAATGGATGACATATAAAGGATAAAATAACAGCAGATGCCCAGGATTTTGGTAATTGATGATGAGAGATCAATCAGGAACACGCTGAAGGATGTGCTTGAATATGAGAAATATGAGGTTGACCTGGCCGAGGACGGCCCTTTGGGAATAGAACTCTTCTCCCAGCATCAGTATGACTCCGTCCTGTGTGACATCAAGATGGCCAAGATGGATGGAATCGAGGTGCTCCAGAAACTACAGGAGATATCCACTGACGTTCCGGTGATAATGATATCCGGGCACGGCAATATTGACACTGCAGTGGATTCAATCAGGAAGGGAGCCTTTGACTTTCTCGAGAAGCCGCTTGACCTGAACCGTCTCCTCATTACCATCCGAAATGCTTTGGAGAGAGGCTCGCTTATCAACCAGACCAAGGTGCTGAAAAAGCAGGTCAGCAAGAAGTACGAGATAGTTGGCACCTCTCCGGCAATTATGATTGTCAAGGAGATGATTGACAGGGTTGCCCCTACCGAGGCCCGGGTGCTGATAACCGGCGCCAACGGTACCGGCAAGGAGCTTGTCGCACACCAGATCCACGAAAAGAGCAGCCGCTCGAGAGGGCCTTTCGTGGAGGTCAACTGCGCCGCCATACCTTCCGAACTGATTGAAAGTGAGCTCTTCGGACATGAAAAGGGATCCTTCACATCTGCCATCAAACAACGTATCGGCAAATTTGAACAGGCTACGGGAGGAACAATTTTCCTCGATGAGGTGGGTGACATGAGCCTTGCTGCTCAGGCCAAGGTTCTCAGGGCTCTGCAGGAGAGCAAGATCACGCGTGTGGGATCAGACAAGGACATCGCCGTGGATGTCAGGGTCATTGCTGCCACCAATAAGAATATCAGGGATGAGATAGACCGCAACACCTTCAGGGAGGATCTTTACCACCGTCTGAGCGTCATACTGATTCATGTACCCTCACTCAACGAGAGAAGCGGAGACATACCTCTTCTGGCTGAGCATTTCAACACCCTCATATGCGGCGAATACGGGATGGGAAAGAAAAAAATCATGCCTGATGCCATCACTGAACTGCAGAAGATAAAGTGGACAGGTAATATAAGGGAGTTCAGGAACGTGCTGGAGAGACTTATCATCCTCTGTCCCGAGGAGATAACGGGCAGGGATGTTGTCACTTACGCGCATCCCGTCTCCGGTTTCAACGAGAAATGAGAAAACTCACCGGCATAACGGCTGCATTTGCAGTGACGGTAACAATCATGCTCCTCAGTGCCTGTCATGGCAATGAGAGTGACAGCGTGCCTGTCTCCTTCAATGACGGGTGGCTCTTCATCAGGCAGGATTCAGCCAGTGCCGAGAAAGTATTGCCGGGGATCATTCCGAACCACAGATGGGAGGAGGTATCACTGCCACACACTGCCTTCATGGAGTCTCCTGACAATGATGCGGCCCAGTGGACAGGCATCTGCTGGTACAGGAAGCTGTACCGGCCTGAGAAGCGGCAGAGGCACAGGCACACCGGGTTGCTGTTCGATGGCGCAATGAATGATGCCATTGTTTACCTTAACGGAGCAGAGATAGCACGCCATACGGGAGGATTCCTTCCCTTCTACGTCAACCTGACTGATGACCTGGTATATGGCCGGGAAAACGAGCTTCTCGTCAGGCTCGATAACAGGGAGAGTCCCTACGGTCCTTACGGGCAGCAGGCAGCTGAACACGGATTTCGATGGTACAGCGGGCTTTACAGGAGCGTTAGACTCTATGTCACCGACAGGCTTCATATAACCACCTCTGCTCAGTCCAATGCTCCTCTTGGCGGGGGGATTATCACCGGCGTAAGGGATGTGAGCCGTGAATCAGCCACTCTGACCCTTTCGGTGCACATCACCAATGACGACCGCACGCCAGGATCGTTCCGCATGAAGAACTCTCTTCTTGATGCGGCAGGTCTTGAAGTGGCCTCCTCCCTCTCGGAACTGAACGAGCTGGAACCGGGTCAGAGCATCCGGCTCATGACCAGGATGATAGTCATGCAGCCGGCGCTATGGACCCCGGAGACACCATTTCTTTATACGGTACGTACCGAGCTGCTGACAGATAACGGTGCAGTCATAGACAGGAGGGAGACGCGCACCGGTATCAGGACCGTCAGGGTCA
The DNA here is from genome assembly GCA_034002785.1 of Bacteroidales bacterium. Classification (GTDB taxonomy): domain Bacteria; phylum Bacteroidota; class Bacteroidia; order Bacteroidales; family VadinHA17; genus SR-FBR-E99. The sequence goes on from JAVEZX010000015.1 coordinate 13,403, forward strand.
GCCCGGATAAAAGACTGCTTCTCAACGGACAGCCGGTCACTCTTGAGGTGACCGACAGGCGGCAGGAGTACCCATATATTGGCTATGCCCTCTCCGACGATGCCAGCTACCGCGACGCCTTCAAGATCCGTGAGGCCGGGTTCAACGCGGTACGAAGCCTCTACTGTCCGCCATCACCGGCTTTTCTGGATGCATGTGATGAGCTCGGGCTGATGGTCATTGACGCCGTTCCCGGCTGGCATTACGGCCATGACTCACTCTCTGCCGGTGCTGCCGTTCACGAGGTGCAGATGCTATGCCGTCGAGACCGCAACCACCCGTCGGTGGTGATATGGGAGACATCGCTCATGGAGGCTGAGATACCGGCTGGCCTGCTCTCAATACTGCACCAGGCTGTGAAGGATGAGCTTCCCTTTGGAAATAATATCACGAGTTGCCGTTCAGAAACAATCTGTGATCTATGCGTGCCTGATGCGGAGCCAACAGGCATTATGAATATATTCCGCCTGCCGAAGGTTGCCTACTGGTTCTACCGGAGCCAGTATGACCAGGGACCGGTATGCTTCATAGCACACAATAACATTCCTGGCTCTGGCAACAGAGTAACTGTATTCAGCAATGCTGATTCCATCCAGTTGTTCCGCAACGACACGCTCATCGCGGTTCAGGGTCCTGACAGCGACAGCTCTTCGCTCAGCCTGAAGCATCCCCCCTTTACATTCACCCTTCCCGGTCACGCTCCCGGTACCCTGAAAGCCATCGCTCTGCGAAAGGGCGCTGCACTTTCCTCACATACTGTATCCACACCCGGGAAGCCGGTGACCATAAGGCTCACGGCTGACTTCAGCAACAAGCCACTGCGTGCCGACGGAGCGGATGTAGTATTCGTATATGCTGCCCTGACGGATTCCACGGGAAACACGTCAGTCACGGCAGATTCACTTGTGGAGTTCACAGTCCGGGGAAATGCCGAACTGTTGGGAAGCAATCCCGTCAGAGCAGTGAATGGCATCGCCACTATACTTCTCAGGACTCACAGTCAGGGCAGGACAATGATCAAGGCCTCATCGGAGGGAATGTCTGAGGCTGAGCTGATGACGGAAACAAGGGAAACCGGCAACTCCGGGAAGTCGGGGAGGCATGTTCAGAACCTGAAATAGATGAACGGCTGAACCACCTCTGATCCTACCCTGTGAAGCAGCAGGGCAACAGCCAGGGCAACGAGGAACTGTACCACCACCGGCATCCTTATGAAAAGTCCCCTGTATGACTCTTTCACGGTGACAGGGAGGAAATGAATTATATAGCCGGAGACTATCAGTACTATTACCGGCAGGTATGACATAATCACCCGGCCGTAATCGCCGGGGCGGAATGATGAGAATATCTGTCCGAGCATAACACCTGCCTGATCCATCGATTCCGCCCTGAAAAAGATCCAGGCGAAGCTGACGAAGTTAAATGTCAGGAGAATGCCGGCGATCCGGGCAATTCGTCTTCGTCTGGTTACCCTGCGGAACAGGTGATGCCAGATTTTTTCAGCTATAAGTGCAGTTCCGTGCAGACCTCCCCAGACCACAAAGCGGGTTGCAGCGCCATGCCACAGACCGCCGAGAAGCATCGTCACCATCAGGTTGAAACCGGTGCGCAGGGTACCCTTCCTGTTGCCGCCAAGGGGGATGTACAGATAGTCCTTGAGCCATCGCGAAAGGGATATATGCCATCTCTTCCAGAAATCACTGATATTTACCGCTTTATATGGCGAGTTAAAGTTGAGCGGAAGGCGGAAGCCCATCAGAAGTGCAACCCCGATGGCGATGTCGGTATAGCCTGAGAAATCGCAGTAGATCTGCAAACCATATCCGTAGACAGCAGTGAGGTTCTCAAACCCCGAATAGATTGCAGGGGAGTCAAAGACACGGTCAATGAATCCGGTGGATATGAGATCCGAGATGAGCATCTTCTTGACCAGTCCCTGCAGGATGAGGAATATCCCGTGGCCAAACTCATTGCGGCTGATATCGTACACACCGCGCATCTGCGGGAGAAACTCGGAAGCCCTGACGATGGGGCCGGCTACAAGCTGGGGAAAGAAGGTCAGGTAGAAGGCGAAGTCGGGAAAGTTTCGCTCAGCGGCCATTCTCCTTCGGTAGACGTCAATACTGTAGCTGAGTGCCTGGAAGGTAAAGAAGGAGATGCCCACCGGAAGGATTATGGTATTGACATTGAAGTTTGTGCCGAACAGGCTGTTGGACCATGAGGAGAAGATATCACGGGCAACAAATGAGGTATTGAAGAGAGAGTTGATTGTTTCCGTAAAGAAGGCAGCATACTTGAAATATGAAAGAAAGCCAAGCAGCACTACCACGTTGGTGACCAGCCAGAACCGCCTGCCGGCTTTGCTCTCAGCCTTATCAGTCATAATTGCCGTGAAGTATGTAAGCACGGTGGTGAGCAGAAGAAGGGTTAAAAAGAATCCTCCGGCGCGGTAATAAAAGTAGAGGCTTATGAAAAGGAGCCAGGTATGGCACATTGCTCTTCTGCGGTGAAGAAGGGCGAACCCTGCCATCACCACAAGGAAGAAGATCCAGAAACCAGGGGTGGTAAAGATGAATGTCTGGTCAGGGTGGTATCTCAGCAGGGAAGAGAACCTGCTGAATATGCGGCCCATGAGGCCGCTGGCTTTTTCCGTTGTCTCACCAGTGACTTCTGCCATGGAGACTGAGTCAGCAGCGGGATGAACCGGATCAGGATCTGTCAGCATGAGGGTATCAGGGGTAGGAACCAGATCAGGCTCACTGTGCATGACAGTATCAGGGGTGCTCGCAGCCAGCAGGTCCGCATAAAGCCTTGTGGCGAGGGTATCGGTTCCGGCATTTGAGAGGTGAGTCAGGTCCCTGGATGCCAGCGGGGGTGTATGGTTGAACCATTTGATGGCGGATCCTGCGCCGCCCATCGACTCCCACGCATCCCAGAACACCGCACCGCTCACCTCGGCAGCCTTCTTCTGGGCATCACGGATTGCAACAATATTGGGAAAGCGGAGTATTGTATCATTGACACGCAGGGCCATGTCGGTCACGCTGACAAGCACCACCGGCACTCCGCCTGTTGCTCTCTGCAGCCAGCCAACCTGTCTTGCGAGGCCCTCCTCGTAATAATGGTATTCACTTCTTACATTCCTGACTACGTTCAGTCCGAACTGAAGAAATACCAGATCAGGTCTGATACTTTCAAACGCCCCCTCGAATCCGCGGAAATCAGTCATCACAAACTCCAGCCCGGCGCTTCCGCGAACAGGAATGTTATCCACTATCACACCCTCCCTGCTCTCGAGGCTCAGCGCATAGATGTCAGGTGAATTGCGTCCGGTAAACTCTACAGTCACCTCCGACACCGCCGGCAGCGGTACAGAGTACTCGAGCGGTCCCTCTCCCATCTGCAGCATTGCAAAATCAACCAGGGTGTTCCCGGAACGAATGCCGACCAGCACCGTATCACTGTTATTGCCGTAGAAGATCCTCAGGTTCTCATATCTTGATACTGCCGTATCAGCACCAGGGACGGGGTTGACTTTCACCGTGGCGAAGGAGCGGGTTGTCAGGCTGTCACCCGGCGGCGTAAAGCGGCAGAGTGCCAGCATCGGGCCGAGCCTGTTGTGTGGGAGCAAGCCGTTCCTGTAGTCAAGGAGCGTATATCTTTTCCAGTTCGACGATGAGCGCACCACATATGAGCGGGTGTACATCACGGGCATGACCGGGGCGAACATGCCGGGACCGGTTCCTCCCCCGTGCTTCCTCAGCTCCCTTCTCAGCAACGATGTCACGCGGTCACCTTCTACCTGCGAGTCACCGTAATAGACTATCCTTACCTGCCCTCCGCGGGCAACCGAATCCCTCAGCAGATCACCGGGGTGAGGCAGACGGACAGCAGTGGCAGGAAGCAATTCACCGGCAGGTTTGCCGGAGGCGGCAGAAGAGACAGGAACAGATGAAGGTGATGTGGCAACAGGGACAGGAGCCGGACCTGAGGCAGCCGCCTCATAGCTTTCTTCATGCATTGCAGGCCCGGCAGGCAGGTCATCGGAATCAGTGAGTGTGTCTGCCAGATGACGGAGATAACCGTCTGCCCCGGAAGTGTCAATGCCTGCATGTTCTTCCTGAGGCAGGAGCGTGCCCCTCTCTGACCGCTGCTTGTCGGTCAGCAGATTCAGGATGATGAGTGTCAGAACGACAGCAAGCAGAAATAGCAGGATTCTGCCGGGGCGCATATTATACTCTCTATTCAGCTTTTTTTCCTGATCCTGAGCTTCTGTCCAACCATTATCCTCGAAGCATCAGGGATATTGTTCAACTTGAGAATGTCGGTGGCCGACACGCCTTCGAACTTTTTGGCGATGTCCCAGACTGTATCTCCGGTCCTTACCGTATAAAGTTCATAATCACCGGATGCCAAAGCAGATGCTGCAACCTGGGGCACTGCAGCTGACGAGCCGGCAGAGGCAGTCACTTTACCCTCTATCTTCTGTTTGTCAGCAAAACTCATCGAGTTGACCTTGCCGTAGCGGTCAGCCTTTGCCGGATCAACATAAACGGACAATTTCTGTCCTACCCTGATCGTATTACGGTAGATATTGTTCCAGTACCTCAGCTCTGACAGCGGCACGTCATACCACTCAGATATAAAACCGAGATTATCGCCATCCTTTACCGTATAGGTCAGCTTCGTCTTGCCGTTGACATCAGGGGGTGTGTATGCCGACTGCGTGGGCAGGGTGGTCTGTGTGACCCTGGTAAGATACTGTTCACGCCTGTATCCCGTGATTGTGTCGGTCATTGCAATGAAATCGCCGAGCTTGTCAAGGGGGAGTGTGACCGGGCTTGGCCTGCTCCGGCCGGGTACCAGTCCTGTGCGGTACTGCGGGTTCATTGTCCTGAGCTCATCAAGCGGCAGGTCAAGGACGGCAGCTATCTGCTCCAGGTGCATGTCCTGTGATACCATGATAGTATCAATGGCCAGAGGCATGTTTATCTGCACCGGAGTGATATTATGTTCCCTATAGTAGTTCATGGAATAGGCCGCTGCCACGAAGGCCGGGATATAGCCCCTGGTTTCGCGGGGCAGGCGGTAGTAAATCTCCCAGTAATCCTTGCGGTTGCCGGAGCGCCTGATGGCCTTGTTCACGTTTCCGGGACCGCAGTTGTAAGCAGCTATCACAAGAATCCAGTCGTTGTAGATGCCATAAAGATCTTTCAGATACCTGGCGGCTGCGTGGGTGGCCTTCACCGGGTCACGCCGTTCATCCACAACTGAGTTTATTGTAAGCCCGTACATCCTGCCCGTGCTGTACATGAACTGCCAGAGGCCGGTGGCTCCCACCCTGCTGACTGCATTGGGGTTGAGAGCCGACTCGATAACGGCCATATACTTCAGTTCAACAGGCAGCCCGTAGTAATCGAAGATATCCTCGATCATGGGGAAGTAATAATCCTGCAACCCCAGCATCACCTGGAAACGGTCAACCTTGCGGGCTGTGTAAACATGAATATGGTTCCTGATAATATTGTTGTAGGGGAGGATGATAACTGAATTTATGCGGCTGATGCGGTCCTTGTAGATGGAATCACTGAACTCGGTTATTAAGGAGTCGGCAGGTGTGAAATCAGCCCCGGTGACGGACATGCGGACAAACCAGTTGTTCAGCAGGCTGTCCAGTTCGCGTTCAATAAGCTCCGTGGATTCATCGCTTCGGATGATGATTGTGTCATTGACCGGAAACGCCGGCAGTGTAACAACGCAAAGGAGCAACGGCAGTATTATTCTCTTCAGTTTATTTTTCATGAAATTAGAACGTCATTTTTATGCCAATTGTTATACCCGGGGAGACGCCGGTGTAATTAAAGTTCAGTGGCATCACCGAAGCCTTCAGGTCATCGGAGATATCATAGTCGAACAGGCTTGCATCAACGTGTGCATCGATGATTGTAAGCAGGTACCAGGCCGCGATGCCGATATAGGATAGATCACGGTACTTCCGGTAGTAATCCACGCCGTTGATCAGGGTGGTTTTTACCCACTCCACGGTGGAGGGGTCAGCCGTCAGCGGATAGAGAACCGGGTCATATTCAGTAGGATCAAGGCCTACCAGGCGATCCAGCAGGTCAACATAGCTGTCAGTAGCCGGCACGATGTCCGTGAAATCCTGGTAGGCGCTTATAAACGTGTTGTAGCTTTTGGTGTTAACGGTAACGGCGTACCCGAGAGCTCCGAAACCGGCATAAACAAACGGCACCTTCCAGTATTTGCGGTTGTAGATCTGCCCCAGGCCGGGCAATGCGGCAGCAAACATTGTTGACCTGACAGGGTCTATCGTATAGCGTTTGACCTTCTCCTTCCTGACCGGTACAGAGTCAGGAGTCTGACCCGCACAGGTAATGACCGATGCAAAAAGGAGAACCAGTGCTATGTTGCTGCTGAGCTTCAAGGACAAACAGTATGCGTTTGCCGGCAAATATAGGTAATTACCTGTTAAGTTTGTCGAGCAATCCTATTATGCGCTCCATCTCATCGCTGTCAGCGAATGGGATAACGATTTTGCCCCTTCCCTTTTCATTGATGCGGAACTGCACCTCCGACTGAAAGAGTGATGTAAGCTGTTTTGCCACCTCTTCGAATTCGGTATTCAGCCGTTTCTTTTTTTCGACCTTGCCGGGGTCCTTGGCGGCGGCGCTCTGGAGATGCCTCACAAGCTCTTCGGTTGCCCTGACGGAGAGGTCCTCCTCGATAATATGGTAAAATACCTTTATCTGTTTTGCCGGATCGTCGATATTCACAAGGGTCCGTGCATGGCCCATGGAGAGGGTACGGTTACGGATTCCCAGCTGAATCTCGGCGGGCAGGCGCAGCAGGCGCATATAGTTGGCCACCGTGGAACGCTGTTTCCCCACCCTGTCACTCAGCTGCTCCTGCGTCAGGTTACACTCCTCGATCAGCCTCTGGTAGGTTATCGCTACCTCTATTGCATCCAGGTCTTCCCTCTGTATGTTCTCCACCAGCGCCATCTCAAGCATGGCGGTGTCATCGGCTGTCCTTATGTAAGCCGGCACATGGGTCAGTCCTGCCATCCGCGCAGCGCGAAGCCGGCGTTCGCCGGCAATGAGCTGGTAGCGACCGTCACCTGTCTCACGAACGGTGAGCGGCACAACTATACCCAGCTGACGTATGGAGGCAGCCAGTTCCTCAAGCGACTGGTTATCAAAGCGCAGGCGGGGCTGAAAAGGGTTGGCGTCAATGGAGTTGATCTCTATCTGGAGATTGGCTTCCACCTTTTTCTCCAGAGCCTCTTTCTCAACACCTTCAATAAGGGCTCCGAGACCTCTGCCCAGCGGGCTCTTTTTGGATGTGTTCATAACGCTTTAAACGGTTTTTATTTGTTCTGCCTCGCTTCCACCCTGCTGAGCAGTTCACGGGCCAGATTGAGGTAGTTGACGGTACCTCTCGACTCGGCATCGTAGAGTATTGCAGGCTGACCATAGCTGGGAGCTTCTGACAGCTTGACGTTGCGCTGGATTATAGTGCTGAAGACCATCTGCTGGAAGTGACGTGTCACCTCCTCCACCACCTGGTTGGCCAGGCGGAGGCGCGAGTCATACATTGTAAGCAGGAATCCCTCTATCTCCAGCTCCTGGTTCAGATTCGTCTGGATGATCTTTATCGTATTCAGCAGCTTGCCGAGCCCTTCCAGGGCGAAGTATTCACACTGCACCGGGATGATAACCGAGTCAGCGGCAGTGAGAGCATTGACGGTAAGCAGACCCAAAGAAGGCGAACAGTCAATAAGGACATAATCATAATCGGCTGCTATCGGTGCCAGGACCTTTTTCAGGGTCTTTTCCCTCTCCGGCCTCTCAAGCATCTCAATCTCTGCTCCCACAAGGTCAATATTGGAGGGGATTACAGAGAGATTGTCAATGCCGCACTGCAGGACTGCCTGCCTGGGATTGACACCGTCAATGAGACAGTCGTAGATTGTGGTCTTGACCTGCTTCAGATCAATCCCCACCCCCGAGGTGGCATTTGCCTGGGGGTCTGCATCCACTATGAGTACCTTCTTTTCAAGCGCGGCCAGGCTCGCGGCCAGGTTAATCGCCGTGGTCGTCTTTCCCACTCCTCCCTTCTGATTGGCCAGTGCTATAATCCTTGACATATGATCCCCTTTTTCCTTAAATTAATGAGCTTCAAATTTACAATTAATGCCTATGCCGGGCAGCCGGCCCCTTATGTTATTGTAAACAATTTCTCCGGGTTTATTAACACGTTATCAACAGGCGTGCAGCAGTCTGATGCGGGCATCAGTTGCGGTTTGCAGGCGAGACTGTGATCTCGTAGAGACGTGGCCAGTACTTACCGGTAACGAACAGTCGTCTGCCTGTGGCATCCCAGGCGATGCCGTTCAGCACATCGGTTCCGGGCTCTCTCTCCTCGCGGGGAAGGAGGTTATTCAGCTCGACATACCCCAGCACCTTACCGGTGGCCGGATCAATGCGGGCAATACGGTCAGTCTGCCAGATATTGGCCCAGAGCTCACCGTCAATCATCTCCAGCTCGTTCAGGTTGTCAACAATGCCCTTGTTGTCCCACACATCCACCGAAGAAAGGACATTGAAGTCGGAATCGAGGTACCACAGCACATTCGTGCCGTCACTCATGACGAGGCTGTCACCGGCGGTGGCCAGTCCCCATCCCTGTGTCTGATAGTATATCCTGCTGATCTGCCGGAGGGTCTCCTTTTCATATACAAATCCCACCCTGGTTGTCCAGGTAAGCTGGTAGATGCGGTCACCAAGCAGCGCCACCCCTTCACCGAAGAGAGAACCGTCAAGGTTTACCTGGCTGAGAACCTTGCCTGTCTCCGGGTCAACCTTCCGGAGAGAGGACTCTCCCTGCTGGCCTGTGCCTTCGTAAAAGAAGCCGCCGTCATAGACAAGCCCCTGGGTGTAGGCCCGCCTGTCATGAGGATAGGCTTTAACAACGCGGTAACGGTAGGTAACCGGGGTGATATCTGACAGCAGGTTGATGAAAAGTGTAACAGTCTGAGGCTTCGAGACAGCGGACCAGGCCACCGCCCTGACTGAAAGCTGTCCCGGATCCCCGGACATCTCCAGCTCAGCCGTTGCCGGGAGGCTGGTTATTGTGGTTGCCAGACTGGCTCCTACCCATACCTGTACGGAATCGACCTTTACCTGCCCTGCGGCATGGGTTACGGAGAATACAAGGCGTTCTGTGCATGAAATCGACGAGTTGTCAGCCGGTGCCAGAACCTCAATGAGCCTCTTTGCCGGACGGCTGTCGGTCTCAGCGGCAACAGAGATGCTGTCGTTTCCGGCCGTGCTCTTCCCTCCCCTGGATCCTGATGACCCCGAGCAGGAGATGAAGGCTGCCAGCGCGAAGCCAAGAAGTGAGATATGAACGGTACTTCTTTTCATATGTTTTTGTTCATTTCCTGCCAAACAGGGTGAATCGGCGCTTTTTAATCTCCCTCATGGCCTTTTCCTCCCTGTCGGACCAGGGATCAATCATGTTGAGCACCTCTCCCCATCCCGGGAAACCGCCTACATTCTTGTCGTCAACAAAAATATCCACGTTTATCTTCCGGGGTGTCCCGTCAGTCCATTGCTCCTCCGGATAGTTGCGGTTGATTGCATAAAACTCTATGCCGTTCTGCCTGCAGTAATCGACAGCCTCCTGCAACTCCCTGCCCTCGCGGAATGTCCACATGATGAGAAGTGCTCCCCGCTTCTGCAGCTCCTTCAGGGTGATGAAGGCGAAGAGCTTCTCCTTACCTATTGCAGGATACTCATGGTCAACGATAGTCCCGTCAAAGTCGATTGCAATTTTAATATTTGTAAGATCTCTCATAATCCAGCTGCAAAAATAAACAAATAATAGTTGTCAGGATTGTTGTAATTTAGCGATGCCTCAAAAAGAGTTATGATCAAACAGATTCCAAACACTCTGACACTCCTGAACCTGGTGTGCGGTTTTGCAGCAACCGTCTGTGCATTAAAAGGTTACAATGAATATGCTGCATTCTTCATAATTGCCGGAATGGTGCTCGACTTTTCAGATGGTTTTGCGGCAAGGTTGCTGAAAGCATACTCGGACATAGGGAAGGACCTTGACAGCCTGGCCGATGTTGTCACCTTCGGAGTGGCACCGGGGGCGATTGTGCTCAATCTTCTCACCGCTGGAGGAATGAATGTCATACCCGCCTTTGTCTTTGCGTCTCTCCTGCCGGCTGCCTCGGCGTTGCGACTGGCAAAATTCAACAATGACGAAACCCAGAGCACCTCATTCAGGGGTATGGCCACCCCGGCAAGCGCCTTCACGGTGATCTCAGTGGTACTGGCCTCAGCCGGCTCTGACAGCATCCTTTTTGACCGGATGGCAGGATCACCCGTGGCTATTGCACTCCTTTCCATGTTCCTTGCTGTAATGATGTTGCTGAACGTGCGGATGTTCTCACTGAAGATTGCCGGCATGGGATGGAAGGGCAATGAGGAACGTTATATATTTGCAGGCCTGAGCCTGCTGCTGCTGCTGCTGTTCAGGGCAGCAGCGCTGCCCCTGATAATGGCAGCCTACATTCTCATCTCACTCCTCTTCCCCCTCTTCCGTGGAAGGGGTACATCCTCCCGCACTGCGTAGCTTTTTCATCACCTCATCCTGGCAGCGGATCGACTCCTCATGGATCATCCTGATGATCCTTCCGGTGAACTCTTCGCTGAGGCCTTCAATAATCCCCTGCTCTGTCCTTGTACGCATAATCTCAAGCCATCGCTCAAGCTGAAAGACAGTGACGCCACTCCGGCACTTGAATTCACCCATCTCTTCCGATATTCTCATCCTTGCTGCCAGCAGTCCTATGATCTGGTAGTCTATTGAGTCTATCCTGTTGCGCATCTCCTCCAGCAGGTTCAGAAAGCCTGCATCGTCCGGGGAGGATGAACGGAACACCAGTTCCTGCATCATCTTCATGAATCCCTGCGGGTCAAGCTGCTGATCCCTGTCGCTGAGGGCATGCGGCGGATCAATGTGAACCTCCACCATCAGTCCGGCCATGTTCATATCCAGTGCCTTCTGCGCCGTCTCAGGCACCAGTGAGGCCCTGCCGGACATGTGGCTGGGGTCACATATTACAGGCAGGGAAGGAATCCTGCTTCGGAGCTCAATTGCCAGTTCCCATTTGGGAATGTTCCGGTAACGGCTCTTCTCGTACGGGGTGAATCCGCGATGTATGGCAGCGATCTTTCTGATGCCGGCACTGTATATCCTCTCTATGGCTCCCATCCATAGTTCGAGGTCAGGGCTGAGAGGATTTTTCACAAACACGGGGATGGTTGCATCGTGCAGCGCCAAGGCGATGGCTTCAACACTGAAGGGATTGGAGACTGTGCGGGCTCCCAGCCAGACAGCGTCGATGCCTGCTTCGAGGCAGGCCGCGGCGTGCTCGGGTGAGGCCACCTCAACAGCCACGGGCAGTCCCGTCTCCGTCTTAACCTTTCTGAGCCACTCCAG
>JAVEZX010000015.1:25079-39203 GCA_034002785.1 Bacteroidales bacterium
TTTCCCAGGAGATTATGAAGGTAATGATACTTCACAAGGGTGATCTCCCCGGTAGCTGTGTCTGCCCTGTAGCCGTTGCCGGACAGGATGAAGCCGACAAATGCCAGGAAGAAGACCAGGAAGGGAATGGCGTTTCGAAGCAGTGCCTTTCTTATTGACTGCGTAAGCTCTGCATCATCTACTGCATTCTCAAGATACATCAGGCCGAGGACCCTGGCAAGGAAGAGCACGGCAAGGCCAAGCAGCAGGTTGACTGGATTGATAAGCGCCTCGAGACCGTGCCAGCCGGTACCCCATGAAACCCTGTTGAACAGGTCGAGAGTGAAGTCAGACCCCGTGAAAAAGGTTGCCACCGCTACGCCGATAAGGAACGGGCCGAGGCATCCGTTGAGGAAGAGAAAAGTGTCAAAAACCCTGGTGCCGAAGACGTTTGCAGGCTTGGACCGAAACTCGTAGGCCACGGCCTGGATGATGAAGCTGAAGAGGATAGCCATCCACACCCAGTATGCACCGCCAAAGCTGGTGGCATAGAACAGCGGAAAGGATGCAAAGAAGGCTCCGCCGAAGGTGACCAGGGTGGTGAAGGTGAACTCCCACTTGCGGCCCAGGGCGTTGACAACCATCTTTCGTTGCATGTCATTGCGGGGAAGCGAGAAGATTAACGACTGTCCTCCCTGTACGAACATCAGGAAGACAAGCAGGCCGGCCAGAAGTGATATTATCAGCCACCAGTATTCTCTCAGGAACAGGTATGATACCATCATTGTCATAGTTCTTTCCTCCTAATGTTTTGGTCCGGTCTTGATCTGTCTCACCATAATCGATATCTCGGCTGTGAGCAGTGCGGTAAAGAGCACCGCAAAAAGCCAGAAGGTTGTCTGCACGGCACCGGTGCTGATGTTGGATACTGCCACCTGCACCGGCATAAGGTTCTGTATTATCCAGGGCTGGCGGCCCATCTCGGTGACTATCCATCCCAGTTCACTTGCAAGGTAGGCCAGGGGGATGGAGATAAGTGCAAGCCACAGGAACCAGCGGTTTTTTTCAAGGGTCTGTCTGCGATGGAACCAGATTGCCAGGATAAAGAGCAGGATAAAGAAGAAACCGAGGCCCACCATCACCCTGAAGGCGTAGAATGTTACAGGCACTGACGGTATCACCTGCCAGGGATGCTCGAAGTAGCTGTAACCGAAATACCTGAAATAGTTTTCAATGAAATCCCTGTCCTCAAACCTGGCTGCCAGGGAAGCCATGGAGTCAGTGTCACCCAGCTCTCTGGCAACCTTGTAGTCTGTCAGTACCTGGCGGGCATAGCGGCCGCGTTCCATCATCTCAGCCACGGAGAGTATTCCCTTTTCGGGATTGCCGTTGATGAGGTCCTTCATTCCGGGAACATATCCCTCACTCCGGCCGGTGGTCATGAATGAGAGGAGGCCGGGGATCTCAATCTTCATCTTAATGTCATGCACCTTCTTTTCGCCTATGCGCTCACCGCTGTCAGAGAGTGCGCCGATGACCGTCAGGCCTGCATCAGTCTTTCCCTCATAGAGTGCCTCCATGGCAGCGAATTTGACAGGCTGCACCTTCGCTATGGTCCTCGCGGAGGTGTCTCCCGTGAATGCTACGGCAAGCGCCGAGACCAGCCCGAAGATGCCGGCAATGTAAATGCTTCTGCGTGCAAGCACCTCCTCCCTCTTCCTGATCAGGAACCAGGAGCTGATGCCAATTACGAAGACTGATGCAAGAACAAATCCCGAGGTAACCGTATGGAAGAACTTGTCAACGGCAACCGGGTTGAAAATCACTTCGCTGAAGCTGTTCATCTCATTGCGGGCGGTATCCGGGTTAAAGACCATCCCGACGGGATTCTCCATCCAGGCATTGGCCACAAGGATCCAGAGCGCTGACAGGTTGGCACCGATTGCAACAAGCCAGGTAGAGGCCAGGTGAAACCTTTTGCTGACCTTGTTCCATCCGAAAAACATTACCGCCACGAAAGTGGACTCCAGGAAGAAAGCCATGATACCCTCCACAGCCAGGGGAGCACCGAAGATGTCACCCACGAACCAGGAGTAGTTGGACCAGTTGGTGCCGAACTCGAACTCAAGAATAATTCCGGTGGCGACGCCAATGGCAAAATTGATCCCGAAAAGGGTCATCCAGAATTTTGTGATCTTTTTCCACATCTCGTCACCTGTGCGCACATAGATTGTCTCCATGAACGCCAGGATGAATGAGAGTCCGAGCGTCAGCGGAACGAACAGCCAGTGGTAGATGGCCGTAAGTGCAAACTGCGCACGGGACCAGTTCACAAGCGACAGGTCAAAATTTTCAATCATATCGTCAGTTATTACCGGTTAATTGTTCCAGAACATAATCGCCCCGCTCCCTGTCATTGCTGAAGTTGACCTTCAGGAAATCGGGAAAGAAAAATATCCTGAGGATCAGGAACATTATAGAGAGTTTTATCAGGATGACGACCCAGACTCTTTTTCCCCACCATGACATGGTCCGGAAGCCGTCATAATAAAATCTGAATATACTGCTTAAGGTCTCTCCGGGGCTTCTCATTTCTCCTCTGTTTCAGTATCCCTGGGCTCCTTGCCGAAGCCCGAGGTGATTTTTCGTACTGGGCCGAAGTTGTAGAAGAATTCCCGGGCGAAGACCCTGAGTGCGGTATAGGCCGGGACGGCCAGAATCATGCCGGTTATGCCTGCAAAGCTTCCCACCGCAAATATGACAAGGAAGATCTCTATCGGATGGGCATTCACGCTTCTCGAATAGATCATCGGCTGGATAAGGTTGTTGTCAATTACCTGGGTAATTGCGATTACGATGAGCATGTAGACTATCAGAAGCCATATAACAGGATAGCCGGTACTTGTAACGGCGGTGGCCACACCCATCAGAACAGCCACAGAGCCTCCCAGCCAGGGCCCGACATACGGGATTACATTGAATATTCCGACCAGGAGGCCCATTACAAGCGCCTGGTGAAACGGAAATCCCACTATTGTCATACCGATTGTGATGTTTATCAGCACAATGGAACACTGCAGAATAATCCCGATAAAATATCTTATCAGCAACTTCTTGATTGAATGAAGGACATTCCTGATGCGCTTTTCATACTGGTCAGGCACCATTACCATTATTGTCTCCTTGAAGAGCCCTTCATCCTTCAGGAAGAAGAAGGCCAGGAATGTTATTGCCACGAACGCCACGATAATCTTGCGCATAACGGTGACGATGTTGCCTGCAAAATCAGTAATTGATGCCGGATTAAGGATGTTTGTAATTGTGGTTACGGCAATGTCATATAGTGTTTTGTCGGCAGGCATACCCTTGTAAACCTTCCTGATCGCAAGGTCAATCCTGTCAAGCTGATCACGCAGCCCCTGTATTATTGAGCTGGCATCAAACCCGGAAAGGGCATCAATCTGTTTCGTAACCAGCGGAATGAAAATCACAAAGAAGAGAGCCAGCAGACCATAGAGGAGAATCAGAGTCAGCAGAGAACTTAGCGCCCTGGGAAACCTGAACTTCCATACACGGATACCGTTCAGCAGATCAACAACCGGCCTGCCGATGAGTGAGATCACACCCGCGGCCAGAACATATGCGATTATGCTTCTGAAATACCAGAAGAGATAAACCGTTACCGCCAGTCCTATCAGTATCAGTATATTACGAAGGGTTGTATTCATCAGGCACTCACGTTCAGGTTACTTTCCAAAACAGATATTGATGCACTCTGAATCGCATCAATTTCAAAATTATAAATAATTCCCGGTTTAACAACGGACAAAGGCAAAATGCCATATTGTCATGCTAAAACTGCATAATTTGTCATTTTGTCATTAAAATTAAGGTCGGCACATGAATTGAAATATGTAGGGTGTAAATGCAAAATAATGTTTAACAATATAAAAAAGGAGGTCGCTATGTTACCAATGATTACCAGAAGGAATTACAAACCGCTTACGTTGTCGGATTTTCTGAATGAGGATTTTTTCCCGACATTCAACAGGTCTGCAAGCAATCTGCCTGCAGTCAACATCAGGGAAGATGAGAAGGCATTTTATCTTGAGCTTGCCGTGCCAGGCATGGACAAGAAGAATCTGAAGATTGAGGTTAAGGATGAGGTTCTCACAATCTCAGCCGAGCAGAAGGAGGAGAAGGAGGAGGATCTTGAGGGTTACAGGCGCAGGGAGTTCAGCTACAGCTCATTCTGCCGCAGCTTCTACCTGCCCGAGGATGTCAACGGCGAGAAGATAGGTGCCACCTACAGGGACGGTGTCCTTAACGTTGAGATTCCGAAGCTGGAAGAAGAGAAGAAGAAGGAGAAGATCCGTTCGATCAGCATCTCGTAATTGCGGATCGGAAGAACAGGTTGGTTAATCAGAAAGAGACAGGTCAAATGGCCTGTCTCTCAGTTTTATATAATGTCTGCAATTCCTGCGGGTAACCGGCAGTGAGCTATTGGGCCGGAGCCTCTTCTGTCAGCTGACGTGCGAACCGCTCTCCGTATTCGATCAGAGGTGTCTCCTTGCTTTTCTCCGGGATGAACTTGTAGGCGGCAGGCTCCTCGAAATACTTCAGCTTAAGATTTTTAAGCATCTCAGCTATCAGCCCCGGAGCCTCACCGCTCCAGCCATAGGAACCAAAGGAGCCGGCCAGCTTGCCCCTGTCGCGCAACGGGCTCACCATGGCCATTAGCCTGTAAACAGGAAGCAGTGTGTTCTGATTGATCGTCGGAGAACCCACAATGATACCGTCGGCAATGGTAAGCTTCGAGTCAATCTCCCCCAGATCAGCTGTCTCAATATCCATGACCTCAACTTCCACGTTCTCAATCTTCGAGGCACCGCCGGCAATAAGCCCGGCCATCTCCGCCGTATACCCGTATGCCGACACATAGGTTATAAGGAGCCTCTTCGTTCCGTTGCTTTCCGTGAGACGGAGGTAATCAGATGCAAGCCTGTGGGTCTCATCAACAATCTTCTTCCAGGTGCTTCTCAGTACCGGTCCGTGACCCGTGGCAATCATTGAGATATCGAGCGGCCTGATCTTCTCGATGGCCTTGACCATGAACTTGCTGTAGGGTTTGAGGATAACATCGAAGTAATACTTGAAGTCAGCGTAATAATCACCCGTAAGGTCATCAAACAAATCCTCATGGCAATAGTGCGCCCCGAAGGAGTCACATGTGAAGAGGATCCTGTCCTCAACCAGGTAGGTGTAGATGCTGTCCGGCCAGTGAAGGTTAGGGGCTGAGATGAACTTCAGAGTCTTGTTGCCCAGGTCAAGGGTATCCCCGTCTTTTACGACAAGTGATTTGAAGGGCCGGTTTACTATGTCAGCGAGGTAACGGATGGCGTTGCCGCTGCCCACAACCGTTGCCGACGGAGCCAGCTCGAGAAGCTGACGCATCGCTCCTGAATGGTCAGGTTCGGTATGATCAAGGACGATATATTCAAGCTCAGAAGGATCAGTCACACTGCGAAGCTTGTTCAGATAAATATCGCTGAACTTCTCCTTCGCGGTCTCGATTATTGTCTTCTTTTCCGCGTTGATAAAATAGGAGTTATAGGTCGTACCATGCTCGGTATGCATCACGATGTCAAATGTTCTGATATCATAATCCAGTACCCCTATCCATTTCACATCAGGGGTCAGGTCAATTATCCTTTTATCTTCTCTCATTATGTTTCACTTTAAATAACTCTTGCAAGTATTGTTCTGCTGGCTCTCACCTGTTCAAACATCTGCACATCGACAACCGTATCGGTCGGAAGGAAGATGTCCACCCGTGAACCGAACTTGATGAATCCGAGTTCATCACCCTGCTTTACCTGCGCGCCTTTCCTGGAATAGGTCACTATACGGCGGGCTACTGCTCCTGCCACCTGCCTTATCAGTATTTCAGTACCGTTGTCACTTGTAACAACCACGCTGCTTCTTTCGTTCAGTTCGGACGATTTGGGGCTGCGGGCGTGGAATTTCTTCCCCGGCTGGTAGTTTGTGTAAGTCACCGTGCCGGAGATAGGGTACCTGTTGCTGTGCATGTTAAAGGGAGACATGAATATTGAAATCTGCAGGCAGTTATCCCTGAAGTATTCCTTCTCGAAAGTCTCCTCAATCACTACGATTTTCCCGTCGGCCGGGGCGTAAATCATAAGCGGATCCGGCTCGAGGGGTCTGGCCGGTGCCCGAAAGAACATCACCACGAATGCCAGCAGCAGAAGCGAAGCGCCGAGGCCGGTCCAGTGCCACACGGTGGGACCGCTCCAGATCTGCCATGCCGCTATGTTCAATGCAGCCATCGCAGCCAGCACACCTGCAATGATCCTGTATCCCTCCCTGTGTATCCTGAATTTTCCGATTGTCATGTCAAAGCATTGTTGCTATGTAAAGGTAAACCAGCGGGAAGGCCACAACCACACTGTCAAATCTGTCGAGGAATCCGCCGTGGCCCGGCATGATGGTCCCGGAATCCTTCAGTCCCAGGCTCCGCTTGAGCAGTGACTCAAGCAGATCGCCAATTGTACCGCCTACAGAGATGATCATGGCTATGATCATCCATCCCTTCGTGTCAGCAACCCCGAGCCATCCTGAAAAGAGGCGGGCCACAAGCAGTGTCAGCACCAGGCCTCCGAAGAAGCCCTCCCATGTTTTTTTAGGTGATATACGTTCGAAAAGCCGGTGCTTTCCGATAGCTGATCCCACAAGATATGCTCCTGTATCATTGGTCCAGAGAAGCAGGAAGAACCCAACCATTATTCCCGGGGAGAATTCTGCCCCCGGTGCGGGTATCAGCGGGCTCAGACCCGTATGTCCAAATGCTGCAAAGGGGAACATCGAGAACGGAAGAGCCGTGTAAATTATCGAAAAGAAGGTATGGGCCAGCGAGTCGAACGGTCTCTCCACGTTACGGAAGAGCTCAAATATCATCACAAGCGATATTACCGGAATCATTGCCAGGAACCAGGTTCGCGGCAGCCATCCTATTGCCACCACGGTAGAGATTACGTATAGCAGGAATCCGCTTATGATGCCCGTGACCAGCTGTGGTCTGACACCTGTTCCCCGGACCATGACGTAATACTCCCGTTGGGTACCGGCTATCATTACTGCGCCGACAATGAAGAAGGAGACGGGATGAAGCCAGAGGCCGCCCAGCACGAAGATCACTATGAAGGCACCGGTGACGGTGCGCCTGACAAGATTGGTCACCTTACAGATCCTTGATTATTTCCTTGGCAATCAAAATATTGTCACGATGAACGAATATCTCTATCTCTCCGAATTTGTAGAAACTGTCACGCTTATCCACAGCCACGGCATCGATACCGCTTGTCTGCAACCGTTCCACAGCAATCTGGCTTCTGACATCATCCGTAAACCCGGCTATTGCAACCCACTCATTTTCCATCGATGGTACCTGATACTTCCGTAGATGGATCAGCATTGACTGCAGGGTCAGTGGTTACCTCACCGGCAGGCGGGGCCGGATGTCCGGCTGTGGCATCGGCAGTTACGGGTTCTGCAGCCTCCGGGGTAATATCAGCAGCAGACAATGTCACTGCCTGCGGAGCCTGCACTCCATCCTCCACCGGTTTCTCCCCCTTGCGCTTGCCAAAGATACGCTCGAGGTCCTCGCTGAAGATGACCTCCTTCTCGAGAAGCTGCTCCGCCAGTTGTCTCAGGCCGTCAATATTTGCAGAGATAACCTCCTTGGACTTGATATACGATTCCTCTACAATCTTTTTTGCCTCACTGTCAATCAGCTCGGCAGTCTTTTCGCTGTATGGCTTGGTGAACCCGTACTCATTCTGCCCGGACGAGTCATAGAAACTAATGTTACCCACCTCACCTGACATACCGAAATAGGCTACCATGGCATAGGCCTGTTTGGTCACCTTCTCCAGGTCGCTCAATGCGCCCGTCGAAATCTTGCCGATAACCAGTTCCTCCGCCGCCCTGCCCCCGAGGGCATAGGCAAGCTCATCGAGTATATGCTCGCGTGTTGAGATTGATCTCTCTTCAGGAAGATACCATGCTGCGCCAAGGGCTTTCCCCCTGGGTATTATAGTTACCTTAAGCAGCGGGCTTGCATGCTCAAGCAGCCAGCTGACCGTGGCATGACCGGCCTCATGGTAGGCAATGGTTCTCTTCTCCTCCATGGAGATGATCTTGTTCTTTTTCTCCAATCCGCCAATAATACGGTCGATGGCGTCAAGAAAGTCCTGTTTTTCAACCACTGTCTTATTGCCACGTGCAGCAATGAGCGCTGCCTCGTTGCAGACATTGGCTATGTCAGCGCCAGAGAATCCGGGAGTCTGTTTTGCCAGGAAGGCGATGTCAAATCCCTCCTCCAGCTTGATGGGACGAAGGTGCACCTTGAAGATAGCCTCGCGTTCCTTGATGTCCGGCAGTTCCACATGTATCTGGCGGTCAAAACGGCCAGCCCTCAGGAGTGCCTTGTCAAGTATGTCTGCCCTGTTGGTGGCGGCCAGAATTATGACCCCGCTGTTGGTGCCGAAGCCGTCCATCTCGGTGAGGAGCTGGTTGAGGGTGTTTTCACGCTCATCATTGGCCCCGAAGTTCGGGTTGCGCCCGCGGGCACGACCAACAGCATCTATCTCGTCAATGAATACTATACAGGGTGCCTTTTCCTTAGCCTGCTTGAAGAGGTCACGGACACGCGAGGCACCGACACCGACGAACATCTCAACGAAGTCTGATCCGGAGATGGAGAAGAAAGGCACATTTGCTTCGCCGGCCACTGCCTTGGCAAGAAGCGTCTTGCCCGTACCGGGAGGACCTACCAGGAGTGCCCCCTTGGGGATCTTGCCCCCCAGTGAAGTATATTTCTTCGGGTTCTTGAGGAAATCAACTATCTCCATCACCTCGGTCTTGGCCTCCTCCAGACCCGCCACATCACTGAAGTTGGTCTTGATGTTGGTGTCCTTGTCAAAGATCTGGGCCTTCGACTTTCCAACGCTGAAGATGCCGCCTGTTCCTCCACCGGCACCGGATGACATCCTGCGCCATAGGAAGATCCATAGGGCTGCAATCAAAAGGAACGGGAAGATGACGCCCAGGAAGGTGGCAAGGTAATCCTTGCGCTTCTGGTAATCAAGATAGATCATCTCTTCTTCCGAGTATCCCGCCTTTTTCTGTGCCTCCACAAAGAACTCCTGGAAGAGCTCTACGGTGCCAAAGGTATGGTAATAATTAGGTTTCGGGGGCTGAAGGCCGAAGCTCTTCTGCTTCTCGAAATCGGGATAGCGTCCGCTCTTTAGCGATTCAGCCTTGAGATATATCTCAGCCTGTTCCTCGTTGACCACTATCACCTTCTCGATGTCATGGTTCATGACCATTTCCTCAATCTCACGCTGCCCCGCCTTCTGGGTGTATTTACCCGCGAAGAGGAGCTGAAAAACGAGGAACATAGACACAACAATGATGATGGGCCAGCTCGAGTTAAGCCACGATTTGGGTTTCTTGTCGTTTTTGTCTGACTTCGGAGTATTGCTCTCTGCCATAATATCAGTTAACCTTTCTTTTCAGTGTTATCCTCGAGATACGTTATGCGGCCATCGGCCCACAGCGACTCAAGATCATAAAATTCCCTGAAGGGCTGCTGGAAAATATGCACCAGGATATCACCGTAATCAAGCAGGACCCAAACACAGTTCTCCTTGCCTTCCACATGGTAAGGCTTGACACCTGTCTCTTTTCTTACAATATCCTCCACCGACCATGCCAGGGAATCAACCTGCCTGGTCGAAGGAGCGTGGCTGATCACAAACCAGTCACAAACCCTGCTTTCAATATTTCTCAGATCAATCAGGGCCACCTTTTCACCCTTCTTCTCAAACAGACCCCTGACAATACTGTCAGTCACGCCGGCGGCCTTCACTGTGCTTTTTCTCATCAATAATCTTTTCAGTAATAAACAGTTCTGTTAATTGCCGCAAAATTACGAATCTTTATCCGTATTTTCGTCCGGCCTCAGTTCTTTTTACAATTTGGGTGCCAATTTGTTCAGGGCATCAGCCCTGACTTAAAACATCTGTGAAATTACGCTTTAAAACCTGATTGTCATGATAATAGGTTCACACATCCTGCAACATGAAAAAGTGTCATCTACAAACATTCTGGCAGCGTCGCTCCTGAAGGATTCAACACCTCGCGAGGGAACAGTCATAACTGCTTCATACCAGGAGACGGGTAAGGGTCAGCCGGGGAACAGCTGGGAGAGCGAGCCCGGCAAGAACCTGCTGATGAGCGTGATACTCTATCCGGTCATGGTCAGGCCGGCTGACCAGTTCATCATTTCGCGGATGGTTTCACTGGCTGTTTATGACCTGGTAGCTGCCCGCACACCTGCAGCCAGGATCAAATGGCCCAACGACATCTATGTCGGGAATGACAAAATAGCAGGTATCCTGATTGAAACCAGCATAATGGGTCAGATGCTGGGAAGTTCCGTGGCAGGTATCGGGCTGAATGTCAACCAGACTGATTTCAGAAGCGGGGCACCAAACCCGGTATCGCTGAAGCAGGTCACCGGCACCACGCATGACCTGAAGGCAATAACCGAAGAGCTTATCAGCCTGCTGGACCGCAGATACGGGATGGTTGTCAGGGGTGAAGGCGCCCTGCTGGAGCGCGAGTATCACGAAGCCCTCTACCGTGCCGGTGAGTGGTACCGTTACTCAGACAACAGCGGCGGGTTTGAGGGAATGATCGAACGGGTCATGCCCGACGGAATACTTCAGGTACGAAGGAGAGACGGCAGTTCCCGGGAATATGCCTTCAGGGAGATTGATTACATCCTCTGACACGGTCATAGCCATCATAGGACTCGATGAGGTCCATCAGGTTCTCAAGATACCTTCCGGCCGCGTCACCTATCAGCATGCGCAGCAGGGGATTCATGTTCAGCCCGGCGTCAATGCGCAATGCAGATCTCATATTTGAAATGAACTCAATGTTCACCCTTATCTTTGCTTTTCCGGTGAGCAGTGATTCGGCCTCGTATGTTATCATTGAGTGAGGAAGCGCCTCTGACAGGGAGACTGCTATCCTGCCCGCCACATCCGCCTTGAAGCTGCATCTGTCCTCCGTCGCCTCCCAGTCGGTCACCGACCCTTCCGGCACCACGGACCTGAGGTTACGCATGTCTGTCAGAAAGGCATAGAGGTCATTGTCGCCGCACGGTACCTCCGCCCTTCTGCTTGTATAAGTTGTCATCGGGCTCATACCCTGTTTCTCCTTCCGGTTACCGGCATCATCATACCTGTGCCTCCCTGCCCCACTCTGCCGGTGCCTTGCGCCATTCCTTCAGTGTTTCGACATCGCCCCGGGTGATGTAGCCGGACTCAGCGGCCATATCAACAAGCACGCTGTAATTGCTCAGTGTGTCAAGCCTGCATCCCTCTGCAGCGAAGGCATCAACGGCCTTCTGAAATCCGTAGGTAAAGATGGCGATCATGCCCAAGACCTCGCATCCTGCCTCACGAAGCGCTTTCACGGCGCTCAGGCTGCTGCCGCCGGTAGAGATGAGATCTTCTATAACCACAACCTTCTGGCCTTTTACATAATGACCTTCGATCTGGTTTCCCAGGCCGTGATCCTTTGACCCGGAGCGGACATAGATGAATGGCAGTTCCAGGCTGTCAGCCGCCAGCGCCCCGTGTGCGATTGCTCCCGTTGCCACCCCGGCAATGAGCTCTGCCGCCGGGTAAAGATCCCTGACCTTCGCGGCAAAGGAATCCCTTATGAACCCGCGGACCGCGGGGAATGAGAGGGTCATACGGTTGTCACAATAGATGGGCGACTTCCAACCCGAGGCCCAGGTAAAAGGTTTTGCCGGTTGCAATTTAATTGCTTTAATTTGCAGCAGGTATTCTGCAGTTTTTCTGGCGGTTTCGTTCATATGGTGAAGTATAAGATATATTTTGACAACAGGGTGATCACACTCTCACCGGAGCCTGACAGGGTGCAAAAATACGCCCTTTATCACAATTTCAGTGTGCCGGAGGAACTCTTTGCCCAAATATCACAGTTTGCCGTCAATAATGAGATACCTTCACTGAATATTTATTCAACCGATATCAACAACCTGTGGGAGGTTTTCTCATCCTGGTTTGTAGTAGTCGAAGCTGCAGGGGGACTTATTGGCCATCCTTCGGGGCGCTATCTTTTCATCATGCGCTACGGCAGGTGGGACCTGCCCAAAGGTCACATGGAAGAGGGTGAATCGCCGGAAGAGTGTGCCATCCGGGAGGTGACCGAAGAGTGTAATATCCACGGGCATGCTGTTGAGGGCGTTCTGCCGCCCAGTTATCACACCTACCTGTATGACAACAAGCCGTACATGAAAAAGACCTGGTGGTTCAGGATGAGCTATAACGGTGAGATGATAACCGACCCGCAGGCTTCCGAGGGCATCACTCATGCCGAATGGCTGACCCCGCCTGAAATAGCCAGGATAAAGTCAAATACCTTCCAGTCACTGCTTGACCTGCTGAACTACACCCTGCGGATCAGGTGATTACTTTTCCAGGTAATCTGAAATATTTATTGAAGCCGGCACGAACATCGAGGCATCGCCTCCGTGCTTGATTATGTCACGGACAATGGTTGAATTGACAGGTGTGTGTTCGGTGCTGGTCAGAAGGAATACTGTATCTATCTCCGGCGCCATCTTCCAGTTCATGTGCCCCATGGCCCGTTCATACTCAAAATCAGCAGCAGTGCGGAGCCCGCGAACGATGTAACTGGCATTGTGCCTGCGGCAGAACTCCACCGTCAGGCCACTGAAACGGGTGATCTCCACCCTGTTCTCCCCCTGAAATACCTTTGAGATCATCTTCAGTCTCATCTCAATGCTGAAGAGGTTCTTTTTTTCTGCATTCTCTCCCACTGCGATAATGACCCTGTCAAAGAGGGCCAGTGCCCTCCTGACTATTGATTCATGACCCACGGTGAAGGGATCGAACGAGCCCGGGAAAACAGCTATCTTGTCCATGACCTGGTTTTATTGTTACTCGAATTCCAGTGAACGTGCGTTTGCCACCTTCTGCTGAAGCAGCACATGATCAAGCACGTCCATTATGGTTTTTACATATTTGAATTTCAGCCCCCTGACATACTTCTCGTTTATCTCCTCCACATCCTTGCGGTTAAGTTCGGAGAGCACTATCTCCTTAATACCGGCACGTTTGGCGGCGAGGATTTTCTCCTTGATGCCACCTACCGGAAGCACCTTTCCCCTGAGGGTGATCTCGCCAGTCATGGCAACATACTTCTTCACCTTTCTCTGGGTAAAGGCAGAAGCCACGGAGACGGCCATTGTGATTCCGGCTGACGGTCCATCCTTGGGTATGGCGCCTTCAGGGACGTGTATATGTATGTTCCATTTCTCAGAGAATGTCTCTGGCACTCCGAGTAGCGATGCGTGCGCTTTCAGGTACTCGAGGGCAATGACTGCCGACTCCTTCATCACATCACCCAGGTTGCCGGTGAGGGTGAGGTTGCCCTTACCCCTGCTCAGGCTGGTCTCCACGAAGAGAATCTCTCCCCCCGTGGCAGTCCATGCCAGTCCGGTAACCACACCTGCCTGGTCATTGCCGTCATATATGTCCCGGAGATATTTGGGCGGGCCGAGTATCTCCGCCACCCTGGCTGATGTGACCTCCGGTGCAGGCTTATTCTCAAAGGCTATCTCACGGGCCCTGAAACGCACCAGCTTTGCGATGCGCTTGTCAAGCTCCCTCACGCCCGACTCCCGTGTATATTTCTGTATCACCTCCTCGATCACCTCCCGGGGCAGGATGAACTGTTCCGCTGTCACGCCGTGCGCTTCGAGCTGCTTGGGGATGAGATGCTTGACTGCTATCTCGCGCTTCTCCTCAACCAGGTAGCCGGAGATCTCTATGAGCTCCATCCTGTCGCGCAGGGCAGGACTGACAGTGGAGAGGGTGTTTGCCGTGGCGATGAAGAGCACCTTCGAGAGGTCGTACTCCAGCTCCAGGAAATTATCGTAGAAATGTGTATTCTGTTCGGGATCAAGCACCTCCAGCAGAGCCGACGACGGGTCTCCGCGAA
>JAVEZX010000016.1:0-36471 GCA_034002785.1 Bacteroidales bacterium
GAGAAGGGCAGGATATATGCCTGGCAGGTTATTGCCGAGGAGCGGGAGACACAGGCCAGGTTCTCAAACAATGGCCGCAGTCCTGTCTGCTGGTTCAAATGGGATCCCTTTGAACCGCCTTCCATAATGATGGATGCTCCTGCAGAAAAGATAGTTGCCGGCGGGGCAAAACTGAAGTCCGTAACAGGACCGGGCCAGATCCCGGTCTCCACAGTTTCCGGGAGGCTCAACTATAAGTTCAAGGGGACATCCTCAGCTTCTTCTGTTTCGCAGACTGCTGCCCAGTTCGGAACGTCGCAGTCCAATAACCAGGTAACCACGTCACAGTCTACGGCCCAGTTCAGCCAATCGCAGTCTGCCATACAGTTAGCCAATGAAGGATTGCAGTACAATGTCAGCGATGTCAGTCCGGCAAATTCCAATCCGCTCAAAAATGTCAAGGTCAGCCTGATTGTGTCATACGTTCTGAAAGGAACAATTAACAACCAGTCATATGACGGGATGCCGGTTGACCTGAGTAACATACTGAATGATCAGAATTTCATGGAGGCCTTTCCTGACCATGGCAAAGTTCTTGCCACGGCAACCACAGCATCCGACGGCAGCTTCTCGTTTACATTCATTAATTCAACGAAGGATCTTGGCCTTCTGGATGAGGATGCCTACTGGAAATCGGGCGGGGGTGAATTCTTCGACATGATGACCGGCAAGGTCTACAAGGTGTACAGGCTGCTTGTGGAGAATAAATATTACTGCAGTCCTGATATCAATATCAAACTCGATCCGTGGCAGTCACTGGATCTTGGTACGCTCGTATCTTATGTCAAGAGTTATAACCTGAAAGTGCATACCTCCTGGACCACCTCGCAGTTCTGGGATGTAGTGGGAGGACAGGGCAAACCGCTTGATAAGGTCAAAACGGTACTTGAGAGGAGGACGGATGTGCCGGCTGTGCCCCGGGATGAGGCAGTTCAAACCACATCGGGAAACATCCCCTCATTCAATGTCTTCCCCAAAAACTTAACATCAGGAATTACCGGAGAAGATGGCACCTATACCTTCAGGAACCTGGTGCAGCATGATCCGGACAATCTTCAGGACAGGTATTATGTTGTTTGCGAGCCTGACAAGGTAACCGGTCTCTATATCTTCAAGAAGTCGTCGAAGTCCTTCTACCCTCTTTATGATAAGGACAAGAAGGGGTTCCCGTTCAATTCACTGAGGTATCTCGATACTGCTCCCGGCATGCCGGCAACCCAGTACGAGGCGTATGGCGAGCAGATCACCTGGAACAGCCAGTTGCAGGTAAAAACTTACGAGCTCAGTATACAACTCTATCCGGGCAAGCCCAGGATTGCCGGCAAAGTCGAAACAGAACAGGTTGGGACCAAACCGCTCAGCAATATAACACTGATGGTGCTCAGCACTTACCAGAGATCTTCCGATTACAATATTCCTGTGCGCACAGCGAAGACCGATGCAAAGGGATATTTTGAGTTTGACAATCTCGACGTGGAGCTGGGAGATTACAATACCGAAGGCCCGACACAGGTAGTCGGCCCGGAAAGATCCCTGTTCTGTACTCCGGCAGGGTTTAAGGGCGAGACAAGGTATTACGGAAAACTCATGTGGGGGCAGCAGATAATCGAGGATATCCTCCTTGAGCCTGACGGATTGCTGACGGGATATGTCACCGATGACAGCGGTAATGCCGTTGCAGCTGATATCCAGGTGGATGACCTGGCATTTGCCTCCACCACACCACAGTTTACATATGACCAGTCTGCCGGTGGAGGTACCCTGCCTTCCGGACTCCCGAATTCCGGCGGAGCCACCCTGCCGTCAGGTCTCTCCAATTCCGGCGGTACCACCCTTCCTTCGGGCCTCCCGGGATCAGGTGGTGGCCAGCCGGCAGGCAATAATGCTTCC
The DNA here is from genome assembly GCA_034002785.1 of Bacteroidales bacterium. GTDB lineage: Bacteria > Bacteroidota > Bacteroidia > Bacteroidales > VadinHA17 > SR-FBR-E99. The sequence goes on from JAVEZX010000016.1 coordinate 1,930, forward strand.
GGCGGCGGGATTAATACAGCTGGTATCCAGGCTACCGGCGTTGCCATGCAACAAGCAGGAGGCCAGAATGCAGGCAGTCTCCAGCAAACCGGCTTCCAGGGTACAGCCCAGTCTTTATTGCCCTCAGAGGTGAAGCAGGTTTTCTCAATCAAGGCACCCTCGGGCAAGCAGCGCACATTGACAATCATACCAAAGAATCCGGGCTATTCAGCAGAGACATATACAGTAGATGTGCCTAAAGCCACCTCAGCTTCAGCCGGCCAGGAGCAGAAGCAGTATATAGTCTACAAGATGAAGAAGAGGGTGCGGTTCATTGTAGCCGAGAAACCCTCGGGTAATGTTTTCATGGCATCGAACCTGAAGGCTGTTCCCAATGCAGAGGTAACCCTCAAAATCCCGGGTGCTGAGATAACTCAGATGACTGATCCCAGGGGCACAGTCGTCTTTGAATTCGATAACAACGGCACCTCATTCACCTTCGATATAACCCCTCCGGAGGATTCAGACCTCGAGAGTGCCAGCTATACAATCAACGGCGTCACTGACACCAAAACGGAGGTTGTCTACCCCGCAGCCCTTCTCAAAAAGGCAACCCGCATCACCGGCAAGGTTACAATCGGCAACGAACAGCTTGCCGGTCCGCTTGAAGGTGCTACGGTATACATTGAGACGGGTAACGGCAACCGTATGGAAACCAAAACCGACAAGAGTGGTAACTACACCCTTAAAAGGGTGCCGAAACAGCCTGCAATGATAACTGTGTGGGCTTCAAAACCAAATTCCGTTCCCAATGTAATAAGCAAGTCGAAGCAGATAATGCTGCAGGATCAGAACGTGCTCAATTTTGACCTGCAATATGACAAGGAGATAGCAATTGAAAACATTTTCGGCTTCGAGGCAGACATAAAGAAGAAGGAGAAGCAGAGTGACGGTACTTACCTTGTCACCGGTGCCCTGATCAACCTTCCGGCCAACCCCAACTTCAAGCTGGCAGAGGAGAGCCAGACTATTCCTTTCACAAAGCTTAAAATAATGAAGAGTGGCGCCAGCACCTCCGGTGTACCCCTGGGCGTTCCGGCTGCAAGTGAATTCAATACCGATATCAAGGAGCTGCAGCTTCTGCTGAACGGGGCATTCGGAGTGCTTCAAACCCCGGCCTCGGGAACAGTGATGAAGGTGAGCTCGGAGAACAGCAAGGGGCGGATAATGGGTAGGGCCGGAATTATGAAAACATCATTCCAGTATTCCGGGAATTATATCACTTTCAATGATAACGTTCCGATATATCTGACCGGTCAGCCAGGAAGCACCCAGTTATCAGTTGTTACCCTGACGACCGCCGATTACCCGGCAAAAAAATGGGGTGTTGTCGGTGCCGGGGGTACTGACATACAGTTTAAGCTTCTCGATTTCACCGCAAAGGCTGACAGGAAAACATCATGGCTTGAAGGTGACAGGATAGGACTCACCACGGTGATAACCACCAACGAGATCACCGGCATGGTTCCCTCAAAACTCAGCATCACGCTTGGCGACCTGGTACTTAGGCCCACGATGATCGAGACGGTGACGGGCACAAAGCCGCTGTCATTCAAGCTGGAAAAATGGGATTTCCAGAGTACGGGATGGTCCCTGCAGCAGACCCTGAAAGGAGTACTGATTCCTCAGGGGACAATCAAAACCGGGCTTATTGACGTACCTGTGAAGAGTGTCCTGATCACCCCTGACAAATTTAATGTCGGTTCGTTTGAGATGGCGAACCTGACTTTTTCCGGTGTGATTCCGCTCAATATTCTCACCCAGAACAATTCATTCGGATATAACCCAAGCACAGGTTCTGATCTTAAGGGGCACTGGGAACTCAGGATTGTGGGCACAGAGGGAGCTCCGGGTGTCTCCATAACAGGGCTGCCCGGCATGGAACCGGGTGCTGCGCTGAAGTTCCAGGCATTCTCACTGCTGAGCAACGGTGAACAAAAGATCAACATGGGAGACCAGCAGCAGGAGCTGATCTTCCATAAGATACTTAAGGTCAGGCCGATCTCCTTTTCCGGCGGTGACAAGTATTTCGAGATGGCCTGCAACATTGACCTGAATATACCGCGCATCGAGGCCGGTACCGGCATTATCCGGTTCTCAAAACCTGCCTCGGAGATACTGTTCAAGCTCTATCCCTTCAATGTCAGCTTCGAGGGACCCGGCGGAGTAAGGTTCGTTTCGGGCATTGCGCAGGGCGACCAGAACCTTGATGCTTCAGGATATACAGCTATGGGCTTTATAAAGGATAAGGAGGGGATCAACCTGAAGGGTAAGCTGCATCGCACAACAACCGGTGCATGGCTCGAGGTCGATCCCAAGGGACAGAAGATGCCCTTGGGAACAGGCGCTACCTCACTGTCGGATATCGAAGGCCGTATGGAGGTACAGCCAAATATAAACGACTGGTCGAAGTTCACCTTCAGCGGCAACATGACGGGATTTAACGGGATGCAGTCGAACCTTAAAAAGACCTTCACTGTACACGGCAGCATTACGGCAGAAAACGAAGGCCTGGGTGTGAAAAACATCTCCGGCGATTTCGGCGGCATGAATCTGACATATGACATACAGAATGCCCGCCTGACCGGAAGCATGGATATTGACAGGCAGATGGGAGCCGTCCGGATCAAGGGAGCCGCCAACATACTGGTGGATGGTACGGGATGGTACTTCCTCACTGGTGGTCAGCTCACCGCCCCGGGATTTGGAGACATGGCCGCCGGAATGCTTATCGGCGACTACCGCGCAATGGCTCCAGATGTTGTAAGTACCCTGATGCAGTTCGCCTATGACAAGAGAGTCCCTTCAGCATTCAGGACAGGGATTTCGGGATTCTTCTTCACCGGACGGAAGGATGTTCCGATTATAAACATTCCTGACTTCAGTATTGATGTAGGTGTAATGAGTGCCAGCCTCGGGCTGACCGCAGGGCTTGACGGTCGTCTCTGGATGGGCTTCGATGGCAGCGGGAACGAATACGGAATAGGAGCGATGGCATTTGTACATGCCTGGTTCAAGGCCTCTTCAATAACCTGCACGAAGCTCAGCGCTGAAGCCAGGGCCGAGCTGGGAGCAACAGGAATCTATCAGACCAGTACGGGAGCCTTCACGGCTGCCGGATGCGGCAGCTTTACTATCGGCGGGTCAGCAAGTCAGTGCTTCCCGACACCCTGCTGGGACGGCATCTGCTGTACAGGATGCATCGGAGGGGGTATAAGCAAGAGTGTCAAGCTCGACCTGCTCTTCGATTCTAACGGTAATACCAGCCTCGATTTCAGCTTTGGCAACTGCAGCGGACAGGCTAACCTGACAGGTAACTGATGATTAATAATCTGTAAAAGGAACAAAATGTACAATAAGCCATATATCAAATTACTGATCATCCTCACCCTGATGTTCACGCTTTCCGGCCTCTCAAAGGCACAGGAGAACGAGCCAACTGCAGTCGCCACTGAAAAAGGAGTCTGGATCTACCTGGGAAATGAGATTCCCTCAGGATTTGAATACCAGGTACTGAAGAGTGAGGGGAACGGTAATTTTGTTCCTCTGGGAACAACGACCTTCCGGAATGATCCGGGAACAATGAAGACCATGGCGGAAAAGTATTACCCGCTGTTCAGCAACCTTGACAAACCTTCTGACAGCGAGCTGGCGTTACTGCGCGAATATGCCTCCCGGAGTAAAACAACCGACTCCATATACATTTCAAACTTCCCGGTGATGCATCTTATCATGGGAACCGCTTTTTATGACCAGGATGTCTCATCCGGCAAGACATACCGTTACAGGGTGCTAAAGATATCGGGCAAGGACCGTCTGTGGGAGAGGACCAGCAACAGCCTTGGGTTTCCTGCCAAACCCGGTCTGCCCGAGCCTCAGTTCAGCAGCAAGCAGGAGTTCATTTCGCAGGTTGTTGTACGCTGGCATGTTCCCGTAGGGAGCAGCCTGAACTCCTTCCTCATTTACCGGAGGGTATTCGGCCAGGGAGAATACCAAAGACTGGATATTGCGCGGGGATTCAATGTCTCGCAGGACACGGTTTATCTTATCGCTGCAGACACTGCAGTGCAGAACCCAGCACTGTATGAATACTACATTCAGCCGTTGGATATATACGGAAACAGTGGACCGGAGTCAGAGGTGATAAGTGCAGGGACTCTGGGCAGTGTAAATTACGCTGTGCCTGAATATTTCAATGGAAGAGGCGGTGAAAAAGATCACCGGGTGGAGCTCTCGTGGAAATTCGGCGAGACAGGCTATCTGAGCAGTATCGAGCTGTACAGGAGCAAGTCCTTTGACGACGGTTACACGAGGATTGCCCGGCTCGCTCCAACTGATACCTCCTTCACGGACATAGTGCCGGTTGCCAATGAAAACTTCTGGTATTATCTCATTACCGCCGGACCCAACGGCAACAGTCCTCCCTCGGCAAAGGTATCTGCCATGTTCAGAAACAGCGGCGAAAAGCCTCTGCCACCGGAGGAAACAGGAGCGGAGAGCATCAAAAATGGAATCAAGGTGTACTGGAGTTGTCATGAACCGTACGCAAAAGGATTTTACGTATACCGGTATATATATGAGACTGCTGATTTTGAGCAGGTTTCCGGATTGATACCGGCAGGTGAGGAGATCTACAGTTTTGTTGATACGGCCATATACCTCCAGGGTAATGAGGTGTATCGCTATGCTGTCAGGACTGTAAATGATGTTGATCAGTTAAGCGATTTCTCCGAATCTGCAAGTGCCAGCCCGGGCAAGAGGGCAACCGTCAGCAGCCCAATGAACCCACGCATCACCAAAACCGATAATGGGATATTGCTGGTATGGGATGATTTGCGCCCTGCCGAGCCTGTCCTGCTTGGCTACAAGGTCTACAGAAGAGAAGAACCAGACGGCCGTTTTATGTTGTTGCCGGGTGATACTCTCAGAAACTATCAGAATTATTACAGTGACACCACCCTGGTGACCGGAAAGGGATACCGGTATGCTGTTACGGCCATCGATTTCTACGGGAACGAGAGTCCGCAAAGTATTTCTGTATCATATGTTCCCGAAGGATCAACCATTGTCCCTCCGGAAATCCTGAGGGCTGTCAATACAACGGATGGGATATTGTTAAGCTGGGGACAGGTAACAGATGAGAAGGCTGTCTCGGTGAAGGTTTACCGGTCACGGCCGGGAATGAATCCGTTACCTGTTATTACTCTCCAGACAACATCTGATGAGTACCTTGACAAGGCCGTTTCTGAGGGTGAACTGTACACTTATGAGATCACTGTTGTGATGGAGGGAGGCAGTGAGTCTGCCCGCAGCAGCGGGGTCACTGTCAGACGGCAGCCGGGTGAATGAGACACCCCTCTGGTAAAGTCGGGTGATAGATTATCAGGCAAAAATCGTCTGCCTTCAAGAGTCTGTTATTTTCCTGCTACCGGTATTTCGGTTATTTTAATTTGCCTCCAACGATCGGGATCGTCACCTCAGTTCCGTCCAGGTCAATAGTTAATTCCGTACCCGGCATAGGGTGCAGGGTGAATTCCTTATCGCTTGAGAAGATCATCAGACCTATCTGTTTTCCGGCCGGGATGATCTGGTCATCAGGCTCGAGCTCAAATGACATCTCGTAAAACTTGCCAGGGACAAGAGGTTCACTCTCTGTCAGTGACCGGTGGTTCTGAAGGTCAGCCCAGCCTCGGGTGATAATATTATCTGTAATCTTCGCTGTGCGGCCCTCGCTCCATGGAAGAGCCACCATCCAGACTGACAGGTTAACTGCCGGCTTACTGGAGGCAGCCCTTACTTTTACTGTCACCACGCCTGAGATGTGTGCCGGTTCCGTAAGCACGGGTGTCAGGTAGAGAAGCCGGTGGTTGGTGTATTCGGCCTGTGCCAGCATGGAGCCTGTGAAGGAAAAATTGTCAATGAGTGTCTCAGTACCCTGTCCCTTTACTTTCTCTGTCACCAGGGCGCCTGCTGCCGGCGCTCCGGGAGTGAGATGAAATATTACGGGTGCAGCATCAGGATTGGGATAATCAGCATAGGCAGAGGGGCTGAGCCGGTCAGCCGTCTCCCGCACTATATGGGCTTTCGGGTCATTCTCAACACCGTTCTCCTCACCGAAGAGATAGCGTGTGAACCATCTGTTCATCATCTTAAAGGGAGGCTCACCGCCGTGACCGCCCTGGTGATAATAAATCTGAATCGGCAGCCCCTTCTCCTTCAGTACCTTGATAAAACGGTAGCTGTGGCTGGGCACCACGTTCCAGTCGTTGAATGCGTGTGCCATCAGCGTGGCTGCCCTGAAGGGCTTCATGTAATTCATCAGGTCACGCTTGTACCAGAACTCGTTGTAATCACCTGTAACACGGTCAAGTCCCGATCCCATCTCAATATCCCTTACAACACTGTCGCAGTAAGTGCAGTTATCGGGATTTGAAAAGACGAAGTCATAAAGCACGTCCGCATCCTCACCGAGGTATCCGCCAGGACTCCTCACAAGTCCGTTGGAGCGGTAATAGTGGTAGTATGAAGTGTTTGGTGCTACAGGGATTATTGCCTCCAGCCCTTCAACACCTGTTGTGGCGGCTGCAAACGGTATGGTACCGTTGTATGATGTGCCAATCATCCCCACCTTGCCGGTTGCCCAGTATGCCCTAACCTCCTCGTTGCCGTCAGGGGTTGTGTATCCTTTGGCACGTCCGTTTATCCAGTCTATCACTGCCTTGGGAGCCAGTGCCTCGATACGGGTACCTATTGTTGGGCAGCCCTGCGAGAGTCCTGTACCCGGTGCAGATGAGTGTACAACGGCAAAACCGTAGGGCAGCCATGCCTTTACCTGTGAGTTTGAAATAATGGGCCGCTCACCCCTGCGTTCAATCTGCGGAGGAATTACATGCGGCTTTGGCTCCGTGTTCAGCTCCTGCCTCACATCCCAGAAATATTCCTGGTTGTTGCCGGCAGTACCTGCAAAATAGGGGCTCGACTCATACACAACCGGAAGCTTTATCCCTTCGGTCTCTGTCTGTTTCGGGCGGGTGACATCAACGTGCATTCTGTCGCGCCTGCCGTCACCGTCACTGTCAAATTCGGTTTCAACCCAGAGGTCCTCACGGATCCAGTCGGACGCATTCTCAAAGGCCGGTATCTTCTGTGCTTCGCCATTGACAATCACCGGCACCGTGGTTGCCGCAGCTGTCTGCACAGGCGCTTCAACCTTTGCAGGGGAGGAGGTCTCTGCTTTGGATTTCCTGTTCTGTGCTGAAATGTTTGATGAGGCGCACAGGACTAACGCCGCGACCAGTAATAATGAGGCATGCTTTTTCATTGGATCTGTTCAGTAGGTAATCAGTCCTGTAAAAAAACAAAAATTACAGCAAATCCGGAAAGCCTTGCCCCAAAGATTACAGAAACAGGTAGTTAATTGATTTCGTGGAGTTTTGGAGTGTAAACTCCGAGTTTATAACATTCTGGGTGTCATGTATCCTGTGCAGGAGTACTATCTGGCAGTTGATTTTCTTGCCGGACTTCATCAAGTCAAGGATCTCCTTCTTAAGTTCGGCGCCGGCATTTTCCGCCTGCCTTCCCGCGTTCTTGTTCCTGGTGTCACCTGTCCGCCATATCTTCCAGTCGGATTCAATTATATATCTGCCTGAGCCGGAGTCCCATCCCTGTTTCAGGTCAGCCGGCTGATGGATATACATCTTCGTGCTTTCGTCAAACCTGAGAACGATGGTGAGGACCTTGTATTCCGTACCAACATTTTTGTTTAGCAGTATCTGTCCCGAGATTTGATCATAGGGACTGGTTCCCTTCTGCGCCGTTCCGGGAGTAATGTCACGCATGATGCGCAGTGTCTCACCGCCGCTTTTCGATGTCACAAAGGCCATCCTGTAGGTTTTTTCATAAGTATCGGCGGTTTGTGCTTTCCATTGTGCGTTTACGGCAATGCACAGCATGAGGGCTGACAGGAATATAATACTCTTTTTCATCTCAATGTACCAGTTTGGTTAAGAACCCTTGAAATCAGAAAATCTTGAGGGGTTCATTTATTTAAACGTTATCCGGTCCGGAAAGTTATACGCGGCAGCCGGTTTCATTCCTCCCCATATTTCTTAAATTAGCATCTTCGCCCACATAATTATGACAGCCCATGACTGACCAGAGAAGCTTATCCAGGACCTTAGGTCTTGGTTATGTTATCATCTTCGTTATTGCTAATATTATTGGTTCAGGCGTTTACAAGAAGATCGCACCAATGGCCGATGAGCTTCACTCATCTGTCTGGATCTTGCTGGTATGGGTTGCCGGTGGATTGATAACCCTGTTCGGGGCGCTGAGCAATGCAGAACTGGCCGGGATGCTTGCAGATACAGGAGGCGATTACGTATACCTTAAAAAGATTTACAAACGGTTTTTTTCATTTCTGTACGGATGGTCACTTTTTGCCGTCATCCAGACAGCAACAATCTCATCTCTGGCGTATGTACTGGTACAGTCGCTCAACAGCGTTATCCCTATTCCCGACCTGCTCCCGGCGTTGCATGATTTCTCAATCGGAGGTGTTTTCTTCCCGTTCCAGGATTTTGGAATCAAGCTGGCAGCAATCACGGTTATCATGCTACTTACAATGTTGAATATGTCAGGTCTGCGCAGCGGGGCCTGGACGGGAAAGGCGATATTCTTTTTCGTATGTGCCGGGCTGACAGTGATCATCATTGCAGGTCTTACGAATGACAATCCCAGGCCGGAGAATTTTATGGATTTCAGGGAACTGGGGAACGGCTCAGTAACCCTGTCTTCGTTTTACACTGCCATGCTTGCTGCTTTCTGGGCCTACCAGGGGTGGGTTTCAGTTGGATTCATAGGGGGAGAGATAAAGAATGCGAACAGAAATATACCGAAGGGAATAGCCATCGGGGTTGTTGTGGTTATAGTTATTTATCTCCTTGTCAACCTGGCATATATGCGGATTATGTCTATTCCCGCGCTGGTTGGTGTGCATGAAGCCGGAAATCAGATAGCTGCAGTTGAGGCCATCAGGAGCCTGTGGGGAACGGGAGGGGTTCTTTTCATATCACTGCTCATACTGATCACCACAATGGGATGTCTCAATGCCAGTATTCTTACGGGCTCGCGCCCCTATTATGCCATGTCACAGGAGAAGCTTTTCTTTCAGGGCATAGGGAAGCTTAACCGCCACAACGTACCGGGCAACTCGCTGCTGTGGCAGGGTGTCTGGGCTTCGGTGCTGGTGCTTTCAGGTACATTCGATCAGCTGACAGATATGCTGATCTTTGCGGTCTATATCTTTTACGGGGCGATGGCAACGGGAGTATTCATCCTTCGCCGCAGGATGCCCGATACGCACCGGCCCTACAAAGTGTGGGGTTATCCGTTTGTGACGGCTTTCTTTGTCCTGTTTTGTATTGGATTGTTTATAAATACAATAGTAACTCAGCCACGGGAGGCATTCATTGGCCTTGCGCTGATACTTACAGGTATTCCGGTCTATTTCATATTCAGGCGAAAGTACCCCCACCCTAATGGTGACTGATCAGATGCCAGAGTCTTTCTGCCTGTTTCCCTGATTCCTTCAAGAGAGCCTCTTCATCCACGGTTGTGATCTTCCTTTCCCTGACGATAAGCCTGCCGGCGGATATGACGTGGGTGACGTGCCGTGAGGATATACCAAAGAGAATATGACCGATGAAGTTTTCCTTCGTTACCGGTGTGGGTGATTCGTAATCGAGGATCACCAGGTTATTGTCTCCGTCGCCCTGGAAACCGTTTTCAGCCAGGTAGCGGTGTACATTCCTGAAACGGCGGTAAGCCGAATCGTACGAAATGTTGTCATGAATCTGCCCTGCAAAGAATGCTGCCTTCAGGCTCTGAAGAATGTCGCTGTGCATACCGTCAGTACCAAGCATGATATTCTCACCCAGTCCTGCTCCATTGAAGTGCCCCACCCGGTTGTTGAGGTTGCTCTCACAGTTCTCCGCCACCCATGCCGGTGAATTCCTTACCAGTTCCCTTTCCCTTTCATCAAGATGGAGGCAGTGTACGAGGATGCTTTTCGCAGAGCCAAGGACACCTGCGTCTGCAAGCCGCTCAACCACTCTTTTACCATGCACTGACACCGAATGCTCCTGGTCATATGCGTCTTCGGCAACGTGGATATGAATACCGCTGTCTGACCTGTGCATCAGGTCAACTGCGCGTTCAAGGGTGTCATTATCAAGGGTGAATGAGGCATGGAGTCCTACCAGGCCCTGGTGTTCCTTCAGCCAGTTCTCAGTCTCTTCAAGGCCTTCGGCAGCAATTACTTTTCCGTCGCGGTCTGACGTCTCATAGCACAAAAGGTGTGAAATACCCACTTTCTCAAACGCCCTTGCTATTATCTCAAGGGACCACTTTACAGCGAAGGGTGAGGCGTGATGGTCTATCACGAAGGTTGAACCGGCCCTGGCACAATCCATTGCCGTCACCAGGGCAGACATCTTTATTAATTCACTGTCAAGCTGTTTGTCGAGGGTCCACCAGACATACTGCAGTATCTCGTGAAAGTTTCGTGGTATTGTCTTAGGGGAGGCCATACCCCGTGCCAGGGCCGAGTATGCATGGTGGTGTCCGACGGCAAATGATTTTGTCACCAGCCTGTTCGTGCAGTCAATCACCTCGGTGTCAGGACACACAATGTCATCATGATCCCTGGTTAAAAACTGGATTGCCTCATCGCCGGGTCGGACCAGGATGTCTTTATTGCTGAAGTTCAGAGTCTTCCAGTCAATGTAGGTTGCATTCCTGAGGAGCAGGTTCATAACGTATTAATTCAGTGTTTATCTCTCTCTCTCTTGATCGGTAATTTTGTCCTTCTTATCCCATCGTATGCGCAGAGAGCATTGGCAATGGCTGCTGCCGTAGGGACCATCCCTATCTCCCCGATGCCCTTGGCGCCGTAGGGTCCTACAGGATCTTTCTCTTCTATTCCTTTCACTTCTATTTGCGGCATCTCATCAGCCCTGAGTATCCCGAGGTCATTGAGCTTCATGCTTACCGGCCTGCCGTTTTCGAGCGGCAGATCCTCGGTAAGGGCATAACCCATCCCCATATGCACGGCTCCTTCTATCTGCCCTTCAAAGAGCATCCGGTTCATTATCTTTCCGGCGTCATGGGCCGCAATTATTTTGGTAACTGAACCCTCATCATCAAGTATTGCCACCTGTGTTGCATAACCGTATGCAAAGTGTATCTCCGGGTTTTCTGATTTTTCTCCGGGCTTGCATGTCCAGTCGCATACATACTTTCCTCTGTAAATGCGTCCAGCTAGCTGTTGAAGTGAGCCCAGCCTGAGATCTTCCCTGATCTTTGCAGAGGCGTTTATTATGGCATTGCCAAGCAGGGCTGTTGCTCTTGAGGAGGTTGTCATGCCTGTGGGAAGGCCTGCTCCCGTGTCTACTTCCACTTTAATGACCGAGGGATCTATACCTGTCTCCTGGTGCAGTATCTGGATGGCCATGGTATGGATACCCTGGCCCATCTCACTCCAGCCGTGGTTGACGATTACCTTTCTGTCCGAGATGATCTCCACTGATACCTCGCTGTCGTCAGTCATACCGTTGCCCACGCCGGTATTTTTTATGCCGCATGCCAGCCCGGCAAACCGTGCACTCCTGAAGTCATCCCTGACGGCAAGCAGTGTTTTTTTCAGTCCTACTCCACGGAGTAGCTGCCCTGTGGCTGTTCTTTTACCATCTTCGAGTGCATTGTCAAACCTTATCTGCCAGCGGTCAAACCCGCCCATACGGCAGAGCTCATCTATACAGCTCTCCACCGCGAATGTCACCTGCGGCACGCCAAAGCCGCGCATGGCGCCTGACGGGATGTTATTTGTACAGACTGTAGCCGCACTTATGTCAACAACCGGTATTGAGTATGCACCGGTGGCGTGGCCTACGACCCTTTCCATCACCTTTGTGCCCACAGATGCATAGGCGCCTGTGTCACCCATGGCTTTAAGCCTGAGAGCGGTAAATTTGCCGTTGGTATCGCATGCCAGGCTTATCTCCATCCATACCGGATGGCGTTTTGGGTGCATGATTATTGACTCTTCCCTGTTAAGGTGAACTCTGACCGGCCTTTTAAGGTGCCAGGCAAAGAGTGATGCATGACCCTGGACGGTTATATCCTCCTTGCCGCCAAAGCCACCACCGTTCTGTACCTGTATCACCCTTATCTTTTCCTCCGGCAGTCCGAGTATTTCTGACACCGCTTTTCTGTCTGCATATGGTCCCTGGCCCTGGCTGTAGAGCCTGATACCTTCATCTTCCTCCGGCAGCGCTATTGCTGTTTCGGTCTCGAGGAAGGCATGTTCAATACGCTGGGTCTCATAGACACCTGAGCTCACCCATGCGGCCTTACGAAATTCCTCCTGAACCTCGCCGGAACAGATGATGCATGTCTCGATAACGTTGGAGCGGCCCCCGTGGACCTCTATGCTGCCAGGCCTTGCTGCCTCATGCATGTCAGTCACCGCTTCAAGGACCTGCCAGTCAATCTTTATAAGGCGTGCAGCCGCCCGTGCCATGGCTTCTGTCTCGGCCACTACGCCGGCAATTACATCACTCACGCAATGCGTTGTTTCTCCTACTGCCACCATCAGGGGCCAGTCACGGAATATAAGTCCGGTTTTGTGCATCCCGGGGATATCTGCAGCAGTAAATATCCTTATTACTCCATCAGCCTTGATGGCCTCTGAAACATCAATTTTGACGATCCTGGCGCGGGGATGGTCGCTGAACCTGAGTACTCCGTGAACCATATCGTCGAAATGCATGTCGTCAACGAAATCCCTTTCGCCAAGTGCCGTGGCCGCAGCCATGTATTTCGGGTATGGTTGCCCGATTGATGCCGGAGTATCATCAGGAGCATCACTTTCCCCACGTAAAATGGCGAATGCCGAAGCGATGGCATCAATTATCTTCACATACCCGGTACACCTGCACAGGTTCGGTCTGATAGCTTTTATGATCCCGTCACGTGATGGATCAGGATTAACATTATAAAGCGCCTTTGCCCTCATGATCATACCCGGGGAGCAGAAGCCGCACTGAACGGCGCCTTTCACGGCAAACTGCCTGCTGATGATTTCCCTGAACCTGTCAGGTAATCCTTCGGAAGTGAAAACCTCAGCTCCTTCCAGACTTTTCATCTTTGTACGGCATGCCATCAGTGCCTTGCCGTTTATCTCGACGGTACAGGCACCACAGACGCCCTGTCCTGAGCATCCGTCCCTGGCAGAGGTGATCCTGTTTTCCAGCCTCAGGTGGTCAAGAAGTGATTCCTCCGGATCACCTTCAAAGCTTCTCCTTATGCCGTTAAGGGTAAAAGTGATCATCGCAGTAGCCTTTCGAGGTTTTCCAGTGAAGGATAAACGGAGGGAGGCATCCCTGTCAGCGGGGCTACGGCAGCTGGATCTTTTAATCCGCTGCCGGTAAGCAAAACCACATTGGAGGATTCGGGTTGCAGGATACCGTCACGGTAATAAGAAAGGAATCCGGCGAATGCTGCAGCAGCTGCCGGTTCCGCGAAGAGCCCTGTATTTGCAGACAACAACCCGGATGCACTCAGGATGGCGTCATCAGTTACCGTCAGCGTCTCACCGTGGTATTGGCGGATAAACTGCCGGGCCATATGGAAGTTCCTCGGTATGTCGACGGAGATGGAGTCAGCCAGGGTGGTTGAAGGTATGATATGAAATTTATCCGGGCCGATATTCCTTACCAGGTTGTCACTCTTATCCGACTGTACGGCTACAATAACCGGCATTCTTTCAATTATTCCCAGGTGAAGGAGATCTTCAAATCCCTTGCAGATGCCTGACAGGATCACTCCGTCACCTGATGCGATGAATATTCTGTCCGGTACGCTGTGGTGCAACTGATAATACAGTTCGAATGATGCGGTCTTCTTCCCTTCGATGGTAAGCGGATTGAAGGCAGTGTTGCGGTTATACCAGCCGAATGTCTCTGTAGCCTTTACACTCAGATCAAAAGCCTCGTCGTAGGTGCCTTTTACAGGTACTATAGTGGCGCCGTACATTATAATCTGGGTCAGTTTGGCCTGTGGAGCGGTTTCTGGGACGACTATCACCGCTTTCTGTCGTTGGGCAGCGCATATTCCTGCAAGGGAAGAGCCGGCATTGCCTGTTGAGGCAGCGATAATTGTTCCATACCCTTTCTCAACGGCATAAGCCGACACAAGGGCAGAGGCCCGGTCCTTGAAGGACCAGGTGGGATTCTGTGAGTCATCCTTGAGATAAAGACCGAAAGGAATTCTTTCACCGCCAAGTTCAGTGACATGATAGAGCGGAGTATTCCCTACTCTCAGTGATGGCAGGGATGCAATGGTCTCAACCGGAAGCAGGTCAATGAATCCTTTCTCCCTTAGTCCTTCGAAACTGAGGACCCTGTTCCTGACCTCGTTGTAGTCATAGATTGTCTTGAGCACGCCGCGGGGTGGTTCATCATGCAGCTGGCTTTTGCAGCAGGAGGGGCAGAGATACATTGTGGCGGCACTGTCATATTCCATGCCGCAGTCGGTGCACCTGTATATGTATTTGCTCTTGTTCATCACGCTCCGGAAAGGCTCAGAGTGTCTTCAGGAGCCCCGTCCTCTCATTGAATTCATTGATCAGCTCATCCCACCGCCCGGCCTGCCTGAACATGGTATTCCACACCTCCCTGTCATGCCATAGCTGGTTCAGGTCTTCCACCTCCTTGCCCTGCTGCTCCACCCAGGTATAGTATTTAAGGTTATGTATCGCCTTTCTGTCCATGTGGTTAAGTTCCTTCATGTTATCACATCTGACTCCGGGAAGGCATTGCTCAAAGTCACGCACCGCCTGCAGGATGTCATATTCGCCTCTCTGGTTTCTTAATTCCTCCAGTCTTGACCAGTACATCTCTGCCGAGTCTGTGGCTATTGTCACGATGAAGTCATCGGAGGTCATCTCAAAGTACCTTGCAGTCTTTATGGCAGACAGGATATTACTTATGGCTGAAATCCCAAGCAGGGGAAGGTTATGCACCACAACGGGATCAATTCCGGTCTGCATCAGGTATTCGCCTCCCTTTTTCTCATTGAAGAGCCTGAACAGTCTCATACAGTCTTCATCATTAATAGCAGTAACCACGTCTGTGTTTTTAGCGTTGTGGATCCAGGGCACATGCTTGTCACCGATGCCTTCTATCCTGTGAGCCCCGAAACCGTTCATCAGCAATGTCGGGCACTGGAGTGCCTCAGAAGCGACCACCTTTATTCCGGGCTCGATGGACCTTAGATAATCGCCCGCCGCTATGGTACCTGCCGATCCGGTAGCGGATACATAGGCTGCAAGCATGCTTCTGTCACTCTTCAGGGAGTTGTATACCTCCTCGATGGCCTCTCCTGTAATGTTATAATGCCATGCTCCGTTGCCGAACTCATCAAACTGGTTGAATATTATGCAGTCAGGGCGTGTTCTGCGTATCTCCCAGCATTTGTCATAGATCTCCTTTACGTTGGACTCACATCCGGGAGTGGCTATGACTTCAGAACCTATCTCTTCACGAAGCCATGTGAAACGCTCACTGCTCATCTCCTCAGGAAGTATGGCCACTGAATCGGTGCCCATGAGCTTTGAGTCGAAGGCCCCGCCTCTGCAGTAGTTGCCTGTTGAGGGCCAGACAGCCTTCTGCCAGGAGGGATCAAAGCCTCCGGTAATGATTCTCGGGGCCAGGCAGCCGTATGCTGCTCCTACCTTGTGGGCTCCTGTGGGGAACCATTTTCCGATAAGGAGTATGATGCGCGCATCCACTCCCGTCAGCTCCCGCGGCAACTCAATGAAGTTGACCCCGCCGAAGAGACCTCCCTTTGCCACCGGTTCATTTTTCCAGGTAATTCGAAAAAGATTGAGTGGGTTGATATCCCAAAGTCCCACATCCTTCAGCTTTGAAGTGATCTTTTCGGGGATCAGTTCCGGATTTCTCTGCTGCTCAAAGGTGGGAAGGATGATTCCCATGTCCCTGAAACGGATGACTGCATTCTCCAGCGCTGTCTCACTGGTAATCTTATCAATAGGTCGGATCATAGTAGCCTTCTGGTTTTGTCACTTCTTCAATGCAAGATAGTCAATATGCCGCTAATTCATCAATGCCCTTAATCATGCATGGAGCAGGCTCACCGCTCCCTCTAACAGAACTGCCATCTCAGCGGCCTTTTGAAAATGTGCCTCCCTGATGCATGGAGTCAGGAATTTTACATCTTTCAGGAGGAAGGTTTTCCTGTCGAAGGTTGCCATAACGAAATCAGTCTCATATATATATCTGTCAGGCAGTTGAGTAAGGGTGGCGAAGCTTCCTTTATGTTTATGGATCAGGTTTGTCCTTCCGCTCAGAACCGAGAGGAGGTACCCCTCTGTGGCCTCGTTGAACGATTCTGTGGTGAGCCAGAACCGGGGTTTATCCCGGAAGGGTGCCCCGGAGGTCGGACAGAAGGTGTTGCAGTTACCGCATTCATTACAGAAATTGGCGATATGCAGAACCTGGTAATGCTGCCTGATCTCAAACAGGGCATCGTCCTCAAATGCCATATTATTATCTTCTGTCTTTACAGCCTTCTGCAACATATGGCTGAAGGGGGTTATCCTGTAGGTGCGGTTTGCAAGGTTGGGACAGACTGTGGTGCAAATGCTGCATATCTCATCACACCACAGGCACCGGCCGGCTTCCTCCTCTATAGCCCTGCTGTCCTGTGTGGTACTCAGCAGGGTGCAAGTACGTCTTTCTTCATCAGTGGGTTCTGCGGGAGGCCTCTGATGGATCCTCGTGGCCCTTTTTATCATCAGGTCATCATATGACAGGCCTCTTTGCAGGGCCGGTTTCATGATGTTGTGCCTGATTCCGGCATCGTGAATAATCTGTTCCGCCGCTTTCCTGCCGTCGCCGATAGCGTTTATTGCAGTGGAGGCTCCCCGCATGGCGTCGCCTCCTGTGTATACGCCCTTTAATCGCGTACGGTAGGGGGTGTCACCAACTAGCAGAACACCGGCATCATCTATATCAATATCCGTTATCTGTCCTATCGCAGGTATAACGGTATCACATGCTATCTCAAAATCGCTGCCGTCGATTTTAACCGGCGCCGGTCTGCCGCTGCGGTCAGTGCCCTTCAGCTCCATCCTGCTGCATACCACTCCTGCCACGATGCCATCCCTTACGATTATTTTCTCCGGTGCGGTAAGTTCAAGAATGGTTACTCCCTCTTTCAGCACCTCCCTTATCTCTCCCTGGTCGGCCGGCATCTCATTCACCGTACGCCGGTAGACGACTGTCACCGTGCCTTCTCTGCCCGCCAGGCGGTAAGCTGTACGTGCTGCATCCATGGCCGTATTGCCGCCACCGATGATGACAACATTTCTCCCCATACCTGTTTCTGCACCGGCCCTGGCAGC
Source organism: Bacteroidales bacterium (assembly GCA_034002785.1). GTDB lineage: Bacteria > Bacteroidota > Bacteroidia > Bacteroidales > VadinHA17 > SR-FBR-E99. The sequence continues at coordinate 19,454 of JAVEZX010000016.1, forward strand.
GAACAGGAACTGCAACGGATCAATAACTCCCGGAGCATCGGCACCCTCTATGTTTAAGGGCGAAGCCAGCTGTGCCCCCGGTCCGGCGAATATATAAGGATAGTAGCGCTGCAGCTCCATGAACCTTTGCCTGTCTATCCGGCTGTTGTAACTGATGTTTACTCCCAGTCCGGTGATACGGTCTATGTCTTTTTCCACAGCCTCATCGGTGAGCCTGAAGCCGGGGATAGCATACCGGACCATGCCTCCGGCCTTTGACCTGGCCTCGAAGACGTCCACGCTGAAGCCGGCCATCTTCAGGTAAAAGGCGCATGACAGTCCGGCAGGCCCGGCTCCGATTATTGCAGCTTTTTTGCCGTTGTCAGGGACCGGAATAAGGCTAACAATGCCTGATTCCGAGATAAATCGCTTTACCTCCCGGATCTGCAGGGGGTCATCATAGTTGATCCTGGTGCACTTGTTCTGACACAGGTGGTCGCATACCATCCCGGTGACAGAAGGGAATGGGTTGGTCCTTAGAATTACCTCAAAGGCTTTGTCATATTCACCCTGCGAAGTGTGCCAGAGATAATCCGGTATATCCTGCCGTGTTGCACAGCTGTCACGGCATGGTGCCGCTATGCAGTCAAACAGGCCAAGCTCCCTGCCCGATTTGATGTCAGGAGGCCTTATATATTCCCTGCGATACGCCGGCGATGAAGTTACTGTCTTGCTGTAGGTTTTCAGTGTTGCCAGTGGGGCTGCTGCCAGGTCATTTATGTTTTTTACCCCAGCCTTCTGCAGACTGGCCCGGAGCTCCGTAAAGTACTGTCCCATCCTCATATACCCTCCCGGCCTGAGCAGGTCACTGCAGACAGTGACCGTCCTGAAGCCGCAGCTGATGAGATCAGAGAGGTTGAATGCATCAGCCCCGGCAGAGAAGGAGAGCAGAAGCTCACCGTCAAACTCCTCCTGAAGCCTGGCGGCCAGGTTAACCGTGATGGGATGGAGTGCACGTCCGCTCATGTACATCATCGACACATCACTGCCGAAGATGGTTTTGTTGTTCACAGACTCCAGCGTGTTGGACAGCTTAAGACCGAAACCGACCCCTTTTTCATCAGCAAGCTTACTCAGCGACCTGATCATCCCAAGGGCATCATCATATTTGAGGTCATGGGCAAAGGCCTCATCCGGAACAAATGTCTTGAAGCCCAGCTTATTGTTGAGTATGTCCCTAAGGGCTTCAGGCCCCAGAAGGGTAGGATTAACCTTGACAAAGGTATGTAGTTTCCTCTCCGAGATCAGGTATCTGGCTATCGCTTCTATCTCATCGGGAGGGCAACCGTGCATGGTTGAGAGGGTGATATTATCCGATATTCGTGAAGGGATGTCAATCTCAGCTGCCTCGGGACAGATATCCATAATCTCCTCGAGCCTGGTATCAAGGCAGTCACCGCAATCGTTCATCATATCGAGGAACCATTGCACATTATCCTGCATTATCCCTCCCAGGTCATAACCGACACTCATGTTGAAAACGGTTCCCGGATCAATGCCCCGGCCGAACCTGCTGTTAAGAATGTGGATTATTATCCAGGCATTCAGGTACTCACTGAAACTCTCCTTTATTTTCAGCTCCTGTGACCACTCGCAGTTATAGCCTTCCTCCTGCATGTCAATGCATGGTTTTGGTACCTCAAGCTCGTCGAGTGTCTGTATAGTCTTGAGCTCAATGTAGCGTGCTCCCGTCAGCCATGCTGCCACTATGTTCTGGGCCATCTGGGTGTGCGGACCGGCGGCAACACCCAGGGGCGACTGCAGTCTGTGACCAAAGATTTCAGTGTGCAACGACCTGTTCTCTCCGGGGACAAAAAACAGTTTCTCCGGTATACCGAACAGTGTGCCATCATTGCTTAGTTCCCTGAAGATCAGTTTCAGCATTTGCTTCAGGGGTATGGGCGAAAAGTTCCCTGTCATCATCTCATTTTTTGTCATACAATCGCATCAGGACTTTCTCCGGTGTAAGCGGCGCATGATAGTCAGGCTTCCATGACGGATTGAATGACCTTATGGCATTGCACAGGGCGAAATATGCTCCTATGCCATACATGAACGGCGGTTCTCCGATGGCTTTTGATTTCAGCAGTGCCGGTCCAGGTCCTTCTGTATCGAGCGCCCGGATATCAACTGTCTCCGGGGCGGAGTATATATCAGGGACCTTATAGGTCGACAGGCTGTCAGTCAGCATCTTCCCTTCGTTGGTGAAGAGTACTTCCTCCATCGTCATCCAGCCTATCCCCTGCATCACGCCGCCTTCTGCCTGTCCCATGTCAATGTCAGGATTAAGATTGCTCCCGAAGTCGTGTACAATGAGAACCCTTTCTGTTTTGTAAGTCCCCCTCAGGCAGTCTAGCTTTACGGTAACAACTGCAGCGCCATAGACATGATAAGCAAACGGGTGACCCTTCTCCGCTGTTTTATCGAAGAAGATCACCGGTGTTGCATAATGGCCGTTTTCTGATAGGGAGACCCTCATAAGGAAGGCTTCACGGACGAGTTTCTCCCATGTTAAGTCAGTTGCTTCGCCGTTTCTTAAGACTTTTTCTTCACTCAATACTATCTCCTCCGTGCTGCAGCCAAGCAGTGTTGCCGCCGCATCCTTCAGCCTGTCTGTCAGCTTACTGCATGCAATCAAGAGTGCGTTTCCGTTCAGATCGGCACCTGAACTGGCGGCTGTTGGTGATGTGTTGGCCACCCGCGAGGTGTTGGTTGTCTCAATCTTCACCCTTGCCGGGTCAACCGAAAATGCCCCGGCTGCAACCCTGGCCAGTTTGGCATTGACACCCTGACCCATCTCCACTGCGCCGGTGCTGATACCAATGCTTCCGTCCTGGTAGATGTGAACAAGTGCCCGGGCCTGGTTCATTGAGGTGTTGGTGAATGAGATCCCGAAGCAGACTGGCATGAGTGCCATGCCTTTACGGTAAAGGGCATTCCTCCTGTTGAAGCCGGCTATCTCCCTTTCAATCTGCCCGATGTTAAACTCCCTGTCAAGTTCCGCAAAGCATTTGCCGATGTTCACGTCAAGAGCCACCTGGCCGTATGGGAAGACATCATTATCCTTAAGGAAGTTTGCCTGCTGGATTATACTTGCAGGTACTTTCAGCTCCTCAGCAGCCCTGGCTATGGCGGCTTCGATCACGAACATACCCTGTGGTGCACCGAAGCCCCTGAAGGCAGTGTTTGGAGGCAGGTTGGTACGGCAACTGTGAACGGTGACCTCGGTGTTTGGGATGAAATAGGCATTGGTCGAGTGAAAAAGCGTACGCTCCATGATGGCAGGAGAGAGGTCTGCAGCGGCCCCGCCATTCTGATAAAGGACGGCATGGTAAGCCTTTATCCTGTAATCGTTCGTCATACCAATACGGTAGTCAGCACTATAGGGATGACGCTTGCCGGTCATGCGCATATCGTCGCCACGGCTGAGTGTCATCTTCACGGGCCGCTGCAGCAGAGATGCTGCCAGGGCTGTCATCACAGCCACGAAGTTAGCCTGGTCTTCCTTGCCGCCAAAGGCTCCTCCCAGCCTTGCCACATCCACCTCCACCTTGTTCATGGGCAGTGCCAGCACCCTGGCGGCTACCTTCTGTACAAGAGTCGGGCTCTGAGTGGATGAATGTATCATGACAGAGCCATTATCTGCAGGATAAGAATAGGCTCCCTGGGTCTCGAGATAGAGGTGCTCCTGAGCACCACAGTCAGCCCTGCCTTCAACAACGATATCACATTCCCCCCAGGCAGATAAAATGTCACCCATCCGGAATGTGCGGGAAGGAATCAGCAGATGCCCTTTCTCCTTCGCTACACGGGCATCGGTGACAGGCTCCAGCTCTTTTATGCTGATCTTGATCAGTCCGACAGCTTTTCTTGCAGCATGGTCACTCTCAGCCACCACAAGAGCTACCGGCTGTCCAATGTAATGCACTTCTCCATCGGCAAATAGTGTCTCATCAGGGATAATGCCACCTATGTCATTCTTGCCGGGTATGTCCCTTCTGGTAAATACTGCATATACCCCGTTCGCCGTGAGGGCCTCTGAAAGATCAAGGTCGTTTATTATACCATGAGCCGACGGCGATCCGTATATCACACCGTAAAGAGTATTTTTCAGGACCGGTATGTCATCAAGGTACTGTGATCTTCCGGTTGAGTGGTTTGCTGCTTCCGGATTTTTCATGACCGCCCGATATCAGGTTTAATCTTTTGAGGAAAAAGCTTCATGAAATGTGCAAAGAGAAGCTGTCGAAGCAGAAGCTTCTTGTACTCTGCACTGCCTCTTGCATCGCTGATGGGAGATATCTCCTGCTGCAACACCTCGTTCGCCTGGAGAAGGCTTGCTGGTGAGACAGGCCGGCCTATCAGAAAAGCGCTGGTTTCCCTCAGGTAAAGAGGCACCGGACTAACGCCACCGGCCGAGATATGGCATTCAGCAATTATGTTTCCCTCCATACGGAGCTGTATTGCGCTGTTAACGCTTGCTATGTCAAGGTGGGTCCTGCGGCTCACCTTCTCAAAACTGAAGAGTGCCGATGTGGCATCGTACTCAAATGATATGCTCCTGAGGTATTCCTCCGGTGCCAGGTCAAGTTTCTTGTATCCCATGAAGAGATCCTTCAGGGGCAGTATCCTGGACTCATGGCCTCCCACTATTGTAACCTCTGCTTTGAGAGCCAGCATAATAATGGAAATATCCCCGATAGGGGAGGCATTGACAATGTTTCCTGGAATGGTGGCCATGTTCCTGACCGGCTCTGATGCAATCAGGGGGATGCAGGATGATAGCTCCGGGAAATATTGCTTCAGTATTTGCGATTCCCAGGCTTCGGTGAGGGTTACCGATGCACCTATTACACATCTTCCGGCCTCTCTCTTTATTCCCTTAAGATCATCCCTGTCCAGGAATCTGATGATACCTGATTCCGCAAGTTCATCCGCATGCCTGACCATCAGGTCTGTTCCTCCTGCTATCTTGACGCCGACCTCGGGTGATTTGCCTTTTATCCCTTTATTATCATCAGTGAATTCCGTGATCTTCGCGATTGATGACAGTCTTTCAGGTATCCCGAGGAAATAATCCGGAAGCTGACCCCGTTCAACGAGCCATCTTACCGGGTCAGTTATATCCTTGTCAGTCAGGGAGGCAGAGATGACCTCAGCTGCTCTTTCAATTGATTTGTATCCCGTACACCTGCATATATTGCCCGCCATAGATGTAATTGCAGAGTCCCTCGTTGTCTCCCGTTTCGAGGTGCTTTCCGAGACCAGTGACATAACTATGCCGGGAGTGCAGAATCCGCACTGGATGGCCCCCTGATCGACCATAGCCTGCTGGATATGAGAGAGATGACCGGTATTGATCCCCTCGATAGTGACAATGTGCTTTCTGTGAATGTTGCCGAGCGGCATCAGGCATGAGACTGCACTTCTGTACGTGACGGTGTTGCCGGTGAGGGTACCTGCAAGTACAGTGCATGCTCCGCAGTCGCCCTCACGACATCCCGTTTTGGTGCCGGTAAGGCCCATATCATATCTCAGGAAATCAAGCAGTGATGACCCTTCTGACTTGTCTGTGGTGACCAGCTCCTTATTGAGGATGAATGATACCATATACAAATATAATCCAAACAGGATTTATTATAACTTTGGTTTCCTTCTTATAAACAGGTTTATGGAAAACAGATACGCAAAAATCAGGGAACTTTCTGAAAAATACAGGGATTACACCGCAGACAACCTATCGAAGCTGGTAAGGATCAAATCATTGACCTCCGGGGAAAAGGATGTGCAACTGGAATTGCGACGGCAGATGGAGGAGGCCGGTTTTGATGAGGTGTTCATTGACGGCCTTGGCAATGTCATAGGGAGGATAGGAAACGGCAAAAGGAAGATTGCCATTGACGGTCATATGGATACTGTTGACATAGGTGCTGCAGCCAATTGGAACTTTGATCCGCTGGGCGGTGAAATACACGACGGGTTTGTCCATGGCAGAGGTTCTGTTGACCAGAAGGGCGGGCCGGCAGCTTTTGTTACGGCAGGGAGGATCTTAAAGGAGCTCGGGTTTGACGGCGATCTTACCGTATACTTTACCGGCACGGTGATGGAGGAGGATTGCGACGGCCTGTGCTGGAAGTATATCATCGAGGAGGATAAAATCAGGCCTGACCTTGTTGTCATCACCGAGCCCACCAACCTGGGGCTTTATCGCGGTCAGAGGGGAAGGATGGAAATGCAGGTTCATTGCTATGGCAGGTCATCTCACGGGTCGGCCCCGGAAAGGGGTGTGAATGCCATCTATATGGCCTCACGCGTGGCCCTGGAAGTTGAAAAGCTTAATGAGAGGCTTGCCCCGGACCCGTTCCTGGGCAAGGGAAGCATAACCGTAACCGAGATTATCTCGCAGAGTCCGTCACTGTGCGCTGTTTCAGACTATGCCCGCATACATCTTGACAGGAGACTGACGACAGGGGAGACCATTGAAAGCGCGGTCAGGGAGATTGAGGAGATAATCCACGGCATGAATGCAAAGGTCAATGTGCTCACCTATTCCGAAAGAGCTTATACAGGCCTTGAATATGGTATGGACAAATACTACCCCACATGGACAGTGCCTGAAGACCATGAGGCGGTGAAGGGAGGAGTAAAGGCCTTCAGCGGCCTCTTTGGCAGGCAGCCTGTTGTCGACAAGTGGACCTTCTCAACAAACGGGATAATGACCTGTGGTACCTACGGCATACCTTCCATCGGATTTGGTCCGGGAAACGAGGTTCTGGCCCATGCTCCCGACGAGAAGGTGCCTGTAAGTGATCTGGTGGCTGCGTCAGCGTTTTATGCTGCATTTGTGTATGAGATAGCAGGCCGTAACGGGGAATAAAGTTTGTCAACCTGTAATAGCAGAAAATGACCATGGATATGAATCACAGGCAACTGGAAGTGAAGATAGAGGGCATAAGGAAGCTGAGCCCCTCATTGTACGGGAAGGATTTCCTCCTTACCTGGGAGAAAAGCGATGAAGACCTCCGGACGATCCTGGAGGTGGCATCTGTTCTAAGGCAGATGCGTACCGCCAACATCTCTCCCAGGATATTTGATTCGGGACTTGCTATTTCCAACTTCCGTGACAACTCCACACGCACCAGATTTTCATTTGCCTCAGCAGCTAACCTGCTCGGTCTTGCAGTGCAGGATCTTGATGAGGAGAAGTCGCAGATTGCTCACGGTGAGACAGTACGAGAGACAGCAAACATGATCTCTTTCCTTTCCGATTTCATCGGAATCCGCGATGACATTTTCCTGGGTGAGGGAAATAAATACATGCGTGAAGTTGGAGAAGCCCTCGATGAGGGATTTGAAAAGGGCGTGCTGCCGGTGCGTCCGGGAATAATCAACCTGCAGTGCGACATGGATCATCCCACACAATCGATGGCTGACATGATGCATCTCATCTCGGTTTTTGGATCAGTTGAAAACCTCAGGGGAAAGAAGCTGGTAATGAGCTGGGCTTATTCACCGAGCTATGGGAAGCCCCTGTCTGTTCCGCAGGGTATCATTGCCCTGATGTCACGCTTCGGCATGAATATAGAGCTGACATATCCTGAAGGATATAGCCTTATCCCTGAGACAGTTGAGATGGCAGGGAAAAATGCACATGCCAGCGGGGGGTCATTCCGTGTAAGCCACTCGATGGAAGATGCAATGAGAGATGCAGATATCGTCTATCCCAAGAGCTGGGCACCATATCATATCATGCAGGAAAGAACGGAGCTCCTTCGCAAAGCTGACAGGGGCGGGTTGAAGGATCTGGAGCAGAAGTGCCTGGCAAACAATGCAAGGTTCCGGAACTGGGAATTTGATGAAGACAAGCTTAAGCTGACCAGGAATGAAAGTGCCCTGTATATGCACTGCCTGCCGGCTGACATCAGCGGTGTCTCATGCGAAAGGGGAGAGGTCAGCGCGGCAGCCTTTGAACGATACAGGATTGAAACCTACAGGGAGGCCGGATTCAAGCCATATGTCATTGCTGCCATGATGCTTGCAAACAGGTTTGAAAACCCGGGTGAAGTACTGGCCGGGTTGATGCAACGCAACCGCAGGCGGGTCGGTACAGACTAACATGATACCCCTCAGCGGATATTACGCTATTCCGGTGTTGAATGCTGCTATCATCTATCAGGGTTTCTTATTATACCCTACGTGGCAGGTATTGTCCTGGAGTTAAAGCAGCCGCCAGTTCGCCGTTTTCAATCATCACCCTTCCACCCCTGATCACATATTCTGCCCGGCCCGTGACCTGTATACCCTCATAAATATTGATATCACAATTCATGTGATGACTCACCGCCGATATGGTACTTCTTGCGTCAGGATTCCATATCACCAGGTCAGCATCAGAACCTGCCTTTATTGTCCCTTTACGCGGATGCAGTCCAAAAATCCGGGCAGGAGCTGAAGATGTCAGGTTAACTATCTGGTTAAAATTTAATTTTTTGGTTAACAATCCGCAGGTATAAAGCAATTGCAGCCTGTGTTCTGCACCTCCAGCTCCGCCGGGGATTTTCCTGAAGTCGTCAGCGCCTGCTCTTTTCTGTCTCATTGTAAAGGGACAGTGATCAGTGCCGACTGTATCCAGGGTACTGTCGGCGAGGGCTTCCCAGAGGGCTTTGTTATCATCATTTGTCCGCAGGGGAGGACTGATTACAAATCCGGCGGTTTGTTCGAAGTTGCCGTAATATTTTGACTCGTCAAGCAGCAGGTATTGCGGGCAGGTTTCTGCAAACACAGGCTGTTTGTTCAGGCGTGCCTGCCTGATGTGCTCCAGTGATTCATTCGATGAGACGTGAACGATATAAAGCAGGCAGTCGGCCTTCGCTGCCAGCCTGATCGCCTTATGCACTGCTGAGGCTTCAAGTTCTGCCGGTCTTGACAGGGCATGACATAGGGGATTGGCCGGATCGTTCCTGAAGTACTGGTCTCTGAGTTTTTCGATCTCATCTCCCTCTTCGCAGTGCACGGTAACTGTTCCTCCGGCTTTGCCCACGGCCTTCATTACCTTCAGAAGATCATCATCATCAAGGCCTATTGTCTTCTTATAGGCCATGTAAACCTTGAATGAGGTTACTCCCATCATGATGCATTCTTTGATCTCATCCGGAGTACTGTTTCTCCATTCAACCGGACTGACATGAAAGGAAAAATCAGTCAGGGAGCTTTCAGCCTCTTTCATTCTCTTCTCAAGTGCAACAGGTAGGGGATCACCCTTCTCAGGGGTGACAAAATCGATGATGGTTGTGGTTCCTCCGAAGAGGGCTGCACGGCTCCCTGAATTGAAATCATCGGATGAGTGCCCGGCGGCAGAAGGGAGGTGCATGTGAACATGAGGGTCAATGCCGCCCGGAAGGATATACATACCTGCTGCATCAATCACCCTGTCTGCATCATAATTCAGGCTGACCGGACTGACAATGGAGATTATATCATCCGTGGTCAGCACATCTGCCGGACCGGATCCTTCAGGGTTAACCAGGATTCCGTTTTTGATTAATATGTTCATGTCGGACCTGCAGGTTGATGATTTTCTAAAGTAATGAAATTATGGGAAATTCAACGATGCAATTTAATCCAAACATAGTTATTGTAATTTAATCAAAGAGTAAAAGACTACTTTGTAACATTACCCGAAAAGTATGCTTAAGGCATTGGAGTGTACCGGTATAGCATCAACAAATTTATTTTATTAACTTTGAATAAATTGAGCTTATCATGAAAAAACTGTTCACCATTGTCGTTCCGGTTATATTTATCGGATTTATCCTCAACACCGGCGTGCCGGTAAGTCAGAGTGATCAGAAAAGCGGATCAATCTATCCAGCTGAGGTAAAGAAAGTGATTGATAACAAATGTTACGGATGCCACAGTGAGCAAGGCAAATCGAAGGATGCGAAAGAGGCACTAATGTGGGACAGTTTACCCAATCTTCCTAAAAGCAGTCAGATTGCAACTCTTGATGACATCATTCGGGTTCTAAAAGAGAACAAGATGCCTCCGGAAGGTGCTGTTAAGAAATATCCTGAAATGAAAATGTTGCCTGAAGATACCAGGATACTTCGATCTTGGGCAGAATTCAGGGCAGACAACCTTATGAATAAATAGTTGGCCTAACTTACCTGATGTCTTTATGAAAGCAATAAAAATTATTATCGCAGCACTTGTGCTGATTCTCATTGCGGTACAGTTTTTACCATCCGGAATACCTGAGAACAAACCGGAAGATGACAAAAGCATTGCGAATGACAGCCTGATTGCCGGACCTGTTCTGGAGCACTTAAGAAAATCATGCTTCGACTGTCACTCGAACCAGGTAAATCTCCCATGGTATTCAAAGGTGGCTCCTTCTTCCTGGTTGCTGGCAGGTCATATCAAGGAAGGAAGGTCATACCTGAATTTTTCAGAATGGGCCTCTTACAGCAGCCGTGAAAAAATTGGATTGCTTGATGATATAAGGGATGAAGTTTCTACCGGCAAAATGCCACTCAAATCTTACCTGCTCGTCCACAGGGAAGCCAGGCTGGATTCTGCTCAGATATCATCCATATTGAAGTGGGCTGATGATGTCTCGGCCATGATGCTGGAGTAAATTTATTTTTTTTTATCTTCCTGTCAGAGGAGGATATACACCCGAGGTCTACCAGGATAATGGTCTGAAGCTTTATTCAGGACTTTGGCTGTTGGTTACCCGGAAGCAGGATATATTCCCCGAGAAATCTGCCACAAACAATCTGTTGTCCGAAAAACAGGCAGTGCTTAATACCGGAGCACCCAGGTTTATCTTGCTGATGGTCCTCCCGTTCTTCTGATCAACGGCATACAGGTATCCGTCAGAGGCACCAAAGATGATCATCTGTCCCACCGCTAACGGCGAGGGTTCAACGGTGGAAGCCGGCGGTTTTGAATACGGAGCGGTATACACCAGCGATGTGCCGGGCTTCACCTTCCAGAGCTCTTCTGACGTAAAACGGTCCCAGGCTATAAGTCCCTCAGCCGAGGTGCCGTTCACAATCATACTGTCAGTTACAATCGGAGCGGAAGCCACCTGCATGTCGTAAGGCACAGGATTAACCTTATACAACGCCCCGGTGGCAGGGTTCATCCTTATCAAGGCTCTCTCGGCTGCGAAAAACAGGGTATCACCAACGCATGTGGCTGTTCCGTTACAATAGCGAATACCGTCACTTGCCACCTCCCACTTTTTTACGCCGGACTGAAGGTCGTGGCCGTAAAGGGCCTGCCAGTTGGAGCCGGCAATCAGTGTATTGCCGGACACAATCATAGTTGAGATTGTTCCTACTCCTCCGTTCCAGCTAGCATTTCTCCATATCAGTCTCCCGTCCCTGCAATCAAGCGCTGACAGGTAATTTCCGTATCCGCAGTAGTAAACACCATCGTGCACCACTCCTCCGTTTACCGGCAATGGGAGGTTGCCGACTCCGAGATCCCTTTTCCAGGCGAGTTCTCCGCTCCCTGCTTTTATAGAATAGGCGATCCCTTTCTGGTCGGTGGCGTAGACACTGCCGTCTGACACCGAGATAGTGTTTTTCACGGGATTTTCAGTCAAATGCTGCCAGATCAGTTTTCCGGTGGCACCGTCGAAGGCCAATATCTTATTTCCGGTTCCATAATCCTCGTATACAGCAATATACAATGCACCTTCTGAATATACCGGTGCGCTGATTCCGGCTCCCGAGCCGGCATTTACAATCCAATTCAGGTGAAGCGGATCACCGGATGGGTTATCTGAGTCAGAGCCGACGGGATCGACCGGGGGTGTTAAAAAGCTCCGGACAGAGGAGAAACTGTCGCCGTTCTTTAACTGTACTCTGAAATGGATAGTGTAAGGGACACCCCGGCTCATGTTGTGTACCCCGATTTTCCCTGCCCAGTTCCATTCAGTCTGACTCTTGAGTGTTGTCCATTTCTCCGCCCCTTCAACCTTGAATGCCACTGATTCCGTAGGGGAGGCTGTTGAATAGGTATTCACCGAAATCAGGAGCTGTCCCGCTTCGTCCACCAGGGTCTGACTGCCTGAGGGGCTCAGAATAACCAGGTGATTGACGAGAAAGTTGTATCTGGGTTGGGCCGAAATATTTCCATCAGAGTCAATTTCATATATCGGGAAGTTTGATGCCGAGTGGTCTATTCCCCCTTTGTTCGGAGGTGCACTGCAGAAGGAAACTATACCGCTGTTTCCGTGACGTATAAGGTAATTGGAGTGCCTGTGACCGTAAATCCATGCCTTCAGGTTATGGTCACCCAGGTTGATCTTTTCCGTTTCATTAATTCCATAGATGAACTCATCTCCCAGAGTAAGGAGGTTATGATTGAAGACCACAAGATTTTTGGAAGGATTGACCAGCTGAAGGTCATTTTTCATCCACCTGTAGACGTCTTCTTTGGTGTATGAGGGTTTATTGTCACCGGTAAGCATCGGTGTGACGATGAAGTGAGTGTTCCCTGCATCGAAGGAATAATACACCGGACCGAAATTCTTCTCAAAAAGTTCTTCACCGTAATTGCCTTTTACCAGGTCGTGGTTCCCGATGCAATAGTAAACAGGTACCCCCATCGTTTCACTGGTGACATTGCTTCCGTGGAAGTTCAGTCCGTATTCATAGCAGATATCACCGGTGTGAATAATAAAGCTGATCTCCTCATTTGCAGAATAATCCCTTATCGGACCTACCCATCCATAGTCGGTACCGGTTTCAGTATCGGCGAGCTGCAGAAATCTAACTGTTTTACTTCCCGAAGCGCGAAAAGGGACAAGCCCGAAATCATAGCCCGACTCCCGGCTGTCAGCTTTTATGTAAAAGTTGCCTGAGGACCTGTAGCCTGCCGGAACGGTTATGCGGATGAACCTCGTTTCGTTAATTCCCGGAAGCCTGAAGGTCCCCTTGCTGTCAGTCAGCACCACATTCAGCCCGTCAGACACAGCCACCCCGCTCATCCCTTTTTCGCCGGCATCGTGTTGCCTGTTCTTATTCATGTCATGATAGACAACACCTCTGTATTCAGCTGATGCAGACAGTAGCGGCAGCAGGAGGATCAATGTCAATGCGATTCGCCGGCAGAACGGCTGGTGATTATTCTGTTCCCGGTAGCCGGCGCTGCATATATGGTTCATATTCGTCATTTCTCTGGCACATTCTTTCTGCCGGATGGAACTCACCCGGTCACACCAGTGAAAAGTAGAAAAGAATTTCCATTAATCCCAGCAGGTTGAGTTGAATTCATTGGGGATTGTATATAAGTAGGGAGTCACCGGATTCGACATGATTACAAACAGACCAGCTTTTAATTTTCCGGGGAAATGACTAACTTTATCTTATGATTATTAAAGGACTAGATGGTCAGTTGGAGTTCCGTGACACTCTCTTCTGGGATGTGTCAAAGGAGGAGCTTGACCCTGACAGAAACCGTCATCTCATAATTGAAAGAGTTATTTCCAGGGGAAATCTTGATGAGTTCTCCGCTCTCCTTCACTTTTACGGCATGAGAAAGATCAGAAATACCCTGAAATCCTTACCTGTTCTTGATAAAAAGAGCATGAACTTTATAATTACGTTTTTTAATATTGATCCAAAAGAACTTGAATGTCACCGGAAAAAGCTGTAGATAAGTCAACTATTGACCTGTTTTCAAAAGAGCCATTTAACACAGATATTCTATTACAGAAACTTGAAAAGGATTTTGGATTCAGTGCAGACCTTATTGAAGACAATACACTGAAAGGTTCAATTGGAAATATTAAGACCGATCTCCTGACGCACCCTTACAAAGACGTTTCTGAACCTCTTTCAATCGGAGAAGTACATTTGTTTGCGAAGGAAGATATTGCTGCAATGAAGATTAATGCAATATCAGTCAGCGGGAAACGATCAAAAGATTTTATTGACATCTACTTTTTGCTTGATTTCTTCACAATTGAGCAGATGATTGGATTTTACATTGCCAAGTATCCTCAAAGGAATCCTTTTCATGCGATAAAGAGCATGGTCTATTTTGATGACATCAACATGAAAGACTGGCCCGTGATGGTCGACAGAAGGTCGCTCAGATTGTCTCAGGTAAAGAAGAGAATTGAGCAGGAAATGAACAAGTACCTGAAGAGCATATAGGCAATCAGTGATACCTCACATCCGTTACCTTTTTCTATCACTGAATGAAGCAATAAATCGATATCGCCATGGGAATGATATACTGTACTGAAACGGGTATTTTGTTTTACCTGACGTACATCACAATACAAAGCAGGTTATTATGAAAAACTATCTGGTTTTTGTAAGAAATAACAGGGCAATAGGATTTAGTCGGGCAGACCGTGGACCGCTTGAATTTCTTCTCTTATTTGCCCTCGTGGCAGAAAGACTTACTGTGATTGAACCAACGAATGAATGGTCTGAACCCCGAAGGTTTTCTATTCGGAAATTCAGTAATTTTCCTTACTTTCCCCGTTAGCAAACGTTTTTAATTTGAAAATTCAATAATTACAGCATGAATAGGAGGGTTGGTTTCTGTGCTTTCTTATTAGCAGAATTATGCTTATTAATCTCTTGCGGCCAAAGGAGTGGAAGCGGCGACCTTTTCAGTGAAGAATCATTTAATACCAGAATTGAATTAAGGGATGGCAGTCAGATAGTCGTCGACGACCTCTTGCTCGGACAACCAACACTTATAAGATTCCATCCGGATTCATTCCTCGTGATTGAAGAATTCGGTACACCGAGGTTAATCAAGATACTCGATTTAAAGACCCATAAAGTCCGGGAAATGATACCACGAGGCAGGGGACCCGGGGAAATGCTTGTATCCTGGGGGGTGGAGATCATAGACAGGGACATCTTCCTTTTTTGCGGGCAACTGCGCAAGATAATAATCCTAAGTCCATCCAATGACCGCAACTTTACTATTGACAATGAGTTTTATATCGAAGAAAAGCAAACACAGAGAATTCATCCTTTATCACGAGATATGTACGTCTGTCTGAGCTCCATCGGAGATGAAATGCGGTTTACATTGCTCGACGGTAAAGGCAAAATCATAAAAAAATTCGGGGAGTATCCTCCGTTTATCAATGATGATGAAATAAAAGCCGATAATGACATTTTCTTTTCATCCATAGGATCAACGCCTGATGGAAAACGTTTCGCTGCGGTGTGTTCAAAGACTGATCTTTTCGAACTGTATGATATAGAGAAAGGTCTTCTTAAAAGATTTCAGGGTCCTTTGGGCCTGAAGATTTCCGTGGAAGCTCAATCAGTGGGGACCGGTTTCATGCTGAAACCTCAGCCACATTATACAACCTACCATCATGTGATCACCGATAAGGATGAGTTCTGGACAGGATATATTGGCTACCGTTTTGAAAAGGGTAAAAATCAAACTCTTGAGGAACAATGTGCTAAAAAGCTGTTTTGTTTTGATTGGCAGGGGACTCCACTAAGAATGGTGATACTGGAATATCCTGCAATATCATTTGATATCGATTGGAGGAATCATATTTTTTATGCTCTGGAAATACGAGATAATAATACTATCATAGTTGAATATTCCCTCGATAAGGTATTTAACGAGGCTAATTAAAATTCTCAATTGCATCTTCGTTCTCTATGCCTGTAATCATCAATCTGCAGACAAACTGGCTATTAAAGATCGGCGATTGAATGAAGTTATTCTTAACTCAGAAACACCCATAATTGTTTTTTTCTTTCAGATGCATGTGCGAGGTTATTATCCACACTTTTCATTTATTAGGGAGTTGTACAACTATTTCATATTACGCTGAATGCTCATCTGCCGGGCAAGTATGTATTCCAAATCTATGTTCTAAATCGTCAATTCTTGTTATCTTAGTTGGGAAACCCGATTTGTTAAAGACATCATGTAGTCAATTGGATAAATGTCTGGTATTACTTTGGTTATGAATCAAAAGGTTTTTGTTCTGTTTTTGATCATTTCAGCCCTTGCAATATCATGTAAATCAAGGGATAGTGATAAAAGGGAACCGACCGGGGAATTGTCAGTTACTCATATCAGTGTTGGTGACAAATCACCGAATCAGTATTTTAAGGAGATTTGCGATAATCCTGAATTGATAAGACTTGCAACGTCTGATTCAATTGTTTTAGGACAAATATCGAAAATTGTACAGGCAAAAGGTAAGATATACATACTGGAGAATAATCTTAACAGGGTGTTTGTCTTTGATCTGCGAGGCACATATTTATACTGTTTGGGCTTGCAAGGACGCGGACCCAGGGAGGTATTAAGTATAAATGATATTGAGATAGACAGAAAAGCAGGACACCTTCTGCTTCTCTCCACCGAATCCAAATGTGTGCAGACTTTTGATTTAGATGGCCGTTACATTAATACTGTCAAATTAGGATTCCAATGCTTCCGGTTTGCACATATGGAGGACGGAATCAATGCATTTTTCATCAATTACTTTAATGAGGAACCTTATAATCTTAGAATAATAGGGCCTAAGAAAACTGATATTAAATTGTTTCCCTACCCGGAGAAAATTTTCCCAATGTATTTTTATTTTACCGGAGGATTGAAAGGTACAAACTCTAATACTGCCCTTTATTCAGAGGCGACATCATCAAAGATTTATGAGGTTTGCAGCGATGGGGATTTTCACCTGAAGTACGATATTGACCTGGGTTCAAAGCAGTGGCCAGAAGGTATGAAATACCAGTTTGCTGATTTTATGACCGCAATAAGTGGCTTCAAAGCTGATTTTCTTGGTAGCAGGTACCTTGAATTGGATAGTATGCTCTATTTTGATTTTATGTCCGGTAACAGATTCAAGGATGCCTACTATTTCTTTGATACCAGAAAGCTGCTTATTCGAGGAGATAATCTGACTGACGATGATTTTTCAAAGTGCATTTCCGGTCCGGTGGGACTTTCGGAAA
>JAVEZX010000017.1:0-36276 GCA_034002785.1 Bacteroidales bacterium
CTCTTCGGGATGAACGCCCAGGAACTTACCCGCTACCTCTGGGATACATACAACCCCTCCAGGGTGTGGGTGCTCTTCGCTGCAATTGCAGTTGCAGCAAGCATGCTGCTCTATCTCTATGACAGGCTGATCCTGAAGGGAAAGGATGCGGCGGGAAATAATAACAGGCAATAGGCAATAGGCAATAGTGGATTAATTCGAACATCGCAAATCGCAAATACTTTAACATGAAAACAAAACTTCTCCTTATCACCGCCCTGCTTCTGGGCACAATGGCAATCTCGGCACAGCGGAAAATGCTTAACGTTCCCGAACTGCCCGGATACGTGACACTGAAATGCGACTTCCACATGCATACAGTCTTCTCGGACGGCAACGTATGGCCCACACAGAGGGTCGGCGAAGCATGGCGCGACGGCCTCGACGCTATCTCCATTACGGACCATATTGAATACCAGCCGCATAAACAGTACATTCCGATAGATCACAGTGCCGCATGGAAGATTGCCCGTAACACCGCGGCCGATTATAACATAATCCTCGTCAAGGGTACCGAGATAACCCGCAGCATGCCTCCCGGGCACCTGAACGCCCTCTTCATCACCGAGCCGGACTCACTTGTGAAGGACGATTTCATGAAGGTCATCGAGGCTGCCATGGCACAGGGCGCTTTCATACAGTGGAACCACCCGGGATGGAAGAGCCAGCAGCCTGACGGCATACCCAGGATGTATGATGTACACCGCGAGCTGATAGCCAAAGGATGGCTCCACGGAATAGAGTATTTCAACGATGTGGAATACTATCCCCTGGTGATGGACATGTGCCGCGACAACAACCTGGCAGTGATGGGCAACAGCGACATGCACGGAGTCATCAGCGAAGAGTATGCAGCTCCGGCATACTCACACAGGCCCATGACTCTTGTGTTTGCAAAGGAACGCACTCATGAATCCCTGAAGGAGGCGATGTTTGACCGCAGAACCGCCGTCTGGTACGGAGATAACCTCGCTGCCCTTGAGGAGATCGCAGCACCGCTCTTCAGATCGGTTGTGAAGGCAGGTGCACCTTTTAAGGATGACGGGAAAAGAATAAAGTTCGAACTGGTAAATTCATCTGACATCCCCATGAAACTGTCGGGCGGACCTGAAGGAGCACCTGCAACAATCAACGTTCCTGCCAGGGGAATGGCAGTAGTCACTGCTGACAGGAAGTTTCTTGCCGAACCAATGAGTTACAGTGTCGATAATATAATCACCGGCAGCAACAGCGTGCTGATGGTGGAGATATCACCGGCAAAAAAGTAACGGTCTGAATAAGACACGGGCCCGGCCATCTTGAAGGCCGTATTCTCTCATACGGACAGGATCATCAACCTGACCGTCGCCATCAGGGGGCCTCTATCTGAGTGGCACCATTCTGAATGAATACCTGTATCCTGTCTCCAGCAGGCAATACTGTGGATGAGTCCGCTCTCCCCATGAGTTGTCTCCTCCCACGCCCATCTGGCCGTAGTCAATATTGACCCTTACAAGGTCACGCGGTACGACATCGCTGATATGCCTGTTGATCAGCTTTGCATCAGGCCTGTATCCGGCCAGGCTGCCCGGAGATTCAAAATCCTCATGCAGATAGTTCATCACAGCAAAGGAGAAAAGCAGATGGCCCTCGAAACGCAATCCCTTTCCGCTGCCTTCAGTAATGCTGAGCCACCTGGTGTCAGTCTTGTACCCGTTCTCCTGCGGCCTGACGTACGGGACATACTGGTCAGCTACCGAACTCTCGTACAGGCCCGCAAAGGCTGAGGTCTTGCGGTCGGCATAGTTTTCGTGCGGGCCGCGTCCGAACCATGACAGGTTGGTAAACCGTGCAGGAAGGATCATCTGCATCCCCACCCTCGGGATCTCCTCTAGGGTCAGGTCTGTCTTCACGAAATCAAACATCACATTCACGGCACCGGCGGCATCCACAGAATATTCCGTGATCAGCCCTGCAATCTTCTTCCCTCCTTCTCCCGGAATGTCAAAAGTAAACTTCACGCCTGCACTTCCCATTCCCGGCTGGCTGACATGAGCTGACTTCAGCACGGCATTCTTCCCGGCCTCACGCCACGGGGCATTGCGCCTTTGCATGCCGTTGCCATAGTCGTTATCCGTTGGAGCCCTCCAGAAATCGGGACGAGGACCTGACATCAGCAGTTCCTCTCCTCCGGCCTTGTAAGATTTAATGGTTCCACCGGTCATGTCAAACACAACAGCAAAATCCTCTCCGGCAACTGTAAGGTCTGATCCTTCAGTCCTGACATCAAGAAGGGTGAGCTTCCCCTCTTCCGCCGGTCCGGCCGGGGCAAAGAACGGAAGCAGCATCTGCTCGGAAGCATATTGGTGATCCTGCGGGACAATGCCCCATTCATCGGCTCTTGTAACATGCATATTGAGGTGATATTCCGTTCCCGGCGCAGGGTTAATGTCACCGTACGGTATCACCACAGTGACCGAATCACCCGGTTCGAGAGAGAGCTGGTTGAGGTGGCCCGACCTGAACAGGACTCCGTTTGCAAGTACTTCCCAGCTGATACTGAAGGCGGAAAGATTCGTAAAATCGTACTTATTGACTATTGTAACCAGTCCCTTCTCAAGATCGGAGGGGATGAATCCCACGTACTGATAGACCTTTTTCACCTCGCTGAGCGCCGGATGAGGAATCCTGTCAGGGCCCACAAGCCCGTTGCAGCAGAAGTTTCCGTCGCTTGGAGCGCCCACCTCACCGAAATCACCCCCGTAAGCAAAGAACTCCTCTCCCTCCTCACTGGTCTCAAGCATGCCCTGGTCAACCCAGTCCCAGATGAAACCGCCCTGCAGCAACCCGTACTTTTCTATCACATCCCAGTAGTCCTGCAGGTTCCCTGTGCTGTTACCCATTGAATGAGCATACTCGCACATTATCAGAGGACGGTCAAACCCCGGCTGTCCCTCCTTCATGGCATAAGCCTCTATCGCCTCTATGGAGGGATACATCGGACACCATATGTCTGTATGCCGTTCAGTTGTACGGGTCGATTTCTCGGCTCTCTCATACTGAACAGGACGGGTCTCATCCCGCCCCTTGATCCATTTATATGTTTCCACGAAATTCTGACCGTCACCCGCTTCATTGCCCAGAGACCATGTTATTATTGAAGGATGGTTCTTGTCACGCTCAACCATCCGTACCGTCCTGAACAAATGCTGTGCGAGCCACTCAGGCCTGTGCGCCAGGGTGATATCCGGATGGTATCCTATCCCGTGCGACTCAATATTTGCCTCATCGATGAGATAGATTCCATACTCGTCGCACAGCTCGTAAAAACGCTCCGGCTGAGGATAGTGCGAGGTGCGGACGGCATTGAGGTTATGCATCTTCATCAACCTTATATCCCTGAGCATTAGAGTCTCGTCAATCGTATGACCGGTGACCGCGTCATGCTCGTGAATATTTGTGCCCTTGAGAAGTACTGCGCGGCCATTGACCATGAACCGGCCCTCCTTCACCTCCGCTGTGCGGAATCCGATCCTCGATGAGATGGTCTCAAGCACCCTGCCCCTGCTGTCAGCAAGGGTAAGAACGAGAGTATAAAGCGACGGTGATTCTGCTGACCACGGCCTGACATCCGGCACCTCGGCCGTTAACTCCACCACTGTAAGACTGTCTGCCCGTTCGGCCTCCCTGGTCCCGCCGAATATCTTGGTATCTCCGTCAAATAATCCGGCCTCAAGCCTGATGTCTGCCGGACGGCTGTCACTGTTTGCAAGCTCTGCCTCCAGCCTGAACAGGCCGTCTTTATAGTTATTGACCAGTGTGGCTTTTGCAAAGTAGTCACGGATATATGCCTTCGGCCTGGCATGAAGCCATACTGACCGCTGTATGCCACTGAGTCGCCAGAAATCCTGGCATTCGAGATAACTGCCGTCACTGTAACGGTAGACCTCCACGGCAATCTCATTCTTCCTTTTCTTAAGGAAGGAAGTGATATTGAATTCCGAGGTTGTCTTGCTGTCCTCACTGTACCCCACCTGCTCGCCGTTGACCCATACATAAAAAGCTGCACTGACGCCGTCGAAGTTCAGAAAGATCTCCTTTCCTTTCCATCCCGAAGGAACTGTGAAGGAGCGTTTGTATGAACCTACAGGATTATCAGAATGGTCAATGAATGGGGGGTTCACAGGAAAAGTATAACCTGAGTTGACGTAATAGGCTGTTCCGTATCCCTCCCGCTCCCATGTTGAAGGAACCGTTATCTCACCCCACCCCCGGGTGTCAAAGTCGTTCCTGAAGAACCAGTACGGGCGTTCCGCGGGTCTGGGCGAATAGTTGAACTTCCATTTCCCGTCGAGGGAGAGCACGTTTTCAGAATCACGCCACTTCGCCTTAACAGCAGAACCGGCGTCAGGGTGGCTCACCATGGTTGCATGAGGCGCCTCGGTATTTATAGTGTTCACTGTCAGGTCCTCCCACTCCGGCAGGTCCTTGTCTTTCCACTCCGTGTTGCTGTAATCATGATAGCTCCTGCATGATCCAAGAAGAGCTGATGCCACGGCAATGACAACGAGATACTTTCGCATGACTGAATTCTTTAGGTCCTGATCAAAAATAGGAATAAAATCAGATTCAGCGAATAATATCCTCAGGCCTGTTGATGTTTGTAAGCGCTTTCCTGGTCTCCTCCGTTACCGGGAGGTCATAATGCCTCGTTGTCACATTCGGGTAAAAATCAAAGATGGTCGGACTGCCCCCGCCTTCGATGTAACCTGCCAGCGAAGGCTGAATGCTTTTGCTGTAAACAGAATGTAAAGGCTCGTAGAGTCCCTCAATACGGGCCGCAAGAATATCAGCCGGGGTACTTAGAAAATCATCAGCCTGTCTGATTATTATCTCCCCGGAAAGCCATGGCATGTCACACCCGAAGACGAAGAGGTACGGAGAGCTGCATGCCCGCAGCGCAGCTTCTATGCCAGCCAGCGGCCCGATACCTGGGTAGTTGTCAGTCACGGCACGCACTCCTTGCGGCAGAGGGTCACCCGGCGGCCAGCCTGCAATGATTATCTCACTGAAGAGCGGCTCAAGGATGCTTAAGGTACGGCTTATGACCGGAACACCCTCCACCTCAATCAGAGCCTTGTTTCTTCCGCCGAAGCGCGAAGCTCTGCCTCCTGCCAGGATGGCTGCCGATATCTGCGGGAAAGTGCTGATCAGAATAAGCCGCTTATCTGTCCGTTATCGTCAATGTCAATCTTTTCAGCCGAAGGAACCGTTGGCAGGCCGGGCATGCGCATGATGGATCCGGCTATCGGTACAATGAAGCCTGCTCCGGAAGAGAGTTCCACCTTACGGATGCGGATTGTAAAGTCCCGGGGCCGGTTGCGCCGCGCCTGGTCATCAGAGAGCGACTTCTGGGTCTTGGCGATGCACACCGCAAGGTTGTCGAGCCCAAGCTCTGAAATTTTCTTCAGCTGATCCTTTGCCTCCAGTGTATATTCTACATTCCTTGCGCCGTACATCAGCGTGGTAATTGTCTCGATCTTCTTCTCCAGAGGCCATGAAAGATCGTAAAGAGGAGTGAAACAGTCGGTACAGGCCTCGGTAGCCTCTATTACAGCATTGGCCAGTTCAACGGCTCCCTTGCCACCGTCGGCCCATGCCGTATTGACAGCAACCCTTACGTTATGTTCATCACAGTATTTTCTCAGGAGTTCGATCTCCGCATCGGTATCCGAGCTGAACCGGTTCACAGCCACCACCGGTCTGAAACCGTAGTAGTGCATGTTCTCGATGTGCTTGTCAAGGTTCTCGAAGCCCTTACTGAGCGCTTCGAGGTTTTCATTTGCCAGCTCGGAGAGCTTGACTCCGCCGTGATACTTGAGCGCCCTGATAGTTGCAACAATGACAACAGCGTTTGTCTTAAGCTTACCGACCTGCGACTTAATGTTGAAGAATTTTTCAGCTCCGAGCTCGCTGGCGAAACCGGCCTCGGTTACAACGTAGTCGCTCAGCGACAATCCCATGCGTGTTGCAAGTATCGAGTTGGTTCCCTGAGCGATGTTTGCAAAGGGTCCGCCGTGAATAATGGCTGGAGTGCCTTCAAGGGTCTGGACAAGGTTGGGCTTGAGTGCATCCTTGAGCAGCGCCGCCATGGCTCCCTGTGCCCTGAGATCACGCGCAAAGACCGGCTTGCCTGCATATGTGTACCCTATGAAAATATTGCCAAGACGCTGCTTGAGGTCGCTTATGCTGGTTGACAGACAGAGGATAGCCATTACCTCCGAGGCAGCAGTAATATCGAACCCCGTCTCCCTGGGAACTCCCTGGGTGGTACCGCCAAGACCTATGACGATGTCCCTCAATGCACGGTCATTCATGTCCATCACACGCTTCCAGGCAATTGTCCTGGGATCAAGACACAGATTGCTGTCGGATGCCTGGATGTTGTTGTCAATCATCGCGGAGAGCAGGTTATGGGCTTTCTCCACGGCAGAGAGGTCACCGGTAAAATGAAGGTTAATGTCTTCCATCGGGATGACCTGTGAGTAACCGCCGCCGGCGGCACCACCCTTGATACCGAAAACAGGACCGAGCGAGGGCTCCCTGAGAACCACCGTGGCTCTCTTGCCAAGCAGGTTGAGCCCCTGGGCAAGCCCGATGGAGGTTGTAGTCTTACCCTCACCTGCCGGTGTAGGGGTTATAGCCGTCACCAGGATCAGCTTTGCCTTTGCAGCCTTCTTCTCATCAATCAGCGATAGAGGGAGCTTGGCCTTGTACTTGCCGTACAGCTCCAGGTCATCTTCGTTGAGCCCCAGTTTGCTGGCAATTTCTGTAACCGGTTTAATAACGGCACTCTGAGCGATCTCGATGTCTGTCTTCATAAGGAATATTGTTATTTTGATAAAATTAAGGTTATTTCTTTTTCAAAAAGAACAATTTTTTATTGTGAAAGTTTAGTTCAACAAAAGTAATTTACAAAATTTCCGTAACAGCGTCTCCACGCTCCATCCTAATCCTCCATGCCTGGGGGTAGCCGTTGTTAACCCTGGTGCCAAGGTTATTCGCAAACCCGAGGGCCACTCCCCTATAGGTCAGCAGGACCCTTCCACGGGGCATACCGGCCACTGCCGGCGCCTCAAGGCGAAGATAGCCCAGTGACTCTTCTCCGCTCAGTGCATGACAGGGCCAGGCCCCATCCCTGAGCTTCACAGACATGGCAAGATCATGCGATGGGATAAGGACATTGTTCTTCATCTCACCAATGATCGTTCCCGGCTTTACCACCGGAAGCCTTTCCGCTATGTACCCGAAAAGCTCATTGTCAGCTGCCAGGGCAATTATCCTCTCGTCATGCATGACCATCCTGCTTCGGTCAAACAGGGCAACAGGTTCACTTCTTTCAAAGGCCTGCAATGAAGATCTGGTTGCCTGTTTTTTACCCTTCCGCAGTATCGGACCCTGACCGGATAGCAATCCCCTCTCAGCCTTAGTCCATGTTGCTCCATCACTCCCACCCTGATCAGGCCGTGCCGCCTGTGGCTTGCGTATGGCAGCAATGAAAAATCCCTCTCCCTTTACCCTTCCGGGGTGAAACCCGTAACCCATCGCACCGCCCGTTCGTACCGGAACAACAGGGCTGGATTCTGGGAGCTCAACCGCGAGTGACTCGGCACCGGCCTGTTGAATGAACCATGTGACATTCTCTTCATTCTCAGCAGGATTAAAAGTGCAGGTTGAATATATCAGCAGGCCGCCGGGACGCAGCGCGGGCCACGATTCCATAACAATCCTTCGCTGCCTCTCACTGCACATCCTGGCGTTCTGCATCGACCACTCCCTTACAGCTGCAGGGGAGCGGAACATACCCTCTCCGGAACAGGGCACGTCAGTAACAATTACATCAAAGAAGCCGGGAAGTGCCGAAAAACGGGAGGGATCGGCACTGGTCACAATAGTATTGCCGGTACCCCACTTGGTAATATTCTCTGCCAGGACAGCAGCCCTTGACCGGATGACCTCATTCGCCACCAGGACGCCATCATCGCCTATCAGCCGGGCCAGATGGGTGCTCTTTCCACCTGGAGCACCGCACAGATCAAGCACCCTCAGTCCGCTCCTGCCGGCAGTGAGCTGCCTGAACACCTCCCCTGAAAACATGCTTGACGATTCCTGTGGATAGTAAACCCCGGCATGAAACAACGGGTCAGCCGTGAAAAGCGGCCTGTCAGGCAGATAATACCCGTCAGGCTCCCATTCCACCCGGGGATATTTTTCAACAGGACCTGTCCATTTGAGACTGTTGACCCTGACTGATGTCACTGAAGACCCCTCAAGAGCCGCAGCAAGCGAATCTGCATCAATATATGACTGCCTGTGAATACGTTCAAGAAAATCAGGAGGAAGCATTATTACCCTTTTCTGCCGTCAAAGATAATTATTGGAACCAAACAGCATATAAAAGAAACCGTCCCGGTTGTCCGGGACGGTATAAAAATAACCCCTAAAACCTAAACTGTCTTATAGTACGGTATTTGTCTAAAACAAACCCCTCAAAGACTGAAGTGTAACAGATACACTAATTAGGTAGCTGCAAATCTAAGGCTGACAGGATGAGCTTATGATGATATTTCTCATGATTTTGACATTTAACATTTTTTAGGAGATTCATGAGATGAGATCCCGGCCGGCATCCCTGAGAAGTCCAATTGACCACCGGATGATAACCGCCGAACTTACAAGCGCAGCAATTGCATCTATGTACGGCAGGCCCCATATCATGGCAGCTGTGAGTCCTGCAATCGCAGCAACGCTTGTAACAGCATCGGCAAGCACATGCAGATAGGCTGCCCGGATGTTCGTATCTCCCTTGTCATGGTCATGATGGAGGAGGAAAGCGCTTAGAATATTTACTCCCAGGCCGACGAAGGCAATCATGATGGCCTCCCTGTATTCGATTACGCGGGGATTAATGAACCTTCCGACAGCGCCGACGATGATCATTGCGGCGAATATGAGCAGTATGAGGCCGCTGGTATATCCCGCGAGTGTCAGTACCTTCTCCCGGTTACCTGTAAAGGACGGATTTGCAGACAGCCGCTGTACCAGGACGTACGCCGCCCAGCTGAGACCGATTGCCAGCACATGCGAGCCCATGTGTATACCGTCAGCCAGCAGGGCCATGGAACCTGTAAGCCAGCCGGCAATGATCTCGACAACCATTGTCACCGCGGTCAGGATTACCACCCACCCGGTCTTTCTCTTGTTTTCTTCTATAGCTGTCACAACAGATAAACGGAAAGAGTTCGGTTATTGTTTAATCTTTGACAGACATTTCCTTTCCGGTCAGCCTGATCCGGGTCCCAATTACCCTGGTACAACCCTCCTGCTCAGCAGGCGTGCCGGGCTGACCGCCTCCCACCGAGATTGTGAACCACCCCGGCTCAATGACTCTCCTGTCCCGGCTGTTGATCATCGAGAACTGCTCCGGGTTCAGGATAAACTCCACCCTCCGGCTCTCTCCCGGCTTGAGTGTTACACGGCTGAATCCCTCAAGCTGCCTGATCGGACGAGGTGTGGAGGCTTTTTCATCGGTCAGATAAAGCTGTACAACTTCATCGCCTGCCATCACCCCGGTGTTGGTGACGGTAACCGAAACGGTCACCTCGTCGCCGGCAGTTACTTTTTCCGGAACAGCAAGATCAGAGTAATCAAACGATGTGTAGCTCAACCCGTAGCCGAAGGGCCATAGTGGTGTGCCGCTGAAATACCTGTATGTACGGTTTGTCATATCATACTCCTCAAAGGGAGGCAACTGGTCTACCGAGCTGTAGTAAGTCATCGGAAGACGCCCGGCAGGATTGTAATCGCCGAAGAGTACATCAGCAATGGCACTGCCGCCTTCAGTACCCGGGTATCCGGCCAGCAGCACTGCGGAGGCTTTCTCAAACGCCTGCTGAGAGGCAACAGGACTTCCGTTCATCAGCACTACAACAACGGGCTTTCCGGTGGCAAGCAGGCTTGCCAGCAGCTCTTCCTGGATTGCCGGGAGGCTGAGACTGGTGCGGTCTCCTCCCTCAAAACCTTCAAGCTTCACACTCATCTCTTCGCCTTCAAGCCTCGGTGAGAGTCCGAGCGCCACAACCACTGCATCCGCCGACGAGGCAGCCCTTACAGCCTGCGCAATCATATCCATGCGAGGCATACACCAGAGCAGTTCCATGTCGGCATCACCGCCATGATTCCGGTATAAGACCTCTATCCTGTATTTCTTCCCGGCCGTAAACTCCATCGGGACTCCCCTCACAGCTGCATGGTGGTCATTGTAAAACGAAAGCAGCGTGTCGCCCTCAAGGATGATCTCATAGCCTGAAGAGCCCCATGTGCCGATATAGTATGTTCCGCTCACCGGGGGGACCAGGTCCGCCACCCAGTGAATCCCGAAATCATTTACCGGCATCTGCGGATGAGGTGAATCATTATCCCAGTAGAAATCGATCATGTCATCGGTCCGGGTAAAGAGAGGCTCCCCCTTCATGGCACGCGAGGCATAATAGGAGCCTTCCACTCCCTGTCTGCCGTCAGGTGTTCTGAAGTAGCGCGAGGGTATAGAGACCAGATTGTGAATTCCGGGGGCAAGGTCGCTGCCTTCGGCATAGAGAACCTCGGTCTCCGGCGTGAGCTTGGCCCTGATTCCCTCCAGCAGGCTCACGGGGTCCTTCGGTATGCCGTTGTAATTGCCGACAAGCACCTCATGGCTGGCAGCATTTGGCCCTATAACCGCGATTGATTTTATATCCCTGCTCAACGGCAGCGTGGCGTTGCTGTTCTTAAGCAGTACGACAGACTCCTGCGCAGCTTTCCTGGCCAGTGACCTGTTATAGTCAGAGCAGTTTGCCTGGTAAGGGATGCCTGCAAACTCCACTATGCTGTCCGGGTCAAACATACCCAGCCTGAATCGCGCCATCATCACCCTCCGTGTTGCACGATCAATATCTGCCTCTGTTAAAAGGCCTCTCTTCAGGGCATCCATCAGATGCCGGTAATCAACCCCGCACTCAAGATCGGTGCCTGCCTTCAGCGCCATCGCGGCAGCCTCCGCAGGGCCGGCAGCATACCCCTGAAAATTGTAGAAGTCGGACACCGCCCAGCAGTCTGATACAATATAACCGTCAAATCTCCACTCGTTCCTGAGTATACCGTAAAGTTCATCGTTCGCGCAGGCGGGATGGCCACGGAACTGGTTATAGGCGCCCATAACCGAGTAAACACCGCCTTCCTTCACCAGTGTGCGGAATGCAGGAAGGTATGTTTCGCGCAGATCCCGCTCACTAACCACGGCATTGAATTTATGCCTTATCGGCTCCGGACCGGAATGTACTGCATAGTGCTTCGCTGTTGCGATTGTCTTGAAATATTTCGGGTCTGAACCCTGCATCCCCTGCACAAATCTCAACCCCAGGCGGCCGGTGAGATAGGGATCCTCCCCGTAGGTCTCCTGCCCCCGGCCCCATCGCGGATCACGGAAGATATTTATGTTGGGCGACCAGAAGGTCAGTCCGTGGTAGATGCCACGGTCACCTCTCCTTACAAACTCATGATGCTTCGCCCTGGCCTCATCCGAGATGGCATTGGCAACATCCAGCATCAGTTTCTCATCCCAGCTGTTGGCAATTGTGATCGACTGCGGGAAAACGGTTGCATGTCCGGCACGTGCCACTCCGTGCAGAGCCTCGTTCCACCAGTTGTACTCAGGCACACCCAGTCGCGGAATTGCAGGGGCAGTATAGAGCAATTGCCCGGCCTTCTCCTCAACTGTCATCCTGGAAACCAGGTCATCAACCCTCCTCTCGAATGAGAGCCCTGTATCAAGGAACGGATATTGCTGTGCATTTGACGTAATGGCGGCCAGCGCCGCAAACAGGAAGACTGACACTCTTTTCATACTCTGCAGGAAGAATTTACGGCTAAGATATCACTAATTGGATTTGATCATACTGCCCGCACACAATCATACATGAAGTTTACATCTGCCAGATGAAGACCGGAACCTTCTTCCCCGCAGCAGAGCCTCATCCCCGTAAGCGATACAGCGTTCAGTCATCCAGGCCTTCTTCCTGATTTCAGAACCTTCCTCCATCCGTATTGTTAATTTGACTGGAACATACGTGTGTTTAATAATATTAGTGTATATTAGACACTTTACGAGTCTTTTACGAGACAGTGTGAAAAGGAACAGACAAGGATAAACTCAAAATCAAAGAATATGAGAACTATTGCAGGACCGGTAACGGTCATACTGATGGCGGCGGCAATGATTTTTCCGCTGAAAACTGAAGCCCAGAGATCCGGGGAGAGGCGTGCGCCACGTCCGCCGGTGATCGGACTCGACAAAGGGACAAAGGAATTTGAGACGGCTGATTTCAGACTCGGGGTGCTGAACGCTACCCAGACGGCCGCCTTCCTTAAGACAAATGATTCGGAGGCCTTTGACTTCACCCCTGGCGACAGGCTTGAGGAGAGGGCGTCCAACCGGTTTTATCACCTTGGCGACATTAATATAGGACTTCGCAGCGGCAACGGTGAATGGGAATACTATTCCACCGCCCGTAACCGCAAGGACGTAGAACTTATCACTTCCACGGCTCCGGAGACACTGCTGGCCGCCAATCTGGCTGCCACCCTGCCCGACTCCATCCCTCTACGGGTAGTAAGATACTGGGAGAAGGAAGGCGCCAGCCTCGTTCTCAGGTTCGTTCTCACAAACAGCTCACAGTTACCCGTTGAGATAGGAGCACTTGGTATTCCAATGGTGTTCAACAACAACTCCAACGGAAAATCACTAGACCAGGCTCATTCTGAAAGCGTATTCTTTGATCCGTATATCGGTGCCGATGCAGGTTACCTCCAGGTGGTGAGGCTGCACGGCGAAGGGAAAGCATTGGTTGCCGTACCTTACGGAAAGACCCCCTTCGAGGCGTGGCGCCCATTATCTGATGACCCTCTTCCGGCAGGCTACACCTACGAAGGTCTCCATGAATGGATGGTTCATACGAAGTCTTATGCAGAGACTGACTGGAAGGATGCTGAGCAGTGGAACAACCCTACATCTGAGATTCTCTCCCCGGGTGAGACCGTTTCTTACGGCGTAAAATTCATCCTTGCCGGATCAGTCCGGGATATCGAAAATGCCCTGGCATCGGCTGGCAGGCCTGTTGCAGTGGGCATCCCTGGATATGTGCTTCCCCAGGATGTGAACGCAAAGCTCTTCCTTCGTTACGGCAAGGCGGTAAAAGCGATGAAGGTGGAGCCCGAAGGAGCTCTTGACATCAGGGATGCCGGCCTCAACGCCAAAGGATGGCGTCAATATGAGATCAATGGCAAGTCATGGGGAAGAGCCAGGCTGACAATCACATACGAAGACGGCCTTGAGCAGACAGTCAATTACAAAATAATTGAACCGGAGAGCCGGGTGGTTGCCTCCTACGGCAACTTTCTTACAACAGAGCAGTGGTTCGATGTAGAGAATGACCCCTTCGGCAGGGCACCGTCAGTGATCACATACGACTACGAGAAGAAGGCACAGGTCAGGCAGGACAGGCGCGTATGGGTGGCCGGACTGAGCGATGAGGCTGGCGCAGGAAGCTGGCTCGGCGCAATCATGAAGCAGCTCATAATGCCGGACCCTGAAGAGGTCAGTAAGATGGAAGACTTTGTCAACCAGACACTCTGGGGCGGTATACAGTACAATGAGGGTGATCTGAAGTACGGAGTCAGAAAAAGCCTCTATTACTATGAACCTGAATCGATGCCGGAAGGCACCTATGATAAGGATATACGGTGGGCTCCCAATGGCAACTTCCCGTCATGGAACACGAAGGAGACCAACTCGGTCAGCAGATCATACAACTATCCTCATGTGGCGGCAGCTCACTGGGTGATGTACCGTCTGGCAAGAAATTACCAGGGTTTGGTGACACAGCAGGAGTGGCAGTGGTACCTTGAGAACGCCTTCCACACCTCGATGGCGATGATAAAACATGCACCGCACTACGCACAGTTCGGACAGATGGAGGGCACTGTCTTCATCCTCATCCTCAACGACCTGAAGGCGGAGGGAATGACGAAGATGGCCGCAGACCTCGAGGCGGCAATGAAAGCCCGGGTGGATGTATGGATGAAGCTGAAGTATCCCTTCGGAAGCGAGATGCCCTGGGACTCCACCGGCCAGGAGGAGGTTTACATGTGGGCAAAATACTTCGGTCTGGACGAGAAGGCCACGGTCACCCTCAATGCCATCCTTGCCTATATGCCAACCGTCCCTCACTGGGCTTACAACGGCAACGCAAGGCGATTCTGGGATTTCCTCTTCGCCGGCAAACTCTCACGCTTCGAGCGGATGATCCACCACTACGGTTCGGCCCTGAACTCCATCCCGGTGCTTAACCAGTACCGTGAAAACCCGTCGGACCTGTACCTTCTTCGCGTGGGATACGGTGGCGTGATGGGCGCAATCTCGAATATAACACAGGATGGTTTCGCCCCTGCGGCATTCCACTCCTTCCCTCAAACACTTAAGAACGACGGCATCTCAGGCGACTACGGCAGCGGTTTCCTGGGCTATGCGATAAATAGCTCAACCTATCTCGTCAAGAGCGACGATTTTGGCTGGTTGTCGTTCGGAGGTAATACTTACGTTAAGGGCCATTGGGTTACAGTCGACCTGACAACCGCAGCAAGATCAAGATTTTACCTGGCGCCAACAGGCCTCTGGGTCACACTGGATGCGGGCAAGCTGAACAGTGTGTCATACAATACTGCCACGGGGGCCGTGAAGCTGGTGATAGCAAAGGGCGAAAGCTGGTCGCCCGAGGCGCTCCTCCGTATCAGCACTCCGTCCAGGGAGGACAATGCACTGAAGTATGGAACTGGCCGCCTGAAACAGAATGAACGTGGTACGTACGTTATACCGGTCAGCACCAAACCTGCGGTGATCACCCTGAAAGTTACAGACTAGAAGAGCTGCCCGCCGGTCCGGGCTGGCACAAACAGCTGACCTGCCTGCAGGTCCGGGCAACTGGGAACAAAGTATCCTCCCGCATCTGCGGAGGATACTTTTTTTGTCTAATGAGGAATTGATTTATTACATTTGAAAAAGAGTGACAAAACTATCAGAGGTAACAGAGTAATCAGATCATGAGCAACAGAAGAAATTTCGTAAAAAACAGCATTCTGGCTTCAGCCGGACTGGCAGGTTTGGGGTCCGTGACATCCGCCTTCGCCATGCCGGGCAGAATAACCGCACCTTCAGACAGGATACGTGTGGCGCTGATCGGAGGCCGGAACATGGGCTGGTCAAACCTGGAGACATTCCTGAAGTTTCCGCAGGTGCAGTGCGTTTCAATCTGTGACATCGATGATGAGTGGCTGAACAAAAGAGCATCTGATGTTGAAAAGATTGTCGGGGAAAAGCCCCCTCAGCTTGTTAAGGACTGGCGGAGAGTGATGGACAACAGGGATGTTGATGCCGTCATTGTGGCAACCCCTGATCACTGGCACTGCCTGCAGGCAATCGCCGCCATGGAGGCAGGCAAGGATGTCTATTGCGAGAAACCGCTTGCCAACTCCATAGCCGAGTGTGACGCCATGGTAAGGGCTGCCCGCAAACATAAACGCGTTGTGCAGACCGGCCAGTGGCAACGCAGTGACCCGCACTGGCAGGATGCGGTGGCATTTATCCATTCAGGCAAACTTGGACGAATAAGAACCGTTAAGGTGTGGGCTTACATGATCTGGAAGAAAACCCTTCCCGTTCAGCCTGACGGCCCCGTGCCACCCGGAGTGGACTATGAGATGTGGCTCGGCCCGGCAAGGCACCGGACTTTCAACCCGAACCGGTTCCACTATAACTTCAGATACTTCTGGGATTATGCCGGAGGACTGATGTCTGACTGGGGTGTGCACCTTCTCGACTATGCCCTTCTGGGCATGAAGGCTGACCTTCCGAAGGCCGTTTACACAGCGGGTGGCAAATTTGCATACCCGACCGATGCGATGGAGACCCCTGACACGCTCCTGGCTTCATATGTCTATGATGATTTCACAATCAGCTGGGACCATGCATGCGGTATCAAGGACGGACCATACGGGCGCGAACACGGGCTGGCATTCCTTGGCGAGAACGGCACACTGGTGCTCGACCGCAATGGATGGGAGGTGATACCCGAAGTTGATTCGGCACCCCGGATGGAACCGGTGCCCCTGCAGACAAAATCGGAAACCGTTGAGGGACAGGCTGTCGCCGGAGGAGGTCTGGCTGCACATGTGGCAAACTTCCTCGACTGCATGACTACCCGCAAGCTGCCGAATGCCGATGTTGCAATCGGGGCACAGGTGGCAAAGATGACCCACCTGGCAAACGTATCATGCAGGCTTGGCAAACCTCTCGGATGGGATAATGCCTCTGGCAAATTCCTGGAGGATGAAGCCAATGCCCTTGTCAGACCTTACTACAATGCACCCTGGAAATTCCCTGAATATTAATCTTACAGCATATCACAATGAAATCGAAACTAACTCTTCTGTTACTCTCAGCAGCGCTGACATTTGCCGGATGTACGAAAACCGACTGGCAGGAGCTTTTTAACGGTAAGGACTTCACCGGCTTCGTCCAGAGGGGCGGAGAAGCAAAATATATTGTCGAGGATGGAGTGATGGTGGGTATATCAACCCCCGGTACGCCAAACAGTTTCATGTGCACCACTGAAGAGTATTCCGACTTTATACTCGAGTTTGATGTGAAGGTTGACACCCTCCTTAACTCGGGGGTCCAGGTCAGAAGCCACAGCTCTGAAAATGACGGGAAGGTGCTTGTGTACGGGTACCAGATCGAGATAGACCCTACCGACAGAGGCTGGAGCGGAGGTATCTATGATGAAGCCAGGAGAGGATGGCTATACCCGGTAACTCCGAATAACCAGGCTGCCGTGAAGTCATTCGACAGTCATGGCTGGAACAGCTATCACGTAGAGGCTATCGGCAACCGAATCCGGACCTGGATCAACGATGTCCCTGTTGCCGACCTGGTTGACGATGCAGATGCATCGGGCTTTATCGGATTCCAGGTGCATGCCGTACGCGATGATCTGGCTGGTACCCGGGTGATGTGGAAGAATATCAGGATAGTTACTGAGAATCTCGATAAATACAAAAATGCAGACTCTGTTGCAATATATCAGGCTAACTTCATCCCTAACACTCTGACTGACAGAGAGGTGATTGACGGCTGGAAGCTGCTGTTCGACGGCTCCACCTCAGCCGGATGGCGAGGCGCTCACAAAGATGCTTTCCCGGAGGCAGGATGGGTAATTGAAAACGGGTGCCTCAAAGTGCTTGCATCGGGAGGTGCCGAATCAAAAGGCGGCGGCGACATTGTCACCGTTGACCAGTACGGGAATTTCGACCTGTCTTTCGAGTTCATGATCACCGAAGGAGCCAACAGCGGAGTTAAATATTTCGTTACTGAAAATTATGCCACCACAGGTTCAGCCATCGGACTGGAATATCAGATCCTCGATGATCAGCGGCATCCGGATGCAAAAATGGGCCGTGACGGTAACAGGACTGTCTCCTCGCTATATGATCTCATTCCGGCTGCCAACAAGCGGTTTAACGGTGTGGGGCAATGGAATGCGGCACATATTGTATCAATCAACGGACATGTGGAACACTGGCTCAACGGGTTCAAGGTTCTTGAATATGAGCGTGGCAGCGAGGCCTACCGGCAGCTGGTTAAGGAGAGCAAGTACAAGGATTTCCCCGGCTTCGGTGAAGCAGAACAGGGCCACATCCTGCTGCAGGATCACGGCAATGAGGTCTGGTTCCGAAGTATCAAGATCAGGGAGTAGGCAGTAGGCAATAGGCAATAGTGATGCAGAAATCTGCAATTATTGGATATTGCCTGTAGGAGAAACTACCTCACTCCAAACCTGAAAGTGGTGCTGGAGAGGAACGGTTCCTCCGGGGTCAGTACAACCGTCGGGAATGATGCCTGGTTGGGGCTGTCAGGATAACGCTGTGTCTCAAGGCAGAAACCCGAACGGTACTGGTAGACCTTGCCGCCGCGGCCGGTCTGGGTGCCGTCAAGGAAATTGCCGGTATAGAGCTGTACGCCAGGCTGGTCAGTGATCACCTGGATAACCCTTCCGGTAGAAGGATCATACACCTCGGCATCAACCTCCTTGAGATTGTCAAGTACATAGTTGTGGTCATAACCACCGCCAAGAATGAGCTGATCATATGCTTCGCCAATCCTCTCGCCAATCAGGTGAGGAGTACGGAAGTCAAACGGTGTTCCTTCAACCGGCCTAAGCTCCCCGGTGGGGATGAGCGTAGAGTCAACCGGGGTAAAAGCTGATGCCAGGATAACAGCTTCATGATCCAGGATGTCACCCACACCTGCTCCGTGCAGGTTGAAGTACGCATGGTTGGTAATGTTGATGACAGTCCTGCGGTCGGTGGTGACCTTGTAATCCATTATAATCTCGTTGGAATCGGTCCAGGTATAGACAACCTCGGCAACCACATTGCCCGGGAAGCCCTCTTCCATGTCAGGCTTGCTGTAGGTGAATTTCACCGCGGGAAAATCTGTGCCCTTCAGAACCTCTGCGGTCCATACCCTGCTGTGCCATCCTGTGGGGCCTCCGTGAAGAGCATTGGGTGCATTATTTATGGCGAGGGTGTATTCAACACTGTCAAGCGTGAACTTACCACGTGCAATGCGATTGGCATATTGTCCGACGACCTTGCCAAAGTAGGGATCACCCTTAAGATAACCTTCGAGATTGTCATAGCCGAATGTCACATTGGCCCTGTTGCCGTCACGGTCAGGCACACTGACCTCCACGATGGCTGCCCCGTAGTTGGTAAGTTTAATAACATCGCCCTGTTTGTTTTTCAGGGTGTACAGGGATACATCCTTTCCTTCAAATGAACCGAAATTTTCAGTAGTTACCATCTCTTTTGACTTGTTGTTTCCGCATGAGCCCAGGCCAATCACGGCAAGCGCCACTGCTGTTAGTAGAATGAGTCGTTCTCTTTTCATTTCCTTTAATGTAATATATGAGCAAATATACGTTTTAGCATAATCAATTCTGCCGCTTAAACATCTCAGTTTACCGTCAGCAACACCACCGATGCAGGCGGTACTTTGAGGCTGAGAATATTCTTCTTCAGCCGGGCCCCTGTAAAAGGCACCGGGCGGACCGTCTCACTCCTTTCGAAGGTGTTGTGTGAATTCAGTTCGGTACCACTGAGGATTCTTCCCGTTACCCCGGTAAATTCTCCGCCGCGAAGATCAATAAGTATTTCCGACTCCTTCGAAGGGTCTACGTTAACCAGTGAGATGTTCACGGCACCCTTCGCATCCCTTGAAGCAGAAGCGCTCAGCGACGGCACTTCCCTCCCGTCCAGGGAGTAGTTGCCGCAGTTGAGGTGCAGCGGAAGAAGAGTGGCATCATGGTGAACCTTGTACATCTCGAACACATGGTAGGTCGGTGTCAGCAGCATTCTGTCGCCGTCAGTGAGTATAAGCGACTGCAGCACGTTTACTGTCTGGGCGATGTTAGCCATCTTTACCCTTTCGCAGCGCTCGTTGAAATAGTTCAGCGAGAGACCTGCGACGATGGCATCGCGCATTGTGTTCTGCTGGTACAGGAAGCCGGGATTGGTGCCGGGTTCCACATCCCACCATGTACCCCACTCATCAACAACCAGGGCAACGCGCCGGGCAGGATCATACCTGTCCATGATTGTTATATGCCTGTCAAGAGCCTTCTCCACATTCAGGCAGCGCTCCACCGTTTCAAAATACTCCTTCTCGGTGAATATTGTCGCTGAACCCTTATTGTTCCAGTTAGTTGTATAGTAGTGCAGTGAAATACCCCACATCATCCAGTGAGGAATATCGCGCATCAGTGTCTCGGTCCAGTTGTAATCAGTAGAATTGGCCCCGCCGGCCACCTTCATCAGGCGGTTATCGCCGTAATCCCGGGCATAGGTGGCATATCTCCTGTACTGATCAGCGTAGAAGTCAGCTGTCATGTTGCCTCCGCAGCCCCAGTTTTCATTGCCAACACCCCAGTACTTAACATTCCAAGGCTTCTCCCTGCCGTTACTGCGGCGAAGGTCAGCCATCGGGCTCACTCCGTCAAAGTTGATATACTCGACCCATTTTGACATCTCTTCAACAGAACCGCTGCCCACATTACCACATATAACCGGTTCAGCATTGAGCT
This sequence comes from Bacteroidales bacterium, assembly GCA_034002785.1. Classification (GTDB taxonomy): domain Bacteria; phylum Bacteroidota; class Bacteroidia; order Bacteroidales; family VadinHA17; genus SR-FBR-E99. The sequence goes on from JAVEZX010000017.1 coordinate 20,310, forward strand.
GTTCACACAGATCCAGGAATTCATGTGTTCCGAAGCTGTTGTCTTCGGTTACACCACCCCAGTGCGTGTTGACCATTTTAGGCCTCTTGTCGCGCGGACCGATGCCATCCATCCAGTGATACTCATCGGCGAAGCAGCCACCCGGCCATCTCAGGTTGGGTATGTGTGTCTTCTTCAACGCGTCAACAACATCATTGCGAATGCCTCTGGTATTAACAATGGAACTCTCCTCTCCTACCCAGTAGCCGCCGTAGATGCAACGCCCCAGGTGCTCGGAAAAATGACCGTAGATATGGCGACTGATCGTCTCAGTGCCAAGGTCTGTTTCAATTATCAGGTTTGCCTTTGCAGACTCACCACCCTTCTGGGCAGGTGCAGCCATAGCGATCAGTACCAGAAATGCTGTCGCTGTCATTCTAAGATTGTTTTTCACAGGCTGTAGGTTATGTTTGCCTAAAAATACAAACAAAAATCCATTTGGCGTCTTCCTGGTCAAGGGGTAATCGTGATATTGAACTCAAAAGTTGCAGTATACTTTTTCCCTGCCTCCGGCGAATAAACCATAGCCTGCTTTATCTTATACACTTCACCGGCTTTGCATCGGCCCGGATGCTGACCCAGTGAGAATACAAAGCCGGATTCACTAAACTCGGAGAAGATCCTGTTGGCCCCTTCCGTTCCCGCGTCAAAAGCGCACACATCGCCAGAGGCGTTAAACCAGTGACCATAGTCCCTGGCAGTTGCTGCCGGAGCGAGGCTGCCGTCACTGTTGACACCGTAGAACTTAATCTTCTTATCCGAGGAGGGCTGGCCAAGGTTTGTGATGATCTCAGGCCCGGTCATGACAAAGGCATAACATAGTTTCATGAGATCAACAGTAACAGTGGTGCCGGTGTATCCTGTGGCATCTCTCCTGAAAGAAATATTATATACGAATGCCGTGTCGTGCGGCTGGTCTTCGGGAGTGAAATCGAGCAGCCCATAGATCCCCGTCCCGTCAAACTTTACCTTATATGGCCACTGCTCATCGTTTGACTCATCCTCGTCCCATCCGTGCATCCAATATGTTGTCGGGGCTCCGCTTACAACGAACCAGAGGTCAGTGCAGCCTGCAGGTGCTGTAAACGAAGCCGTTCCTGATGAAGCTGAGAACATATCGCTGTAAACCCTGGTGCCGTTACCGAGAAGGGCAACATAACCATATCGCCATCCTGCTGCTGCTGCATTTATCGATCTGTAACCCGGCGCCCCGGCAATCCCCTCGAACGTGGCGGTCATCACCGTTCCCGCCTCAGGCACCTTGAGCCTGATTACATTGTAACCATGGTTCTCAATACAGTCTTCCGGTGCTATCTGCCGAAAACCGTCGGCAGCCTTGTTCAGGGCACAGCTGTGAGAGCCAATCCTGCTGCTGCCCGCCGAACGCAATGCATCCAGATCCCATGTGACCATACGACGCGCATAGTCAAACTGCTCATCATTGTACTGTTCCAGTGTTATGCCGGTTATACGCATGTAGGCCTGGGCCGGGTCCTCAGGGCCATTGGCACCTGACTCCCTCCAGAGACGGCCGATAAAGTCAATGCCTTGACGGTCAGCCCAGTAATAATTTATAAAGTAGCTGGCATAACGCTGAAACTCATTAAAGGTGGAGCGATGACAATTGTCTATGTAAACATTGAAATTATATGAGTTAAACGCCTCCGCCGGATAACTCTGGTAAGCCTGCCACTGGGCACACTGCTCCCAGTAACCGTTACCTCCGTTGCCTCCGAATCCGTATCTCCACCCGGCATTGCCTCCAAGGTCACAGTTAACCTGGTACTGAAAGCTGTGGCCTATCTCGTGAGCAATGGTGGAGCCCACGGGGTGACAGGTTGAAGGACTGACCCACAGCGCCCCGATTGTGTTGTCATAACCGGCGCCTGTTGCCAGCCAGTCGGTCTGGTACAGGAGGAATATCATCATCTTGTGCCGGTCAGTCTTCGAGTTTCCCGGGGTAATGAACTTCAGTACGTCCACATTGATGTCCCAGAACTCTTCCGCCTTCGCGAGAAGATCATCAATATCAACCCGGTATACAGGGTCAGGATGAGTAGTAGGCGTTATAAAACCGTACTCATCATACCCCTTGCCCCAGAAGACGATGAAGTGTTCAGACTGTTTACTGCGCCCGTAATACCAGGTACTGGAGCTCTTGGTCAGATCCATACTTCTCATCTCCAGCGGGATATAAATCTTGCTGATATCAACTGATGCCGGATCAAACCCGGCTGTCTGTACTATTGTGATCGTCTCCCTGGTTGCTCCTGATACGACAGCCACCCTGGCAGTGCGGGCGACGGATGTACTGTTTTTGTCGAAGGTGAACTTCACATTTACAGGCACCCCCGGGACCCCGCCAAGTATGGCGGCATTTACCCACAGCTGGTCGATGGAGACAATGCTCCACTTCTGGTCAGAGGTGATCTGAACCGTTACCTCTCCCCCCTCCGCCGGTGCAGACAACTCACTTGCCGAAATGACCAGCATGGCCTCCTCAACAGGCTTCTCCCCGCATGAAGAGAGGGAAAGAGCCAGCAACAGGGAGAGGAGAATCATCATCCTTCCCGCGTACCATCTCATCTGCACCATGCCGGTCACCGGCTTCGTAAGTTCAGGTTTCATCTGCAATTACTAATATGTTTATAGTCAGACAGCATTCCGCCGGTGTCTGAGACGGACCTTCACTGAATGATTTTCTGATGAGACCGGCAGGGCAAAAAACATGGTCCCGGCCTTCTCCTCAGACATTTTAATCCTCTTACCGTCAATCTTCACTTTTACGATGGCATTTGACGTAATGCCGAGCGTTGTCTCATGACTGTCACCTGACCGGTTCTCAATGGTGAAGCTCATCTTTTTCAGGGACCTGTTAACCGAGATCTCCTTGCCTTCGGCGAAGCCGTCACGCTCCATCTCCACGGTAAACCTTGGCCCGGCCGTCACAGCCGAGAAACGGGACCTGACGCCGTCACGCGGTATGACATTATTCGCCTTCCTGCTTCTGTTCAGCGTTCCGCCATAGGCTATCCACCCGAAGAGAGGATCGTCAGTCAGGACTGTCTGCGCCGTTCTGAAGATGGCGCCGTTCCCAAGATCCGCCTCGCCGTCATAGAACCATGCACCGCGATCAATATCCTTCCGTATCCATGCATGGCCGGTCTTCGACTCCATGAAGGCCCAACCCATGGCACCGTCGTTCTCTTTGCCCGGGAACCAGTATCCGTAACCGGACTCCTCAGTGCCCGTGTTCATCAGCGCGTATGGAGCAAGGTATGAAGCATATCCCAGCTGGAGCCAGTCATATGGCTTCTCAGCAAACCTGATCGCGTAGTCGAGGATTGACCATCCGCCCATCCTGGCCATATAGCTCAGGCAATGATTGTCAGAACTGTAGGTAAAATCGCTGCCGAGGAGAAAATATTTCGCTTCCAACCATCCGCGGACTGCCAGGCCGGCATAGTGCTGACGCTCCATGAAGTCCCTTGCGTCCTTCCTGCTCACCGACGGATGGGAATACCATACACTGTCATTCTTGTCATACCACAGGTTACTGTCAGGCTGCATCTCAGTGAGAGAGCCGTACTTCGCAAAGGCATATGACGATTCAAAGGCTGTACGGTCAATGGCATACTCAGACCTGAAGGGATACTTGTCGTCATAAACGAAATACTTGACCTTCTTCTCATACTCAGCCCTGAGCCAGTCTGCCTCATTCCTGCGCCCTTCCTTCTCAAGGTCGGCAATCAGGTTTTCTATCACAAGCTCATTATAGCAGCCCCATTTGTATGTCTCATACCAGGGCAGGATCTCATACGGATAGATAAAGTAAGCCCTTGCCGTCTGCCATGCACGTTCAAGGTATCCGGCAGCGTCAAGATAATGAACCTTGTCAGGATACATTTTGGCTATCTGGTACATATGATAGTAAAGCATGGTAATATGGGGATAGTCATATGACCTCCATATCTTCATCTTGTCAAGATTGGAGCTCCTTATCTTGGCCCTTTCCGCCGGGTCACGCGCTACCTTCCAGTTGGGTACTCCGTAGATGCCGTAAGGGTACGGATCATCCTTGTCAGTCCTCTGCAAACCGTTCCAGACGAAGTATTCAAGGTAATACTCTACCCCATCAATCTCCTTCTGATCAGGGAAATAGACGTTCTTGGCTGCCACATACGGCGCCTTGCAAAGGCCCGGATCATCACATGCCAGTACGTAGCCCCACCAGCCGTCAAAGCCGTCAGTATCATCAGGACCCCGGAGAACCCCGTTCTTCATATCATATGCCGAGAAGAGGCCGTTGTACCATTTGGTGGTGTCACGGTGCTGCGTGCTGTTTACGATGAAGGAGCTTCTCTTCTTCACCAGTGTCTCCAGCGGTTCAGTGGAGAAGAACTCCAGGTATGTCTTCAGACCACTGCCATAATGAACCGTCAGCATATTCTCACCAAGCTTCCGGAAACTCACCTCATAGATATGATGCCCCGGAACCTTCTCCCCGATGTAGGTGATCTCCGTCTGTGCAGGGTACTCCGGCACTACGGAATCAATACTGTTCCTTGTGTGCAGCGAAAACTTAGCCCTGAGGTCTGTCGGCAGGGTCATCCCCGGAACCACCCTGATGTCAAAGAGTCCCTCGTCATAGAGCAGTTGCCGCATCATGTCCCAGCTGTCAGCCCAGGCTATGCGAAAGCGGTATTTCAGCGCCGCGGGGCCGGATTCACCTCCAAGAATCACCGAGGTATGGGGCAGTCTCCAGGTTCCGCTCGGAACGCTGTTTCCGGCCACGGCAGAGTGCATGTAGAGCTTGTATCCTCCCCTGCCACCGTCAAAGTACTCAATCCCGGTACCTTCCACAGGAAGGATCATCAGGTACGGGGGCTCACCCGAGGGCCTGGTGAAATAGAGAAATGATCCGTTGCCGGAGATAAAGTGATGTTTCGTGAAGCTCTTTTCAAAGATTGTATCCGGATTCTCGCTGCGCGATATGCTCCATGGCAGATAAACAGCGAGATCACCGATCTCAACCGGATCTGATGATTTTGATCCTATCTCGAGCTCATAATCAAGTGCATTACCGGCAAGAGAAAAACGCTGGGTCACCGTTACCGGATCAGCTGAATCATCGGATTTCAGCACCACCGATCCATCCTCTGCAGTCATGACATTTGGCCTGCTGTCAGGTCTCTCTGTCCAGGCGCCGCCATCCGTGCGCCAGACAATTTTCAGCCTGCCCCACGGGGCACGTCTGTTCACTATATCTGCCTGGTAACGGTCCAGGGGGTCGGTCACCGACTCCAGCCCCCCGGCCGAGATGAGGGCCCTCATCCTTTCACTCTGCAGCACCTGCTTCCCCCCGTCCCCGTCCTGCCCTGAAACAGGCAGTGCAGCGCCGGCAAGCACAGAAAGTGAAAGGATGATTATAGCCCTGCTGATGATTCTTCCCAGCATCATATCAGTTTGCCTCCTTATTGATCCATACAACCGATGTCGGACTCCAGTCCCTTACCTGTTCACCCTCCCTGGGTGCATCAGGTGCAATGGACCTGTTCAGCCTCGCGTAATTGGGTATGGCAAGCAGATCACTGCCGTCACTCCATTTGCCTTTGATTGTCAGAATGCCACCAAACATGTCATTACGCCATTCAGTCGAAAGGGCCGCATCACCGATGCGCTGATCGATATCGGGCTGGTCAGCCTTCTCGACATTATAGATCATCGGGCCGTACCTGAGCGCAATCCTGCCGCGGTCAGCAACAATCCTCTCATCCGCCGTTACGGTCTGTACCTCCATCGGGATCACAAAGGAGATCACATCCCCCTTCTGCCATTCCCTGGTGATGGGAACATACCCCCTGTCGGCCTCAACTGTCAACGCCTCGCCGTTTACGGCCAATGCGCTGATTGTGTTCAGCTCAGGTGTCGATTTATACAGATCGCTGGTCTCCCTGTCGGGAACCCTGACCCACACGGTGAACTTCTTCAATTCGGCCGGATTGACTGTAATTGAGACATCTCCCTTCCATGGATAGTCGGTCTTCTGTACCATCTCAACTGTGGTGCCTGCAACCTTCTCAACATTGATTGTGCTTCCGATGAAGAGGTTGACGTAAATGCCGTCATCGCTCTTAACATAGGTCCATGTCGGGATCATCAACAGTGTCCTCGGGATGTTCCCCACACAGCACGGGCAAACATGCCAGTCTGAACGGAGACGGTTGGATGACAGCGGGTTTGTATAGAAGAAATGCTTTCCCTCATGGTCAAGTGAACCAAGGAGTGCGTTGTAAATTGTCTCCTCATACAGATCCGCATATTTTGCATCGTGATAGGCGATATTCATCTTGTGCTGGAAGAAAATCAGCCCGCAGCTGGAGCACGACTCGCAGTAGGCATTATTGCCAAGAGAATAGTTGCCTCCGAAACCTTCTGAGGTCTCACCGCTTCCGACACCGCCTGTAACATAATACTTCTTGTTGACCATATTGTCCCACAGTGACATCACCGCGCTCTGATAATCGGTGTCACCGGTTTCAGCTGCCACGTCAGCCATTCCGGAGTAGTTGTAGACCGCCCTTACGGCATGGCCCACAGCCTCATACTGCTGCTGCACCGGCACATGGCTCTGATCATACTCTGAACCGTCGTTGCGGTTGTCAAGGAGGAACTTGGCAAGCTGTATGTAGCTGTCGCCACGTCCGTTGCCTTCCATGTCATTCACAAAACGGCCGAAGCGGACGAGTGCCTGCTCCATCTCCTGGTGGCCGTCATACCACGCCTTCTTGCCGGTGCCAATGTTTGCAACCCAGCAGTCAGACAGCTTCTTGGCTGCATCATACAGCCTCGTGTCAGTACCTTCCGTGAGGGTGTAGTGGTTGATGGCTGACTCAATGAAATAACCGGCTACATATCCCTCATGGTTGCCCCTGGTTTCCGGCGCCCATCTCTCCTTCCACCTTGTGGTGTCACGAAGCGTGAATGCAGTCTGCAGATAGCCGTCAGGCTCCTGTGCTGAGAGAACAATCGGGATCCATTTTTCCATGGTCTTCTTCATCTTCTCCTGTGCTGCCATAATCTCTTTGTCGCCCTGCGGATCAACCATAAGTGCGATGCACATCGACTCAATTGTCTGATGAACCCAAGCATTCGAGAAGACATAACCGAGATGTTTTCCGTGAGGCTCACCGCGAAGTGCTTTTGCTGCCTCGACGAAGTTGTCAATACCGCCCTGGCCTCTCTCGAGGTCAGTGCGCTCTATCATTTCGATGCAATGAGGTATCCAGTCAACTATCAGCGCCTTGGCGCGGTCATTCCAGAGCGGACTGTCAATCTTGTACCTGCGGGTGTAGACCACGTCAAGCCTCTTCTCTTCCGGAGGATTGACAACGCTTACCTTAAGTGTGGAGGATGATTTCATCTTTCCTGCCTGGGCAGAGAGGGTGAGCACATAGTCACCGGGAACCGTGAAGGTGGCGGTGGTTGTATCACTCTTCGCATTCTCAAACTTTACAGAACCGGGCCCCTCGGCAGTCCATACGGTTTTCTTCAGCGGATCAACACTCTTGATCAGACCGCTGAGCCAGGTCTTCCCTCCGGTTACCACCATACGGTCACCGCCGGCAGCGATAACCGGCGCTACAGCCGGGGCATTCTCAGGCTTGAAAACCTGCCACTCAAGCACCGGCATGAGAAACCTTTCCACAGAATCAACCTCAAGCATAAGCTTCGTCGTTGACACCTCAGTAAATGTGGTGTAGTTGAACGTGTCATTCTCCAGCCCAAGGCCTGAAGGATTCTCAACGTCAACATACTCTTCCCCGTTCCAGTACTTGAACCTGTATGCCTGGGGCAGCTTCGCGAAGCTTTCAAAATCATAAAGGAAAACGGCTGCCTCATCAATAGTCACAGGCTGTTCCCATACATACTCATACCTCATCACATTAAGGCCTGACTGCCTCTGCTGCTGCCTGTTCGGATTGGACATCCAGCGTTTCATCTGCTCCGGAACGCTGTCCGGCACAAGTCCGTCATTGAGTTCCTTTATCTCCCTCTGCCCTCCGCGTGTGACCTGTGCGGATCTGGCAAGTACTGCAAGATTATCCTTCCCGGCCTTCCCGGCACCGCCGGTGGCGCATGACGGAATCAGAACGACTGCCACCATCGCGGCAGCCAGGATCAGCATGATTTTGTTTTTTCTCATTTCCCTGGTTTTAAAAAAATTGTATAAAATACGTTTGTCAGTTCTTCAGACTGAATACAAAAATGTTGATGCTTGCCGGGCCAACCGTCAGTTCCCTGGCCGACGGCACGCTGGCCGGGCCGGTTATCCTGACATTCTCCGGGCGTCCCGGTTCGTTGGTGGCCATGTCATCCGGGGCAGTGACCTGCCAGTGTTCACCCTCGCCGGCAACTGATCCGTTGAGCAGCGTGAGTGGCACCTTCACTTCATCCCATGTGGGATTGACGACTGAAACGGTAAGCTTGCTGCCGTCAGCCGACAGTGTGGCTGCAATATCAAGAGGCCTCGTCTCCCCGCTGATAGTGACTGGCACCGTGCCGAACTGCTGCCTGTAGAGCTTAAGCACCTGGCCGGTGGCATCAAATACCGAGCTGGTTGTGTTGGTCTTTATGCACCCGATGACGTTTACAGTCTGTGCATAGTTGGCCATGAAGACCATGTCACTCTGCCTCGAGTACTCATTCAGCCCTGCTGCAATACCCATGGCATCGCGCATGAAATAACGGGTGCCAAGCTCACCGTAGATATGCGGTCCGTACCAGTAGTTCCATTCGTCCATGCAGATGCGTATGTCTTTTCCTTCCAGCTGCGGAATCTCCTTCCTGTACTGTCGGTGAGCTTCAGCCTTCTCCCTGATTGCATCGGGGATCTGCTTCACGTGCGTCATTAGTCCTCCCCCGTGCCAGTCCTGACGATAGAAATGCTCACTTATGAGATCCATGCTCTCAGAACAGTTTGCCAGCACCATGCGGTCCCATTCACCCAGTTCTCCAACAGCAATAAGCTTGATGTCCGGGTCCACGCTTTTCATCGCATCCGCGAAGGCATTGTGCTTCTTCACGAACTCGTCAGTAGACATATGTCCGAGCTGCCAGTCGCCGTACATCTCATTACCGATGGACCACCATTTTACATTCCATGGTTCGGGACTGCCGTTGGCTGCCCTCAGTTTGCCCATGGGTGTTTCGGCTGAACCGTTGCAGTATTCAACCTCCTCGCGTGCCATACGGGAGTCACCCAGTCCGGCATTGACGGCTATGTAAGGCTCCGTGCCCAGTATCCTGCAGAAATCCATGAACTCATGGATACCGACATCATTGTGTTCAACTCCCTGCCATGCCGGGTTCTTCCTCGGCGGCCTGCGGTCACGGTCTCCTATCCCGTCCTTCCAGTCGTAACCGCTGACGAAGTTGCCTCCGGGCCAGCGGTAGACAGGAGCATTGAGCTCCTTCAGAAGTGCCATCACATCAGAACGGAATCCTTCAATGTTGTCAGAAGGCATCAGGCTGGCGGTGCCAACCCAGACTTTGCCGTTACCCTCAGGTTCTATCGCAAGAGATGCGTTATGAGTCAGTTCACCGGAACGAAATTCCAAAGGGTAAGCCGCATACGAGCTTCCGGGTTTATCAATTGTCACAGTGCGTGACTCTTCTCCCCATGCCAGGGTAACCTTCACGGCAGTCACGCCGGGAGTGGCCCTGAGAATGATCCGACCGTTGTAAACCAGGTCCGGTTTGAGGCCGAGGCCTGACTGCTGAATGACTGCTGCACCGCTGCCATCAACACCAAGCACCGGGGTCTTGTCGCCTGTAAAAGGACTGACCCTGTCAACAGAGAAGAGTTCCCTTTTTCCCCTGACCTGCCATGGCGACTCCCTGTCGCCCGGAGAGTACCAGAACTTGCGGTCTTCGAGCATCTCAGCCCAGATGCCTCCGTAAATGCACCTGCCCAGATGTTCGATGAACTGGCCGTAGATATACTCTGACATCGGCTCCTTCTTTGCGGTAAGGTCAACCGTCACTGCCGTGCTTATCTTCTCAGAGGAGACAAGTTCAAGAGTCATATCGTCAAACCAGGCTCTTCCTGATGCCGGACCGTCAAGACCCAACAGGCATGAGAGGACAGATGAATCATCATTGCCAGTCTTGAAGACGAACTCAACTTTTGTCCAGTCATTGGTACCTGTCACTCCCGGATACTCAGCTTCAAAAGCGTCAAGCCTGAAGCCTGCTCCCTTGCCGCCGCGCGACTGAACCCCTTCAGTCTTGACCCAACCGGTGAACCTGTACTCGGAGTAAGGTTTAAGCTCAACTTTCGTCATCCAGCGGCCTCCCGAGGATCTGTTGCTCTGAAGCATCAGGCTCCTTTTGCCCGCATGCGCTTCGAAGTCGTAAAAAGCTATCATGCCTCCACCGCGGGTCTCGGCTGTCCAGCCGTTCACTGCAGAGCCGGTCCCCTCCTCGGCGGAGGGATTGGGAATGATGCTTACCTGACCCTCGTTTCCCGTGCAGGAAGAGATGATCAGCATTGCTGCAAGAAGAATCTGTAGTTTTCTCATTCCGGAATGCTTAAAATTTGTTAATTGACTTTTAATAAATGTAAAAGGCCGGTAAAATGCGGCCTTTTACTTCCAAACTAAAACCCAAAAACCATACAACTACCTTCTCCACTCATTGACGCCGTCTCTTATCCGGTTACGCCATACAAGTGTAGAAGTAACATCAGTATAATAAGTCTCATCCTGGTATGTTACCCTGTAATTAAGCGTGAAAGTGCTGGTTGCAGGATCCCATTTGTTTTCACCATTTCTTACAACGTCAAGGATAGGCGCCTGTTCCGGAGTTGCCTGTCCGGGTAATCCCCAAACCTCCCACTCTGACACACCAACGGAAAACTCTGATATAAAGTTGATTCTCAATCCGTCTGTAATAACTTCATCAAAAGTAGTGACATTGAAAATACTCGGAACTGCCCCATAGCCAACCGCGTTAGACACTTCCTCCCAGGTATCGGTCTCCATGTTGTGGTATTCGATGTATTGGTCATTGGGGAACACAAGTCCACCTTCATCACTCCACCAGAATATTTTCGAGGTTTCGATCTTGTATGGTCTGGCGAAATCATACTGTAGCCATCCCCACTGCTTTTCACTGTTCCAGTTTCCAAACTTGGGATATGTGTAGTCAAGTATTGAGCTAGCGGGCACAAAGCCGTCCCTTACGGCTTCCAATGTTTCCCATGATGAGCAGTAGTCAGTCGTTAGCACCGTTGGGGAAAAAGCAATATTCGCTATAGCTACAGGCTCAATCGGAAGTTTCATATATGTTACCGAATTGTCAGCATGTATCTTCAACTTCATACGATAATCATCACCTACGAGCATCATCACTCCATTCGTCAGGACAGAGTCATGATAAACAGTTGCTGCCTGGACCACCGTTTTGAAATTGCCATTGTTCATCTCCTCCCCGGTTCCTTCAAAAGTTATAAATGAACCACTGTTGTCATAGAAACCTTCCTCACGATTAATATACTTGATCACCAGAATCCGGGTGCCCTGGTTGGCGTTAATGCTGTCAGCCGATGTTTCCGTCAGCCTGATGGGGATTGCATAATGAAAGTCCACAGCCTCGGGATCATTCAGAAACCTGATAGAATCAAGCGTGACAGTAAGCCTGCCGATATAATCTCCCGCCGGAATCGTCATTGTATTGGCATTGCTGAGACTATAGTAATCTGAAGGCATTAGCTCGTAGGCTGTTCCGGCCAGAAGTGTCGGGTCAATTGTAAAACGAACCCATCGCTCTTCCTTGTTTTCAAGGACCCCGGCAAGATATACTCCTATATCCAGCTTTAGCCCCTCATCCTTTACCACAGTCCTCCCCAGCTCACCGGCAGTGCTCAGACCTCCGGTTGCCGTCGAAAAGGCAACAGTGGTGTAGGGATAGTCAACTCTGAACTCCTCATAGCATCCTGTCAGAATGACCGCCATTATAAATATTGCAAATATCTTTTTCATTTTTCCTTGTTTTTTTCTTCCTGTTCGGGAAAAATTTCTACCATCCACTGTTTTGTTTCAGATTACTCATAATGAGCGTCTGGTTGTACGGAACCGGGATATACCTCATATAATCCTGGAACGTATGTGATTCAACATTCACATAATCGTAGCCGTCATAGTTGATAGGCCATACCCTCCATTCAATCACACCACATGATTCGGTATGGTTGATGAAGTTGATACGGATTCCGGTGGTTACGACGGGATTGAAAACCGTGATAGTCCAGGCATCAGCGGCCACAACATATCCGGATGGATTTTCTACAACCTTCCATTCAGCTGCAGTCATATCATAGTATTCAATGTAAACCTCATCAGGCAGCAGGAGGCCGCCTCCGTCAGTAAACCAGTAAATCTCAGACTTGGCTAATGATTTCGGCTCGGAAAAGTCATACTGTATCCAGCCCCAGTCATTGCCGCTGTACCAGTTGCCGAACTTGCCGTGAGAATTATCGGTGGATGATGCCGGCTCAAAACCGTCATTCACTGCAGAGAGTCTTTCCCACGATGAGCAGTAATCAGTTGTTACAGTTGCCTCCAGCGCCAGGTTTGTCGGATCGGGAAGATTTGACTTTGTGATCTTCACGCCCCTGACTGTATGGTCAAGCGGCAGGTTCCATCTCCTTATGTCCCAGAAATAGTGACCTTCAAAGCTGAGTTCAAGGCGTCTTTCATTCTGTACCAGTTCCCTGAATGTATCCTTGTTTGCAGCCTGAACAAGCCTGTACTGGTCCTGCTGACCGGCAGTTGCCGGATCAGAGTCAATACCGGCCCTGCTCCTGATAAGTGCCAGGACAGAGTTCGCCGAGAAACCGAGTGTTGCATCATCCGGGCCGTATGCCTCATTGGCAGCCTCAATGAAGTTGAGGTAGAGCTCTGTCTTGCTGAGGAACACCTTGAATCGGTAACTTGTTGTAACGTCACCCGGAGTCAGTCTTACGTTGCTGTTAAGGAGCTTCTTGACATAGTAACCGGTACGGGTACCCTGTAGGCTCAGCCCGCCGGGAGCGTCATCTCCGCCGTTGAATGTTTCGATCACGGTACCGTTGTAACTGGTGCCGTTGCGGAAGAGGAACCTCTCGAACCTGCCGTCACGGCTGGCATAGGGGTTCGACGGATTGTAAAGGGTAGTCTCATCAATAGGATAACCATTGCTTGCCGGGAAGGCATCAACAAAATTCTGGGACGGGTTGCAGAATCCGCTGCCGTAGAGTGACGGGGGATAATAGGCATACTCCCAGTTATTGGATGAGTACTCAGGCTGTATCCAGATGTTGTTCATACTGACTGAGTTGTTTGTAGTATAAGTAAAATCATGAAGGTTGTTACCGCCGTAGTAAACCATTGCATCATGAGCAACCTGTGCAGCGCGGATCCACAGATCCTGAGTCGAAGGTCCGTAGGCGGGACTTGCAGCGTAGAGGTATGCCCTCGCTTTAAGTGCCCAGGCAGCCATTGCGCTGCCCCTGCCGGCATTCGAACTGTTATTGTAGGAAGCACTGCCCTGGTACCACTTCGGAAGAAGCACTATTGCTGAATCACAGTCCTTTGCTATCTGTGCCACGCACTCTTCATATGTATTGCGAGGAAGATCAAGGTTATCAGATGTTGTAAGTACCTCAGTGACAATTGGAAATCCAAGGCATTCACTGCCACCTGCAGGATACCCTGCATAGGTCCTGAGAAGGAGCCATTCATACCATGCCCTCATGAAGAATGCCTCGCCTCTTCTCTGCTGCTGCAGAACCTCGTTGAGAGCAGGATCGGAAACACTGTAGAGCAGATCCTTGCAGTCCCTGAGATACATGTTCAGGTAGCCGATAGCCTCATACCAGTCATCCCACTGCCCGATCGGGTTGTTCTGAACCGTCCAGTTGCCAAGCGCAAGCGCGTTGCCCCCGGGAACAGCCGGAACTGCATTATCAGTGTAATACTCGGTATAATCCACATACTCTGTATTGAGAAGAGCGTATGCCTGTGCAAGCAATCCCTCACCGTAAACGGCGTTGCCAAGGAGCTCATCGGTCGTGAGGTCCTCAATAGGCCTTGGATCGAGAAACTCACATGAGACCGCCACGATTGCCGTAAGGAGAAATATTATCGTTCGTTTCATTGTTTCGGTTTTTATCATTAGAACTTACAGGATACTCCGGCGCTGATGGTCCTGAATAGCGGGTAACCTGTTATCCCGGCATCAAGATTCTCCGGGTCCACGCTGTATTTCTTCAGTGAAGAGATAGCAGCGAGATTGGTTCCCCTTGCGAATATACGCAGGTTGTCCATCGCCAGTCTGCGTGAAACGGCAACCGGAACGGTGTAGCTCACTTCAATATTCTTCAGCCTTAAATATGCGGCCTTTGCCACCCAGAATGTCGAATACTGATAGTTGTTCTGTGATACAGTAGTGAGCCTCGGATAATCATTTGTAACCGGGAACCTGTCGAGCATGAGTTCGGAATAGTTCTGCCCGGTGCCGTTGACCATGAAGTACCTGTTGTTCGAAAGCATCACATTACCGTCTGCTTCGCCCTGGCCAAGTGCATAGATGCTGAAACCCCTGTATCCGGCCGAAAGGTTGACTCCGTAGAAGAACCTCGGTGAGTGATAATCAGTTGCATGGACGTCAAGCTCGTTGACAGTGTTGTCACCGTTGAGGTCTGCATAGCGAATATCTCCGGGCTGAAGCGCGCCCCAGCTCTGGGTAATACCCCTTGAGGTGATCTCGCCTGAAGTCTGGAACAGTCCCTCAGCTTCATAAAGCCAGAAGGCATCCATCTCAGTACCTGTCCTCTTCTGATATTCAGGGAGGGCATCCGGCTCATCAACCACAAGATACTTGCCTCTCATGTAAAGGGCATTTCCTCCGATTCCATAACTGAAATCGCCTACACTTTTGTGCCACTGAACAAGCCCGTCAATACCCCATCTCACGTCCTCACCGTAGTTGGTTGCAGGAAGGAACTGGGGTGAGCCGATAATGGAAGGTGTGGAAGCCCCCTTATTGGAGATCTTGTCATAGTTCTTTTCATTGAAGTAGTTAACCTCAACATCAAGAGCCTTGCCAAAGAGCTGTGCCTGTATGCCGGTGTTGATGAAGCGCCTCTTGGGAAGCACGAAGTCATCACTGCCAGTCTGGACAAGACGGTAAATATCAACGGCCTGGCCTCTGTTTGAGGCTACTCCTGCCTGCCATCCGCCACTCTGTGTCCACAGTGTCTCGTGCAGGTAGAAGGGATTGTACCCCTGCAGATAATAGTCATTGATCCCCATTATGCCTGCCGATGCAAAAACCTTGAGATAATCAACTGTTGTACTGCTGCTGAGGAACTCCTCATTGCTGGCAACCCAGCCGAGACCGGCAGTGGGGTAAAGTGAGAACTGTTTGCCGGCCGGCATCCTGTTGCTTCCCGAGTAGACCAGGTCAAGCTGGGCCACATACCTGTCGTCAAAGCCGTAATTAACCCTTAATGAAAGATCTTCCACCTTCGATGGCTGATACCAGTCATCATTCGAGGTTATCTCCTCAAGGGCTGCATAGAAGACAGCATCAGCAGCAACAGAGCTCCTTCCGATCTGCCGCTCATAGTTGAGGCCGGCGAAGCCAGCTGTTCTCTTCATTACATCGAAATCGCCCAGTGACATGTTCGGGACCACAACAGCCTCTACCACCCTGACGGGAGTAACTCCCTGAAGCCTGTAGAGTGCAGCGGTGCCGCCCTTGCTGTTGATGATGCTGTTTGAAACATCAAAGGCTGCATTTCCGAAAGCTGTCAGACCTTTCGCTATGCGGCTGAGGTCAATCACCAGCCTTGCGTTGTTCTGTGCATTCAGAATCATCCCGT
>JAVEZX010000018.1:0-35512 GCA_034002785.1 Bacteroidales bacterium
TGTTCTTTTCAGTGAACAAAGGCAGCCTGCGGTCCGGATACAAAAGATAGCTGTACTGGTCGGCCCTGAACAATGCGGAATGTTTGAGTGCGCTGACCACTTCGAGTGATTCTGAAGAGGAGAGGTATCCTGAACTAAGGACTGCAACCTGTCCTTCAAGCATCTCATAAAGGTGACGAATTGAAATCGCATCACCATCAAATGTGACAAGGTTGTATGAGTGATACAATCCGTCAGTGCGCCTGTTCTTACTTATTGACTGATCAATATATCTGATTGACAACGTCAGGAATTGAACCAGCTGGCTCGTACCTAGAATGGCCTTATCCCCTGAGAAGGAGGAATTGTATATCGACTGACGATAGACTGTACCAGCCTCACCCAGTGCATCCGTGAAATTCCGGCGATCCCGGTCGGTGAATCCTTTTTCCAGGAGATGCGTATTGGCAGAGAGATGACTGAAAACATTATCGAAAAGCTTCTTTACTTCACCGGAAACAGCAGCGGAAGCGAAGCCGTGCCGGTCAAAGACCATCTTCCAGAAACTCAGGAACCTCCTCAGGTAACAGAGGGTTACCATTGATGCTCCATTGCCAACCAGGGCATTGTTTGCATCATTCCATTCCGGACGCTGGGTGTTCAGCCAGATGCCTGCCTCAGGAATAAAATTAACCAGCTTGGCAAGAATCAGGACAAGGATCTTTTCGGTGAGATTAACATGGTAAACCGTCTGATCAGAATTGGCGAGCAAACGGGCGTCAGAACCCTTCTCTGCAACAAGATCCCGGATCTGCTTATTCAGTTCAGCATTAAACAGGATCGTGTTCTTCGGATCCCTGATTATTTCATCATAGGGTTTGATCCTATAAGGAACATTTGCATATGCATAAACCTCCTCCACCAGCATATGATCAATTTTGCCCGGATGAAAACTCTCTGACAACTCGAGAAGTTTTTGCAGGTAAATGATCTGATGATCACCCCAGTAACCAATGTAAGCCCATGGGTCGTCAGGATCGGGAGACTCCCAGTCGATGCCATCCCTCATTATCCGGTAGGGATTGTATCCATCAGCAGTGGTGGCATTTACAAATTTGCTTATGATGCTCTCCGCGAACCCGGGGAACGAAATGCTCAGTGCTTCCCAGTTTTGAAAAATGTCACGCCAGTTCCCCTGGAAATCAAATCTGGGAGAACCGTCTGGATTTTTATTGTCAATCGAGAACTGATTCCAGGGCCGGCTCGGGTCTCCGTGCCGTCTGCTGAAGGTCAGCGGAAGATACTCATCAAAAATGCGGATGAGGTCCGGGTCACCGCTCTGTTCAGCCAGGAGGTGAAGATCCTGAATGGAAATTTCCCCCTCCTTCCCTGCAAGCAGGACCTCTGCTTCAGCCGTAACCACTCTGTTTGTTTCCTTTATAAAGCGCTTAAGATCATCAACCGGGACCATGTAGTTGTTTACAAATACCCCTCCCCTCATAATGTTGAAAAGAACATTTGAGAAATGGCGGGCCGTGCCCAATTCATCATGACTTTTCTGCAATCCGTCTGCATATGCAACATATGAGACGAGTCTGTCTGTGCCCTTTTTGATATCGGCAGAGATAATCTCAACCAGGTTGTTTCCATCCGATAAAAAGTGATTGAGGTTTGCCACATCGGCAGTACTCTGATTCGCCTCACAGACAAAAAGCCATTCCTGGGCCTTCTGACCATGCAGAGAAATCTCAGCATTCAGGAAGTAAGCTCCCCGTGACGCCCGGATGTCAGTTTCAGTCTGAAGGGGAGCCCCGGATTTGAAATTTGCAATTTGCCTGTCAGAGATAAGAACCCTGCTGTCTGCCAGGCCGGTTGACCAGACGGTTGTGGCTTTGAGCGACTCGCTCGGCTCTGCTTTATCGACGGGGATCGAACTCAGCATGAAAAGACCAAGCTTTGTCTTCTCAATAAGCTCGCTCTTCTTGTAGCCATCAAGCAGGTTACTGTACTCATTCTGAAAATTATAATCAACCCCGGCGGGAAGAATATTACGTATTCCATCAAGTATTCTGACCGTGATCAGCTCATCTCCAAAGTTCACAAGTGCGGACTTCTTCACAAACCCGTAGTCATCACTTGTATACCATCCGTACCGGAATTCCAGTCCCAGGTCAAGATTCCGCTCCTGGAAGATAATCTTGTTGCCGTATATGCTCTTGAGAAGCTTCCTCTCGATACTGTAAACAGCTGCCAGCTCTTTCGAAAATGGCTGCCACAGGAGGGTATTGCCTCCCTTTTGCACCAGTATCACGGTTTTACTTCCCGTCCGATCATAATAGTCATGGATCTTATCATCTGTGTAGTACGGGAATATGGCATGATCACGGTCTTTTCTCCCTGCTGACAATGATCCGTTACTTGAGATGAACATCCATTGATCGGAATCGCTGACAATTGTCATGAAGAAATCCGGCATCAGATCGTAGTGCTCAATGCGATAGAACTTCTCCCCGTCAATTTCCACCAGGTTACCCTGAACCTGGTTATCTGACTGTCTCAGGACTGTCTGTCCCAGTTGTATCTTAGCTCTGTTCATGACCTCTAAGGTAATTGATAAAGGAAATTTTTGGCTGACGGTTTTCATAAAAAACCCCCCAGTGCTTTTCCACCTCATCCGGGTCTGAATCTTCTCCTCCGCCTTTCCATGGTTCATCGAATGCCTCAAACAGAAAAGTGGGAACACTGGTTTTAAGAATCCATTCATGCAAACGGTTCAGGTAGTATTCCTGGGCAGCTGTGTCTGCAGCGCCCTTAATCAGTGAAGCCTGCTCTCCGGGCCCTGTCTTCCGGGCATTGTAATTCGTTGCCCAGCCAGCCTCTCCTATTATGACTTCCTTATCAGGATGCATCGCCCTGACTTCCTGAAAAAATATCCTGTCCATCCATTCTATGGCATTCTCCACAGTTATGCCATTCCACATTGAATAAAGATGTGTGACGATAAAGTCTGTTTCAGCTGCTACTGTTCTGCTGCCGGGGGTATTCCAGAAACTGTAATCATCAGCCGAGGTGACAGGTGCATTGATGTTATTTCTGACAAGCCTGATGTACCTGATGAGGTCCTGCTGATCCATTCTGTGAGCTGACCAGGTCACCTGTGTTTCATTGCCAACACATACTGCTGCAATCAGGTCCGCATACCTGTTGGCAAGGCTGATGCCCTTACTGGCCTGGATTATGTTTTCCTCCCTCCTTTCAGGATTACCGGTTTCATTCTCAAGCCACACCCCGAGCATCACCTTCAGCGGAAGCTGATGTTTTCTGATAAGACCAAGTATTCTTTCCGAGTCACTATCGGAACCATAGAGCCTGATCAGATTCCAGTGAGACAGTATTATCTGAAGGTCCTCTTCAATTTCAGCAACTGAAGGACCCCTGATCCCAGGGGCCTGGCCACTGCGGTAGCATCCGTAGGAGACCGCTTCGCCAATCCATCTGCCATTCAGGAAGGGTTCAAAACTGCGAATTACAAAGGGATCCTGCCTTTCAACAGCAGATCCCGGTGAATCAAACTGAGAGTTCATCGTCATCTGAAAAGAATCACATGCAAATTAACTAAAGCTGCACACGTACCGTCTGAACAGAGTTGGCAGCAATGGTTATGTCAGCATACTGATCCTCTATCTGAAGCTTAAAGGAGATGTCTTTTTTCGTAGTATTCAAAAGTTGTACACTCAGAACATTTTCGCTGTTTACTGTGGCGCAGGCGTGCAGGTCGTCGTTACCCAGACCCTCTGAAACCATATGTGTCTGAACGGCCCTGTCTCCCGGCCTGATGGTTTTGCTGAACTGAGCAAGCACATAATAGACAGGAGTATAGTAAACATGTCCTGTCTCAGTGTTTATCATCACAGGGGCACCGCAATAATTACCGACATGGTTTGGTCCGCCGTTATGATCAAGTACAACATTCCAGTCAATCCAGCCAGCAAGCCAATGATCAATACTGACAATAATATTTCTCGCATAGCGATGGACAGGAGTATAGATCGGATGATCTTCAGCCGTCAGACCCGCCCAGGTAGCCGTGTACGCCCAGTCAGTTGCATTTTCATTCCACCAGAACGAATCATTATCGAACCAATCCTTCTCCGTGTAACCCTCCGGATCAGTTATGCCCTGCGGGGCCGGTTTGCCCAGGTCATCAATACACCCTTCAGTATGAATGACCTTATGATCAGGGAATTTTGCATTGACCGCATCGAAGATATCCTCATATACTTTAAAAGTACTTTCATACCAGTGAACTGCCGTACCATAGACGAATCCTGCTGTCACGCTATCGGCCAGAATCAGGTCTGTCCAGTCTTGCAGACCATCCCTGTTCTGGTCATAAATCAGCAGATTAACCTGTGAATTGTCTCCCGACTTAAGTTTCGGACCAAGGAATTTCTTTATAAACTCTTTCTGCGTCTGAGGGGTAAAATTCATGCTTTCCCACTGGCCGTTATTGCCATGGGGTTCGTTGACGGGCGTAATGCCCCATATTTGAACACCTTCAGACCGGTAAACATCCAGGTACCTTACAAGATAATCTGCATAAGTCTCCTCATACTCTGCCTTGAGACTGCCTCCCGTTCCCTGATAGTTGTTCTCAGCTGATCCGGGTATGTGCCACTCTTCGATATCCTTCATCCAGGAAGGGGCAGTCCATGCGGACGCCACAATTCTCAATTCATTGTCCTTCTGCTGGTTCTTGATCTCTATGGCCTCCTTTATCATGGGCAGCAGATCGTAGCTTTCATCCTTTATGCCCGGGTACTCAGAGATGCTGAAACCCTCCTTGTCCGGTGCGACTGTGAAAGACTCCAGCCTGGTATCTCCCGGTTTGTCAAGGTATGAATACCTTCCCTTGACAGAAAAGTCACATGCTCCGATATGCGTTCTTGTGAGGGAAAAGTTGGCACCCTCCTCACTGAAGAGCTTTTTCATAACCTCTTTCCGGTCAGCCGGTGCCAGATGTGCCAGCACAAAGGCAGACGATTCAGTGAATGATGATCCGATACCGTCCATGGTCTGCTTGACGACTCCGGGTTCGATACGGATTACGGTTCCCTCCGGCTTTCCCCTCACAAACCGTACATTTTCCTTTACAGCCATTTTGTCACCACTCTCCGAGGTGACATAAATTTCCTTCGTGGAGAGCATATTTGTTTTTGTATCACATGATTGAATAATAACTGCCATGAAAAGCAGCAGTAAAATAGTAAATGTCTTCCGTTTCATATTCGTGTTCTTGATGGTATCACTGAGTTCTTCACAGATCACTGTGATCATGCAAATTTCAACTTTCCGTCCTTATCCCATAAACCCCAGAAGGCTCCCACATCACCTTCCTTCTCAATCTTCCAGGCTTCGTCAAAGCTTGAAAAATACATTATCTCAATATTTTCTTCCAGGCTCCACTTCTGAGTATTTATGAAATAGCGCAGCGCATTGTCCGTTGATGGCTGGGATGATTCAAAAGCTATTCCCATATTTGGCCATCCGGTCTCACTTATCACCACCCTTTTGCCCCGTGCTGCCTGCAAAACACTGAAGTACATATTTTTCATATAGACCAGCGAGTAATCAATATGGCACCCTTCCCAGAAAGGATAGCAATTGATGAACAGCACATCGCAGGCATCGACAAGGGCAGGCCTCCTGACATATTCATAATAGGCGTCAACGTATCCCACACTTGCACCGGGAACCTGTTGCTTTACCCTCTGAATGTACTCAAGTAACTCCTGCTCACTAAGCTCTTCCCGATAGAGCACTTCATTCCCGACAGCAACGAGATCCACATTGCCTTCCCTGACAATCCTGACCAGGTTTTCAAGCTCAATCTCATTGTGTTCCCTGTCATCACTTAACCATGCACCTGCCATCACCTTCAGACCGTATTCCTTTGCAATCCCGGGAATCAATTCGTGTCCGTCAGTGCAGGAAAATGTTCTTATCCATGACGTAAACGGTTTGATGATTTCCAATCTCTGCCGGATCTGTTCCTCGCCTATAATGCTGCCAGGAGCCTGGCCTTCAACATATGAGCTGAAGCAAAGGCCATGCATTCCGTTATCAAGGTATTTTCTGAACAGTTTTATTAAGTCGGCTGTAGATTTGTTGCTGAAGTCTTCTCCGGTGAGAGACAACAATTTATCGCTTCTAAATGACATCGTATTTGAATTTATCAGTTATTCTTTTGCCAAAGGTAAATACTATCCTTCCGGTTGCGCCGGTACGCCTGTAAATCTTCTGAACTGCAAATAAGGCCAGTCTCGTGCCTCCGGCATAAAGATGCCACAAGCGGTGATTACAGCTCTCCTCTTCTTTCTATTAACATCATTTTTATCTCCCTGGCTTTTGTTTCAGTAAGGTCATATTTCCACATCACCAGAATAGCCAGAAGGGCAGTAAATGCAGGAATAGCAATATCCGCTATCCGAAGTTTGGTAATGGTTTCTGCTGTCTGTACGGCAGCATTCTGATCAAAACCGACCAGTTTGAGCACCAGGCCACCCAGGACAAGTGCCAGGGCCTGTCCCAGCTTGACCATCCACCAGTAGATGGCACCGAATGTTCCTTCTTTTCGCGGCATGCCGTTATTCAGCTCATCAAGATCGCATACATCAGCTGTCATGCTCATCATAAGGGTAAACAAACCACCTATTCCAAATACCATAAGAG
Source organism: Bacteroidales bacterium (assembly GCA_034002785.1). Classification (GTDB taxonomy): domain Bacteria; phylum Bacteroidota; class Bacteroidia; order Bacteroidales; family VadinHA17; genus SR-FBR-E99. The sequence continues at coordinate 6,712 of JAVEZX010000018.1, forward strand.
GAAGCGGCATAAACATCAACCAGGGATTTTCCGGGTTAAAGCCCCACCATTTAAGCAAGTACCCTATAATTGAAATGAAGGTTGAGATAACAAAAGCGTTTCGTTTACCCACTCTGCTCGCTATGGCAGAAATGACCGGAATTACAAGGAATGCAGTAATCATTGCCGATACCGTAGAGAACCATGCAGGCCAGTTTCCTGCCAGACCATAGTCGCCGCGGAACATGTAAAACACAATTATGAAATAGCTGAACGATGAAACCAGCTGAAAGCCATTAAAGACAAGGAAGGTTGCTCCGCAGAGTTTCATGAAGGGTTTATTCTTGGACACCTGGGCAATGCCCCTGAAAAGATCCATAAGATTGGAAAAGAGGGTTTTGTATGTTATCTTGACTCTTCCCTCCATATTTGTGGCGTCGATGCCTTTGCAGAATATAGCAGGCATAACGCCCAACATCATACACACGGCGCCAACAATTATGGAGAGCTTTCTAACCCCGACAGCCTGACTCTCAAACAGGTTTGGATTTGCAATCAGCACCCAGAACCACGGTACAATCATCCAGGCAATCTGGCCAAGTGTCTGCGAGAAGGCCATTAGCCGGGTCCGCTCATTATAATCTGATGTCATCTCATATCCGAGACCTATCAGTGGCGTGGCAAAAATTGTATTGCCGGTCAGGTATATCAATGAAAAAATAAGAAAATACCAGAAATTGTAAGTCGTGGAATTATCAGGAGAGAGTTGCCACAGGACTGCGAACAGTACCCCACTCAATATGGCGCCTATAAAAATATAGGGCCTTCTTCGGCCAAATCTCGATTTTGTATTGTCTGACAGAAAACCCATGATCGGGTCTGTAATTGCATCGTAGAATCTTGGCAGTCCGCCGAGCAAGCCGGCGAGGAACGGATCCATTCCGAAGGCAGTCAGCAGAAAGAACATAAACACTCCCAATGCTCCCGGGAGCAGGTTATTTACCAGATGGCCTGCACCAAATGCCGCTTTCTGCAACATTGGGACCCTGTCTTTTTCAGCGGTTTTATAATGATTCATATGGAGAAAATAAGGTCAGAAATTTAACATTTTTACCGATTCCGGAAGCGTCCGGCTGCTACTAATGAAAAACTCCGGGTAATCCGGAGGGACATCTGTCACTCCTGGTCTGTCTCTGTGTACACCCTGACATAATCAACATACATTGTCTGGGGAAACGGTGTTGCGGATGTCGGAAATCCAACATAATCTCCCCCAACGGCCACATTAAGGATCATAAAGAAAGGATTATCGAATACCCACTCGCCGGTAAGATCATCGGGTTCGATAACCTGATACAGCACATCATCAACAAAAAAGTGTATGAAATCCTCGCCCCATTCAACTGCAAAGATGTGATAATCAAGATCAAACCTGTCGTTTGCGTACCCATAGCTTTTAGTTATTGACGCGCCGCCAGAATAACCGGGTCCGTGTACAGTACCATGTATTATACTTGGCTGTTGCCCACGGTATTCCATAATATCAATCTCGCCGCACTGAGGCCATGGATTGGTTTCAATATCTGCTCCGAGCATCCAGAATGCCGGCCAGATACCGGGCCCCCAGGGAAGTTTAATCCGTGCTTCAAAACGGCCGTATTTCTGTTCAAACAATCCCTGGGTTTTTATCCTTGCCGAAGAAAAAGATCCACCGGTATTAATTGCTGTAATTTTAAGAGAGCCGTCTGCAACAGTAACATTCTGTGCATTATCGGTATAGGTTTGCAACTCATTATTACCCCAGCCGCCTCCGCCAATGTCAAATGTCCATTTTAACGCGTCAGGTGCTCCATCGGTATTGAACTCATCCTGCCAGACCAGCTGATAAGTACGCTCTTCCAATGCTGAATTATCATCACATCCTCCCACGAGAAACAGGGCTGACAGGAAGAGGATGCCCCTGATCATTAATAAATTATTTGATTTCATAGTTATGGATTTATCTTAATTATAAGTTTTTGTTTCTTAAATCAGCTGAAGCCTCAGTTTACCATACGGTGAACTGAAACCTCAGCTTATTAATTTTACTTATAGAGGTAGATATTATCGTACCATACATTAGTCAGGTTGGCAGTTGAGATCCCAAACTGAGCAACATCACTTCTTGTCAGGTTTCCTGTGACAACACCACCCAGGGCGGTAATATTAATATCCACAGAGACCCAGGTGCCTGCAACAATTGCCGGTGTTGTTCCTGTATTAATATTAACCTCCAGAGCGGAAGCTTCACCAGCTCCACCCGCAAAATCCACCAGCTTGACATTGAACACATCCCCTGTAAGGTTAGTATCATCAGTGTAAAAATCGAAATGAATATGTGTGAAAGTGGATAAGTTCTGCCTGTTTGTAGAAAAATCAATCCCATGGCAGCCAATTCCTGCATTCTTCTTCAGTGTATTGTTCCCGGCTATTGAAACCTGTGTAACTGCATCCTCTCCGCACCATCCGGCGTCAAAATTATTCACAGTAATATTAGTATAGGCATCACTGTAAATAGAAACCACATTGGCGGCACTGCGTGCCGGTGGCGTAGGTGCTGCTGCAGTTGGGCCTGTAGAGCCGCCGCCGTCACTGTAAAAATAGATGTTGTCAATCCATACGGATGTTGCACCCGACGGCTGACCCACAAAGATATACTGTGCCAGATGGGCCCTGGTAGTCAGGTTTGTGAAATCACTCAGTGGAATGTCATAACTCACCCATGATCCCCTGGCCGGTGAGGTGTAGTTTACCTGGTGCTCCACATCATCACCACCGCCGAATACTCCGTTAGCTCCGAAGTCTACCAGCTTGATCCCGAAACTGGTGAAATCAGGAGACCAGACATCAAGATGCAGATGAGTCATGGTTGTGGCGTTTATGGGAGCAGTACCTGTCTCAATGCCAACAAAATCAAGGCCAGAGTATTTCTTTGTCGGATTTCCCGCAACAGTAACTTCCTCATAGGTTGCAGCAGACCAGTCAGTCCTCCATGTGTCAACAGTCACGTTGGTGTAGGCTCCGCTGAACATTGAGATGACACTGGCTGCCGGACGCGTCGGTACCGGTGCTGCAGCCGTGGGTTCAGTGGCTGGTCCGGTTCCTCCACTGTAAAAATAGAAGTTATCAATCCAGACCGATGTTGCACCCGATGGCTGACCTACAAGGATATACTGTGCAAGATGAGCCCTGGTGGACAGGTTTGTGAAATCACTCAGTGGAATGTCATAACTCACCCATACACCCTTCGCCGGTGTGACATAGGTGACCTGATGCTCCACATCATCACCTCCGCCATATATTCCGTTTGCCCCGAAGTCAACCAGTTTTATCCCAAAACTGGTGAAATCAGGTGACCACACATCAAGGTGAAGATGGGTCATGGTTGTGGCATCTATGGGAGAAGTTCCTGTCTCAATGCCAACAAAATCAAGAGCTGAATATTTCTTCGTCGGATTTCCGTCAACAGTAACCTCCTGATAGGTTGCATTTGACCAGTCAGTTCTCCATGTGTCAACGGCCACGTTAGTGTAGGCGCCGCTGAAAAGGGAGATGACATCCGCCACGGGACGCGTCGGTACCGGTGCTGCGGCCGTTGGCTCGGTGGTTGCTCCACCACCTGATTTATAGAAATAAACATTATCAATGTAAAGAGTCCTCAGATTACAGGTAAGCACCATCTGGGCAAGGTCAGACCTTGTAAGGCTTCCTGTAAAGGCTGTGATCGGAACATCAACAGATACCCATGAACCGGTTTGCAAAGCCGGAATATCTCCGGTGACAGTATGAACAACGGTAAGTATATGACTTGTCGCCTCTGCTGTACCGCCTCCGAAATCAACCATCTTGACTGACAGCGATTTCGACATTACCTCATCAGGGGTCCAGATATCCATATGGAAATGAGTCATGGCTGAGGCATCAAACTTATTGCTGCTGAAGTCAATACCGGCGAAATTGGTGAACGTATACTTCTTCATGGCATCACCCGATACCTGGAAATCTGCCACATCGGAGTCATCCCATTCAGCTGACCATGTACTGACGGTCCTGTTTGTATATGCATTACTGAAAAGGGAGATTACATCAGCAGCATCTCTTGCAGGAGGCACAGGAGCTGCCACTGCCGGAACAGATCCCGTTCCACCTCCTGAAGTGTAGAAATAGATGTTATCAAGATAGATATCTCCGTTGCCGTCGAACTTAAGCTGAATGATATCTCCAAGATTAACCGGCGCAAAGGAGGTTAAAGGTATATCAATGCTTGTCCATCCTGTCGTGGGTACGCTGAGCACATATGCCTTTTCCAGAGGACCCGGACTTATCAGAAAGACATTGAGCCCTGTTGAGCTGACGGACCAGAAGTCCAGATGCAGATACTCCATACCCGTAACATTCTGACTTGATGCTAGTTGGATGCCCTGATAATTCAATCCTGCAAATTTCAGGGTATTGTTTCCTGCTATCGGCACTTCAGAGACAACTGTTGCCTGACCCCAGTCAGGATAGTCAGTACCGGCCAGGTTAGTGTATGCATCACCATAAATTGAGATAACACTGGCTGCATCCCTTGCCTGCGGTGTGGGAGCGGCTTCCGTAGGAACAGTGACCGTACCGCCTCCGTTACCATAGAAATAGATGTTATCCATATAGAAGCCCGTAAGGGATGAGCCCAGACGTTCAAGGATTATCTGAGCCACCTTGCTCCGGGAGGATAAGCCGGAAAGAGAGATGTCAACACTAATCCAGCTCTGGGAATCAAGAGGCCCGGCAATTTCGTAGACAAGCGTCGGGTCATTGCCGTCAAGGGATCCGTCAGGTCCCATATCCACCACTTTTACTGCCAGTTTATCTCCGGGATCAACCTCATTCGGGATCCAGATGTCCATATGCAGATGTGTCATAGTGGTGGCGTTTACCGTTGGTGAAGTAAACTGAATACCCACAAAATTGAAGTTGTTATATACCAGCACAGCATCACCTTCAACTGTAAAATCTGCCGATGTGGTGGTCTGGTAAGGCTGCCAGTATCCGTTGTAAAAATCGACCGGCACATTTACGTACTGATTGCTGAAGATTGAAATTACATCTTCCTGATCTGCTGAAGGAACCGGAGCGTGAACAAAATCACCCGCAGATTGAACCGTGAGAGAACCCTCAGCTTCCACCCCGCCTGAGGTTGCAGTAATAACGGCTGTGCCTTCACTAAGTACTGAAACCAGTCCTGTTGCATCAACACTTGCCACACCTGCATTTGAGGAGGCAAAGGCAAAATAAGCGGGTGCAGCTACCACAGTCTGGTCAATTCCTGTTGGCATATTAAAGGAAACCTTCAATCCGCCAACCGGAAATTTCAATCCGTTAACGGCTGACTCGACCTTATCATTGCCATCGAAAATTATTGGCTGCCTGTGAGCAATTGTACCAAGCTTTTCGAATTTTACCTCATCAATCCAGAACGTATAACCCTTGCCGTCTTCAGGACCTTCCGAATAGAAGAACATACCCTTCTCTTTAGTCAGTCTGGAGGGATCAGGTATTGGAATAATTATTTTCTTCCAGTTTGTATTTACCTCAATATTCTGCAACGAGACAAGGTACTTTGATTCTCCAAGATCATTGCCAAACCCAACCAGGTCGATCGTAGCTGATTTTGATGCCCTGACCCAGAAGGTAAGTGCATCATAACCTGACAGATCACGTGCCACCGTAGTAAAATAGGTTCCGCCCGCATAGGCTCCGGCAGGATCCTCATAATCAGGTACTTCGAATCTCATTGAAGCCGATCCTTCGTATTTCTCCTTCTTATCCACATCAAACGCGGTTACTTTGGAACCTCCAAATGCCGCATAGTTTAAGCCTGCACTGAAACCATCAATAAACACTTCCGGTGTAATCGGGTATGATGCCGGTTCCAGTTCTTCAAAATCCCTCGTGCAGCTGCCGGTGCCTGCAAGTACCATGGCAGTTATCACGACAATCGCTGACCAGTAATATTTAAGTTTTTTCATTTTAGTCTCCGTTTATTGGTGGTTACATACCTATGTTAAAAATCAAGTAAGTCCTGATCTCCCATTCATTGCCTCTTGGATATCCGGGTACTGTGGGATCACAGACCATATTCCCGTTTACATCCATATTTTCAGTCGGGCAGTAGCGCGGAGAATACTGGTCAAGAGAGCGCCAGTTGAATCTTATTCCGATCCGTGTCTGGGGCAGGTCAACCCACCTTGGTTTTTCGACAAAGGTTGAGAGATCTGCCTTTATCTGCAGCGGGTATGTAAGGTTGAAATCGCGATGATAGTCATAAGGACCCCAGTCGTTTACCTTAACCATTGAAATCAACTTGACCTTCCTGTAAATCAGCCTGACGTCACCTCCGTATCTTTTTATCAGCCGTGCGTCGCTTCCGTTTGCTTCAGCCTCACCGGCAAAAAGGTTTGCAATCATTCCCAGGTTCGGATTTGCCTTTGAGACAATCCTTGCATAAGCTTCCCACAGGTCGCGGGCAGGAGGTGCTCCGGCGAATGCAAAGGTTGCACGCCCGTCAGCCATGATTCCAATGGCAGCATCCTGTGTTGTCGGATGGTGTCTATATACTACTCCGGCGCTGATTGCAAACGGAGCATCTTCAGTCTCATCGTTATCCCATTCGTACATCCATGTACCAGGTGTGGGGTCATATGTAAGAAGGAACTCTCCTGCCACAGTCTCCCTGTTTTGTCTTACGGCAAAGGGATCATCAAGAATATTCCTGGCTCTTCCGGGTGCCGGCACATCTCCCGGCACCGGGCCTATTACCGGCTTCTGCCACAGGAAGTTAGGCGCAAACTGAAAATCGCCCACCAGCAGAGTAAAACCGGTCAGAAAGTTAAACTGGTTTCCGCTCCCGCTATCCTTGAGCCTCCAGCCTGTGAAGGTTTTGGTGTAGTCTGCACCGCCACCTGCCACAAGACCCATTGCAGCTCCCTGCGCATACCAGTTTACCGGTCCGGCAGAGAGTGTGATTTTTGCCTTGCCACCCCAGGTGTCATTGGAGTTGATTTTATCCTGATAGACAGTATAGTTGCCTGATTCGCCTTCAACCAGCTGGAAGGTCTCTCCCACCCTTGGCTGACCGGCCCATATCCCACCAAGTTCAATGCCTACAGGTCCCATCTGCCTTTTTATGTGCAGTGTGGCCCGACGGGTCGGAGGAGAGGGGATTGCAAAAGAACTCACTGCCGGCGCCTGCTCATCCAGGTCCTCATGATAGATTCCGGTCAGGTCAAATCCGGCAACCTTCCTGCTGTATTTTGCAAGTACTGCAGGATTGGCTCCCCACCACAGTTCCGGACCGAAGGCCACCTTCAACCCGTTGAGCGATCTTTTCCCGTTTATTTCAAATCCGAAAGGTGCATCACCGTTATATATATCGATGTTTGGTCCGTAGTTGGCTTCCGGATAGAGCCCGAAGAAGTCTCCTTCGTATCCCCAGTGGTAATGACCTGTCCTGTAAAAGCTGTTCAGGTCAAACATCTTACTGTTCCAGGTAAATTCAGCCCTGTATACCTTGATTCGGTCAAGAGCTGACAACATGAGATTGCCATCGTCAGTATTGACTTCGCGTGACCTGCCCCGGTTCTCATAAAAAATCTCATCAATCGGGTTCTCGGCGATGTGTCCGAGCACATTGACCGAAACCTTCCCCCGGAGATTGGGAGCAGGGTTAGCTTCCACATCAACATAGAATGACTGCATATGGTCAAATCCAAGCTCGTCAGGATACTTCATCGCCCCTTCAACCGGATCAGCCGGTGTTGAGATCAGGCTGCCGCCGGTGCTGAATGTTGTTAGCTCAGCCCTCATTCCGCTTATCCGTACCTTTTTAAGCTGCTCGCCGACAAGAGCGGCCTTATCGCCCCGGGCCTGAAGAACAGCGTTGCTAAGCTCTATCCCTGAGAAATGAGCATCTATTGACTTGAGAGTGACCCCTTCTGCATACGGATTAAGAAGATGGGCCTCCTTCAGTGCGTAATATGCCGCACGGGGAAAAAGCTGATAGAGCCCCCGTTCATTTGTCGGACCTTTGGCACAGACACCGAACCACTCCTCGTTCATATTGTTTTCACCGGCGACATAATCATGCAGATACCCGCCGTTTGACCATGAGGCATTGTTATCCTGAACACTCAGGTTTGTGGTCTGACCAAACTTCCACCATCCGTCACTGAACTGGAAAGTAAAGCCTCCGATTGAGTTGCCGGCTTTTCCCAGGCCAGCTGCATTCTCGTAGATCTCTTTCCAGTTGTTTACCATATAATAAGCCTGAGGCTGCTGATCCTCTGCATTTTCAATTGCATTGAATGCATCAGCGCCAAATTCAGTGAACATGATCGGAACGTTCAGGACATCCCTGACTCTCTGAAAAGCATCACCAAAAGATGCCCCGCGATACATATTAACACCGAATATTTCAACATCCCCGCACTCCTCGGCAATAATATCCAGAAACAAAAGGTCGCCATTGCAGATTGCAACCGGGTGTGATTGATCGATCTTCTTCATCACTACGGCAGCCTCATTGAAAAGCTTGTATAAATGAGTTGCCCGTATCGTTGACTTCCTGTCTTCAACCGGTATATCCTCGGTTTCAGCACCCTCCCAGAAAAGACCGTAGTTGTTTTCATTCCCAAGGAGAAACATAAGCAAACCGGGCGTATCTTTATATTCATTGACCATCTCAGTTACTTCTGATAGCAGCAATTCTCGGACACGCGGATCTGAATATTCAGTATTGGCAACCCACTTTCCGCTCAGGGTAAGTCCATACCTCCCGAACGAGTGGTTGAGCATTGTATAGATACCGTAGTTCTCATAGATGTATGTAATCCATTTGGCCGGTACACCGGTGTACTGGCGCACTGCATTTACACCCATATTCTTCAGCATGGACATTTCCGTATCAAGCGCCGACTTGATTATGTCATCAGACTGTTTCCACAAACTGTATGTAACAGTAGTGCCGATCGGGAAGTAATCCCAGTTCATGCCGTTGATCATGAAATCGGCCCCGTTAACGACTAATTTCATTCCATCATCAGTTTTGGCGATGGAGACACGATCAGACTGGGCATTCAGGACTGCTGAAAATGTAAATAGGAGAAGCCCCAAACACAGAAACAGGAGGTTTTTTTTCATGGTATAACAGATTTAGTTTATCACTTGCAATAAGCTCACTGAAAGGTGTCATCCGGTCAATGAGAAAGTCATGAATCAGTAAAAACAAGGCTCAAGTAAATTGAAACTTGTATCATAGCAGCAATTACCCGGGAAAGAAAAATACATCAAACAGACCTTTCAAACACATCAATAATACATCATTACTAATGCAATTACTTAATATACAAAACGTTAAAACTAATATTTATCGGATTCAGATCTGCATAAGATAATCCGTGATGTTGACGCTCCGGTCAAGTTTCAGTTTCTTTCTCAGGCGATACCTGCTGATTTCAACTCCCCTGAATGAGATGTTCATAAGGGGAGCAATCTCTTTTGTTGAGATATTCATCTTCAGGTAGCTGCATAGCCGCAGCTCACCAGGCGTCAATTCCGGATGTTTTTTCTTCAGCCGGGAATGAAACTCCTGGTGAACCTCATCAAAATAACGGTCAAAAATCGCCCAGTTGTTCTCATTCTCTATATCCCGGTCTATTTTACGGATAAGTCTTTTGAGATCGCCGGATGTTTCATCATTTGATGTAGTCTGAATCAATGATAACAACTCCTGCTTAAGGGAATTGAGAAATTTATTCTTCTGTATGATGTGATAAGTTGCAGTGGCCAGCTCCTTGTTCTTGTATTTCATGTCTGACTGCAAACTTTCATTCTTAAGCTGCATTATCTCCTTCTCGGCTGCCAGTTTCTGTTCTTCAAATGATTGCTCTGTTTTTCTGAGGGCATCAATCCGCTTTTTCTTTTCCTGGGATCTGATCTGCTCAATTCGCTTCAGATAGAAATAAACAGCAGTCATGATCAGACCGCAAAGCAAAATGAAATATACAATAAGGGCCTTATAGGACCTGGAAGAGGGAGGCTTCACCATGAAGCAGTACCTGTCGGCAGTGCTGACATTATTGTAGATATTTCTGGCCTTAACCTCGAAACAGTAGTCTCCTTCACGCAGATTGGTGTATTCCTTACTGTTCAGGTTCGTCCAGGCTGACCAGTCATCATCAAAATTGTGCAGGATATAACTGTATTCTATCTGTCCGGTGTTCTCCATATCCGGCGAGGCGAACCTGAATGAGATGTTGTTCCATGAATGCGGCAATGAGAATCTGGCTTTCAAATCACGCTCACCTGTGCCGGAATTGCCTGAACAGAACCATAATGAATCTTCACGCTTGGAAGAGATGCGAACCGTGTTGATGTAAACATGCATCTCATCAAAGTAGTTCTTATAAATTGAAGGATCATAGTGAACCAGGCCCTTCTGCGTGCCGATGTAAATATTATTCTGATCCTGGATATAAATGTTGTCAAAGGGGGAAACCCGTGCATTGTTCAGGTCAAGAAAGGGTGTGGAAATATTTGTATAGGTTCCGTCTTCAAGCAGACGTAACACGCCCATCCCCTTACTGGCAGAGTACCAGATATTTCGGCTGGAATCTGACTTCAGGAGATACAGAAGCTCAAGGTCGCCAAAGAAACTGTTCAGCTCGTCCGGTTTATAAAAAAGCTTGCTCTGTCCGTCAAACTGGTATATTCCCTGATTGGTAGAGATAAAAAAGTCATCTCCCCTTTCATGCAGGAAATAAGGCAATTCAGGGGGAAGGTTGGCAGTGCCGTTGTATCTTTCTGCAGAGATGACACTGTCAAGGCTTTCATTCAGATAAATATTGAACAGGCCCAGGTAGCCATGGCTCATCCATAATGAGTTGTCGTTCTTGATTAACATATCCTTCGATGAGACGTCGAATCCCTCTACCTTTCCTCTGAACTGCCAGCTACCGTCCCTCCCCTTTTCAAAAATTATAAATCCATCATAGGTGCCGCTTATCAGCAGGTTTTCCTTACCCGGAATTTTCATGAAGTTCCATACACCTCTTGTATTCGTGAGCTTTTTTGATTGCAGCCCTTCTACAGAGTATGCACCGTTGTGATGACCGCAAAGCAACTCTCCGTCTGCAACCGTAAGGTTCCAGACCTGCCCTTCCATACCTTCAACCAGGTCGTACTTAATATTTATGTGACTTCTGAGCTTGTCAAGTTCCTTTGTGAACAGACCCTGATTGGTCCCGATGTAAAGCCTCTCCTTATAGATAGCTGTCGCATAGGTTGAGGCAATATTGAAGTTGTCATTTATGACAGAGGTGGGAAGACTTGCTTTCAGAAAATCAATTCCAATATCAAGTCCCAGCCAGATATTGTTCTGACGGTCGGCAAACAGTGAAAGTACCGTGTTATTCTGCAATCCGTTTGAGCGACTCAGATTCTCGAGTATCTTCCCCTCCTCATTCACCACGAATAAACCACTCTTGACAGTACCGAACAGATATGTTTCCTTCCGGACAGAGCCGCAATAGAGCTTGGATCTGATCAGCTCCCTTGATATTTCAGAATTCCAGCGTTGCAATCCTTGACCGTCAAGTATGTATAACCCGTTATTCATAGTCCCGATCAGCAGTGAATTCCCTTTGAAAGATGTAAGTGAATTTATTTCATCACCGGTGAATACAGGATCATCATTGACAGTCCGCAGAGTGTCATTACTCAGTACCCTGAGGCCGATTCCTGCTTCTACGACAAAATAGTCGTTGTTTAAATAAAATGAGTTGCCGAACCTTTCCCGCGGCTTGATTACCTTAATTGTACTGTCCCTGTAAATAAATATTGATTCGAAGCTCTGGAAAATTACTCCGAACCCGGTCTGGTAAATATTCCAGACATCATCAAAATTCCTTGCATCTTCCGGAATGAGATGATTCAGCGTATGGTACCTTATGCCTGTTCCATCCGATTTTTCAATAACACCAATTTCGTTGTAGGCACCGACATAAACCTTTTTGTCTGTACCGTAAGCAAGAGACCTTACAATTGAGTTATTGGATGACGGAAATATTTCCCAGTCTTCACCGTCAAATCTCAGTACGCCGTTATTATTCGCCACATAGATATTACCCTGTTCATCATCAACAATGTTCCAGTTCTGGGTCCCACCCCTGTATTCACTCCTACCGATATTCCATATCTCGGGAACCCCGATGGATTTAAACTGACCGCAAAGGCTTAACGCCGGGATAAGCGACAGGATCACGAAGGTGATTTTCCTGCTTTTGCCAGCCATCTTGAACAGGTCGGGAATAAATGACATTTTTCGGCGATCAGTAATACACATTGGAACTCCTTACGCAGGACTGCTGTAGTAAAAATAAAAAAAAATTTGATTCCTGACACCTTCCGTTGATAACCGTCCGCCCCCGGGGGTCAATCAGGATCAGGCAACACCTGAAATCTTCCTGGTTCAGCTATCACGGGCCGAAAGGCATTTTTCCTATTTTTGCTGACGGTAAACCTATGAAAGAGAATTATTCACTTCCGGTTCTGACAGCAGTTATAGTAATTCTTATTCTGCTCCCGGTACAGATCATAACTGACCCTCCGCTGCTGTTGCTCGAGAGATTGTTTACAGGTGGCGGATTTCTGCAAATAGCTCTGGTAGCGGCATTCGGATTCATCCTTGAATATAACATGCTTATCCCCGGAAGATCTGCCTGGTGGAGGCGCTTCTCATGGTCAATGTATTCTGCAATCTTCTTCCTGCAACTGATTCTTGGAATTGCAGTTGACAGGGTATTCCTGATGTCCGGCAATCTTCATCTGCCTGTGCCGGCAATGATAATTTCAGGACCCATATACAGGGGCAGTTTCTCGGTAATGACACTGATCTTTCTCGGAGCCATCCTGCTCTCAGGGCCGGCATGGTGCAGTCAGTTCTGTTATTTCGGGGCCATCGATTCATCTGTAACGGGAGGCAGACCGGCAGCAGCACCGGTCAGGAACAGGATGGCACTGAAGAACACATTCCTCGTCCTGGCAATAACAGTTGCACTGGTTCTCAGGGTGACGGGAGCAGGTGCCGATGTGGCGCTGGCAGCAGGCATCATAACCGGTGTTGCCGGCCTGCTGATTATATTCTTCCTCTCCCGCACCAGGAAAAAGATGATTCATTGCACCGTCTGGTGCCCTGTTGGAACACTGACAAATTACCTGAAGTTTTTAAACCCGTTCAGACTCAGGATCAGGGACGACTGTACCCAATGCATGCGCTGTTCATCTGTTTGCCGGTATGATGCCCTGGGCAGGAGTGATATTCAAAAACTCAAACCAGGCATTACCTGCACACTGTGCGGTGATTGTCTGACGAGCTGCCGGAGTGAATCAATCTTCTACCATTTTCCGGGCATGAACCCGTCTTCCGCCAGAAAATTATACATCACAGTCACAGTAATACTTTTCTCAATGGTTCTTGCTCTTGGAAGAATATAAATTATCTGAGCCCTCTTACATGATATTTCTTATTTTAGGTATATTTGCCTGAACCGGTTTGTTCCGGACTTAATTCTTAATTATTGAAACGAAAAATGGTTAAAGTCGCCCAAAACAGAATCCCTAACGAGTTTTTTGTAACCCAGGGTTCGGGATGCAGTGAATATGCAATCCATCCCGGTTCTTATCACATGGCGCTGCACGATGCAGGCATTGCCGAGTACAACATCATGAACTATTCCTCGGTGCTGCCCGCCACCTCCAGGCTGGTGACTCTCGACGAGGTTGACATGCCTCCTTACGGTTCAGAATTATGTACAATAATGGCTGTCGCCAACGGTTATTACGGTGAACATGTCTCGGCAGGGATAATCTTTGCGTGGATGTACAAGGACGACACCTGCGAGGAGAAAGTCGGAGGACTTGTATGTGAACTGGCAGGCTACTTTGACATGGAAGCCCTCGAAGAGAGGCTTTATACAGTACTGCATGACCTGCATGACAGAACCTTCGCCGAGTATTACCTTGGAGAACCAACCGTCATCAGGGAGTCTCTGACAATCGACAAGCGCTACGGGACTGCCCTCGTGGCTCTTTGCTTCGTGAATTTCCTCTAGTCATCCCGGCCAGGCCGGTAAGGGATGAGCATTTTTTCGGGACCGGTTAAAAAAGGCAATTGCCATGAGCAGACCAAACAGACTGATCAGCTTTTTCACCCCTCCCCCGCAGTGGAGAGTGCCTGTAATCATTCTCCTGGGCATGTTCGCAGGCCTTGCATTCTACCTTCTGAGAATTTCAAATGCCACCTCCTATCTCTCAGATGACCCGAGGGTCTGCATCAACTGCCATATAATGACCCCTCAGTTCTCCACATGGTCACACAGTGCACACCGCAGCATCACTGACTGCAATGCCTGCCATGTGCCGCATGACAGCTTCATCCGGAAATATTATTTCAAGGCAAATGACGGCCTTCGCCATGCAACAATCTTCACCATGCGCAAGGAACCCCAGTCCATCTATATCAGGGAACCGGGTAAAAGAGTGGTGCAGGAGAACTGCCTGCGCTGCCATGAGTCACTATTCAGTGACGGCCCCGGAAGACCTCTTGAAGCAATGGCAGGCATGAAGGAGAGACACTGTCTCGACTGCCACCGGAATACCCCGCATGACAGGGTGAACAGCATCTCCTCGACACAGTTCGCCATCACACCGACTCTGAAAGACAACCTTTAGTAAAACTATAAACCATAACCTATGTCAATAAGGGAATTCATATCGGAGAAACCGTGGGCAGGCTGGCTGCTCTTCTTTGCAACAGCCCTCATCGTGTTCCTGCTCGGCATGCTCGCCTCTTCAGTTGTCGAAAGACGTAGTGAGGCCAAATATGCTTACCGGCCACCTACTGACCTCCAGCCGTTCGAATCGGACAACAGCGTCTGGGGCAAATTCTACCCCAGGGAATACAAGTCGTGGCTCATGACTGCCGATACCTCCTTCCGCAGCAAACATGCAGGAAGCAAACCGCTTGACGTGCTTGCTACTGATCCTGAGATGGTAGTTCTATGGGCAGGTTATTCCTTCTCAAAGGATTACTCGCAGGCCCGCGGACACTACTGGGCGGTTGAAGATATCCGAAACACCCTCCGTACGGGAGCCCCGATGACACCTGATGCCGGTCCCCAGCCCGGTACATGCTGGACATGCAAAAGCCCCGACGTTCCCCGGATGATAGAAAAAATGGGCGCTGAAAGCTTCTACAAGGCAACATGGGCGGAGCTTGGTCCGGAGATAACCAATACAATCGGCTGCGCTGACTGCCACAATCCTGAAAACATGACTCTCACAATTACCCGTCCCGCACTCAGGGAAGCCTTTGAAAGACAGGGCAAAAACATAGATGATGCAGGCCACCAGGAGATGAGAAGCCTCGTTTGCGCACAATGCCACGTTGAATACTATTTCAAGGGTGAGGGCAAATACCTGACCTTCCCGTGGGACAAGGGGATGACTGCCGATGCTATCCAGGAATATTATGACAGCTATGAGTTCTCTGATTGGACCCATGCCGTCAGCAAAGCTCCTATGCTCAAGGCTCAGCATCCTGATTATGAGCTGTTCCAGATGGGCATCCACGGCCAGCGCGGGGTTGCCTGCGCCGACTGCCACATGCCTTTCATCGCGGAGGGTGGGGTGAAATATACAAGCCACCATGTACAGAGCCCGCTGAACATGATCTCCAGCACATGCGCCACATGCCACAGGCAGAGCGAAGAGGAGCTGATGTCAAATGTATATGAGCGTCAGGACAGGATTGCTGGCCTCAGAAACTACCTCGAGGAGGTTCTCGTTTCCGCACACTATGAAGCGAAGGCAGCATGGGAGGCCGGAGCCGATGAGGCAACCATGAAACCCCTCCTTGCACTTATAAGAGAGTCGCAGTGGCGATGGGACTTCTGTGCCGCCAGCCACGGCGGATCATTCCATGCCCCCATCGAAGTGGCCTCAATACTCAGCAACGGGATAATGAGAGGACTCGAAGCCCGCATTGGACTGGCGAAGGTTCTTGCCTCCAGAGGTATTGAGTCGGTAAACATTCCGGATATCTCTTCAAAGTCCGGAGCACAAAAGGCTATCGGCCTTGACATGGATGCACTGATCAGGGAAAAGGAGACCTTCAAACAGCAGGTGCTTCCTCAATGGAACAAAAGTTCAGTCTGAGAGGAACTGTATACTGAAAACAAATAAGTTACAAGCTATGAATGACAATCATCCGGTTGGTCGTTTCGTCCTTATTCTGACCTTATCCCTTCTGACTGCAACAATGATGGCGCAGTCGCGCGATACCGGACATTCCTTTGCGCTGGGAAGTGAGGATTTCCTCCTTGACGGAAAGCCATTCCAGATCATCAGCGGGGAGATCCATCCCGGCAGGGTACCCGCGGAATACTGGCAACACAGGATACAGATGGCAAAGGCTATGGGATGCAACACGGTATCCGCCTATCTCTTCTGGAACCACCACGAAACCGAGGAAGGAATCTATGACTTCCGCACCGGGAACAGGGATATATCCCGGTTCATAGCAACAGCTCAGAAGGAAGGAATGTGGGTAATAATCAGACCCGGACCCTATGTCTGTGCCGAGTGGGAGTTCGGGGGCATTCCTCCCTATCTCCTTCGCCATCAGGACCTTAAAATCAGGTGTATGGACCCCGTTTATTTGAAGGCGGTTGAAAGATACATTTCAAGGCTGGCAGATATCCTCCGCCCGTACCTGGTGACCAACGGCGGACCCGTCCTCATGGTACAGATCGAAAATGAGTACGGCAGTTACGGCAATGACCGCCAATATATGAAGGAGCTCAAAGAGATCTGGGTCAGGAATGATATCGACGTACCTTTTTTCACCGGTGACGGCCCCACAACCTATATGCTTGAGGCAGGAACGCTTCCGGGCTGTGCGGTGGGTCTCGACTCGGGAAGCTCCGAAGAGGATTTCGAACTTGCTCGTAAAATGAATCCCGGAGCACCGGTCTTCTCAAGTGAAACCTACCCCGGCTGGCTGACCCACTGGGGCGAAGCATGGGCCAG
This sequence comes from Bacteroidales bacterium, assembly GCA_034002785.1. GTDB lineage: Bacteria > Bacteroidota > Bacteroidia > Bacteroidales > VadinHA17 > SR-FBR-E99. The sequence goes on from JAVEZX010000018.1 coordinate 23,857, forward strand.
ACCAGACACAGCATCCCTCCTTCGCGAGGTTAAGTTCCTGATGGATAACCGTAAATCATTCAACTTCTATGTAATCCACGGCGGAACAAACTTTGGTTTTACTGCCGGCGCCAACTCGGGTGGCAAGGGCTATGAGCCCGATCTGACAAGTTATGACTATGATGCACCAATCGATGAGCAGGGAAGGGCTACAGCCAAATACATGGCACTGAGAAAACTGATCGGTTCATACCTGCCGAAAAAGACCAAATTGCCTTCCATACCTGAGCCCATACCTGTGATGAGCTTCCCTGAGACTGAACTGACACCATTCACCTCCGTATGGGACAATCTGCCGGAACCGGTCAGGATCGTACAGCCAAAGCCGTTTGAAGCTCTCGGGCAGGACTACGGGTTCATGCTCTATACTACAAGGCTGACCGGCCATAAACGAGGCAAGCTGACGGTGATTGACATTCATGATTATGCAACCGTCTTCCTCGACGGAAAGTATGTGGGTGCGCTTGACCGGCGCCTGGGGATCAACAGCATTGACCTTCCTGATACCGGGGCTGATTTCCCGGTGCTGGAGCTCTTTACTGAAGCCATGGGAAGAATCAATTTTGCCCATGCGATGATAGACCGCAAGGGAATCACTGACAGGGTCATCCTCAACGGAATGACTCTGATGGACTGGGAGGTCCGGGGGTTCCCAATGAGCGACGGATATGCTGAATCTCTTCCCTCAACCGGCACGGAACAAACTAAGCCCGGAGTCTTTTTCAGGGGTACCCTGACCCTGGATGCAACTGCCGACACCTTTATTGATATGACAAATTTCGTGAAGGGACTTGTCTGGATCAACGGTCACAATCTTGGCCGCTACTGGGAGATAGGGCCGCAGACACGGCTCTTCTGCCCGGCATCATGGCTGAAAAAGGGAGAAAACGAGATTATTGTGTTCGATCTGCACAAGACAACCCCCGGATCTGTCAGAGGATTTGAATCAATGTACTGATTTCTTTTAGCTTATTCCTGTTATAGACGAAAGAAGATAGTACAGTCCGCCTGCAAGAAGCATTGAAACCGGTATTGTCAGAATCCAGGCATATAGAAGGTTGATTGTTACGCCCCATCTGACAGCAGTCACCCTCCTGGTGAGTCCTGTTCCCATGATTGCTCCCGTGATTGTATGAGTGGTACTTACGGGAATTCCGAAGGCCTCTGTCCCGAAAAGAAGAATAGCTCCGGCACCTTCAGCTGCCACACCGTCAAAAGGTGTCAGTTTGGTTATCTTCGAGCCCATTGTCTTAACGATACGCCATCCTCCGATAAGGGTTCCCATTGCAATTGCAGTATAACACCCCAGCACTATCCAGTGAGGTATATCGTGGACCTTTCCGTTTACCATCTCAATCTGAGCCCAGTGTGGCACCTCATGAGCGCCGTTGAAATAGACCATCAGTGCAGCTGCAATTATACCCATGACTTTCTGTGCGTCATTTCCCCCGTGACCGAGGCTGAAAAGTGCTGACGACAGCAGCTGGAATCCTTTGAATCGCTTCTCCAGCCTGAACGGATTGCTCTTCCGGCTGAGCCACAGCAGCGCTATTGACAGCAGGTAGGACATGATCATGCCAAGCAGCGGAGCAAGAAATATGAAAGCTGCTATAATGGCAATCTTCCCCGTATGCACTACACCCCAGCCGGTAAAGGCAATGGCAGCGCCGGCAAAACCACCTACCAGGGTATGTGATGAGCTGGATGGGATCCCAAGATACCAGGTCAGGAGGTTCCAGATGATTGCTGCGAGAATGCCTGCGAGGATAACCATTAGTGTGATTGCCGAGGTGTCAACAATCTTTGCTATAGTGTCTACAATGTTGAGTTCAAAGACAAGATACGCAAGCCAGTTGAATGAGGCTGCCCAGAGCACTGCCTGAAAAGGGGTGAGTACCTTGGTTGATACTACGGTTGCTATTGAGTTGGCCGCGTCATGAAACCCGTTGATGAGGTCAAAAGCAAACGCAAGAACCACAATGATGATCAGGATAGTAAAGTCCATCTTGGAGTCTTTAGGAAATTTTGATTATGACTGAAGAGAGAATATCTGCCACGTCATCACAGCGGTCAACAGCCTTCTCGAGGGCTGCCAGGATATCCTTCTTCTTTATCAGTTCAATCGCATCCTTCTCCTCCTGGAAGAGCTTTGCCAGGTACCTGTGATTAATGTCATCAGCATGCTCCTCAAGTTCACCAATCCTGTGACAGTTGTCCTTGTATTTTGAAAGATTCAGCACGTCACGAAGCCCGTTGAAGGCAGTATTGATCTCTATTGATGCCAGCCTGATTGTGTCAGCCATCTCGCGAAACTCATTGGGAATCTCCCTGAGCTTGTAGAGATGCGTCTGCTTGGCTGCACCGTGCATTAGATCAAGGACGGAATCAGTTGCATGGATCAACTCAAAGATGTCTTCCCGGTCAAACGGAGTTATAAAGGTGCTGCTCAGTGCCTTGTACAGGTTCTTTGCAATCTGGTCTCCCACCAGTTCCGCCTCCTTGATCTTGTGCCCCAGTATCTCCCGTTTTTCAGGTGAGGGCTCATTCATCAGCTCAACCAGAAGTTCCGCTCCTATTATCAGGTTGGCAGATGCATCCTTGAAGAGAGGATAAAACTTTCCCTCTTTCGGGGCGAGGTACGAGAAGATCTTGTCGAGTTTCATAAGTCAGTTCATATAAAATTGCCCGCCAAAAATATACTAATGACATCACTAATTAAAGGAGATTTGACATAATGTTTATTAATTGTTGATTATTAATTTTAGCAGGGTATTGCCAACTTTAGTTATATTAGCAATTCACTAAAATCACATAAACAGCATGAAGCTTACATTTTACGGCGCTGCACGGGAGGTGACAGGCAGCAAGGTACTTATCGAAACCGAACACGGAAAGAACATTTTGCTCGACTGCGGACAGTTCCAGGGCAAGGGACTTGAAACGGAGGAGCAAAACAGGGCGCTCTCCTTCACTCCCGCCTCAGTTGACCATATTATTCTATCACACGCTCATATTGACCATTCGGGATTGATACCATTTCTATCGCGAAACGGATTCAACGGATCGGTTGTATGCACCGATGCCACCCGTGATCTCTGTTCCATAATGCTTGCAGATTCAGGCAAAATCCAGGAGCATGATACAATTACTTTTAACAAAAAGCGGGCTAAAAAGGGGCTTCCTCCCGTGCAACCGATCTATACCCAGGCTGATGCCGTAGCTGCGATGAAGCTGTTTATAAGCGTTGGTTATGACAGAAAGTTCCGGATTGATGAATACACCACAGTGAAGTTCACTAATACAGGCCACATGCTGGGCAGTGGTGCCGTCACCCTGGAGCTGAAGGAGAAAGATGGAGTAAAACGAATTGCCTACACCGGTGACATTGGAAGACCGGCAAACAGGATCCTCAGGAGCCCCGAACCATTCCCCCAGGCTGACTTCCTGATAACGGAATCAACCTACGGCGACAGGCTCCATCCGACCATGGAAGAGTCTGACGAGGAACTCTACAGGGTAGTGCACCGTACCTGCGTCGAGAAGAAGGGCAAACTCATAATCCCGGCCTTCAGTGTCGGCCGCACACAGGAAATTGTCTACTCCCTCAACAACCTTTATAATGCGGGGCGTCTGCCAAGGGTAGATATCTATGTTGACAGCCCTCTCTCCGTCAACGCCACAAACATCTTCAGGATGCACACTGACATCTTCAATGATGATGTCAGGCAACTGATGCTCACTGATCCTGATCCGTTCGGATTCAACTCACTCTTCTACAACACCTCGGTTGAGGGCTCAAAGAGCCTGAATGAGATAAAAGGGCCGGTAATAATTATCTCCTCATCCGGGATGATGGAGGCCGGGCGTGTCAAGCACCACCTGGCAAACAGCATCAGCAATCCTGCCAACACCGTCCTGGCGGTTGGCTACTGCGCTCCCTCTACATTGGGGGCAAGGATTCTGAGGGGTGAACCCGAAGTATCCATACACGGCACCAAATACCCGGTCAGGGCGGATATTGAACGGATTGAATCCTACTCAGGCCATGGCGATTACCGGGAGATGGCGGACTACCTCTCATGTCAGGATCCGGGCAAACTGAAGCAAATCTTCCTCGTTCACGGGGAATACGAGACACAGAAGCATTACAAATCATTTCTGGAAACAAAGGGCTTCGGCAACATCGAGATTCCGTCATTCGGAATGTCATATAAAATCTGATATTTGCAATAATCATTTGTTTAATGCCCGTAAATCATATTTTTGCAAAAAAAAATTCCTGAACTATGTTTATTATTATGGTTGTGCTTTTCCTGCTGGGTTACCTGGCGATAGCACTTGAGCATCCTATTAAGGTTGAGAAGGCTGCCAGCGCCCTACTGCTTGGTTCAATACTCTGGGCTCTCTACGCTCTTTTCAGTGAGCAGATACTTGCTCTTGGCTTTTCACCTTCATGGGAAGAGCTGAAGATGATGGGGCAGCAGATATTGAACAACATTGCCCCGGCAATGACCCCCGATCAGTTCGCCACCTCCCCCTTCCGCGAAACGGTTGAACTTACGGGACATACCACAACGTTTGTAAAGGAAGAGCTTGGCCACCACCTGGTTGATATCGCTGAGATACTCTTCTTCCTCTTCGGTGCAATGACTATCGTCGAGGTGATTGATCAGCACCAGGGATTCACCGTCATTACCGACAAGATCTCCACGAAAAGCAAGGTGAGGCTGATCTGGGTTCTGGGCATCATCACCTTCTTCATGTCAGCCGTTCTCGATAACCTGACTACTACAATCGTCATGATCGCTCTCCTCCGGAAGCTGATTGCGGACAAGCCGACACGCTGGATATTTGCCAGCATGATTGTGATTGCCGCTAACGCAGGCGGTGCATGGTCCCCCATCGGTGACGTGACCACTATCATGCTTTGGATAGGCGGGCAGGTAACCACGGTAAACATTATACTGAAGGTGTTCCTCCCGAGTGTTGTGAATATGATCGTACCTCTGACAATTCTCTCATTCATGGTCAAGGGAGATGTCAGGAGACCTGAGGTGTCACATCAGTCAGGTGATATCACCACCCCGTTTGAAAAGACATTTATACTTATACTGGGCGTCTCAATGCTTCTATTCGTACCGGTATTCAAGACCGTCACCCATCTTCCCCCTTACATTGGTATGCTGTTCGGCCTCGGCGTGCTGTGGCTCGTCTCCGAAATAATGCACCGCGACAAGGAGGATGAGATTCGCAAGAAGCTAACGATATACAATATTGTCAAGAAGGTTGACACTCCCACAATTTTCTTCTTCCTTGGTATCCTGATAGCAGTTGCGGCACTGCAGAGCGCAGGACACCTTAGTCTGATGGCCGGATGGCTGGATGAGAAACTGGGTGACATATACCTGATCAACCTGGCCATTGGAGCCATATCTGCTGTTGTTGACAACGTACCGCTGGTTGCCGGCGCGATGGGTATGTACGAAGTGGTTTCACCCGACATGCTCCGCATGGCAGCAGATCCGGCCTATGCCTCCTTCTTCGTGCAGGACGGACTCTTCTGGGAATTCCTTGCATACTGCGCAGGAACGGGTGGTAGCATGCTCATCATAGGATCAGCTGCAGGCGTTGCTGCAATGGGCCTGGAAAGAATTGACTTTATCTGGTACATGAAGAAGATATCATGGCTTGCACTGGTTGGCTACCTGGCAGGTGCCGGAACATACTGGCTGCAGGCACAGCTTATTCACTGAGGTTGAAAAAAATATTTTGTAAAAGGGCTTCATCGAATGGTGAAGCCCTTTATATTTGCATCCGCTAAATCCTGGTGCAGGACAAACACTCCAACCTTAATCCCCTTAACATGTTTCTGATTCAGAACTTTGAGTTCGTGCTCTTTGCCCTTACTCTTGTGGGAGTAGCTCTCTTCCACAAACAGACAATGTGGGTGGCCCTTACCGGCATGACCCTGATCCTGATCTACAAGCTGGTCTTCAATGACCCGGCTGATCCTTTCCAACTGTTCCACCATCTCGGTGAGGAAGGCAGAACCCTCATCAACCTGATGGGATTGCTCCTGGGCTTCGCCGTCCTCTCCAAACAATTCGAGGAATCACATGTCCCTGATCTGCTCCCCAACTACCTCAGCAGCGGATGGTTAGGGGCCTTTTCTCTCCTGCTGATGATTACAGTTCTCTCATCATTCCTTGACAATATCGCTGCAGCACTCATCGGAGGCACAATAGCCCTGGTGGTATTCAGGGGGAAGGTGCATATAGGCTATATCGCTGCCATTGTTGCATCGAGTAATGCCGGTGGTGCCGGAAGCGTTATCGGGGATACCACTACCACACTGATGTGGATTGACGGAGTCCCTGCGGTTAACGTCCTGCATGCATACGTTGCGGTTATCCCTGCATTGCTGGTCTTCGGCATACCACTTTCAATAATACAGACAAAGTACCAGCCGATTCAGAATGACGCCACCCCGGGAATCAGAATCGACTACCGTAAAATAATAGCAGTAGCCATGGTACTTGTCGGAGCAATTGCAACAAATATCCTGCTTGATTTTCCGGCTGTTGGCGTCTGGATCGGGATACTGCTCGGTGCGTTGCTCACCTCAACACCCTGGCGTGAACTCAAGAACTCACTTAAAGGAACAATCTTCCTGATGGCTCTGGTCTTCTCAGCATCTATGATGCCGGTGGAAAAGCTGCCGGCAGCATCATGGCAGACCAGTTTCGTGCTGGGCTTTGTTTCATCAGTATTTGATAATATTCCGTTGACCAAGATTGCTCTTGAACAGGGCGGGTATGACTGGGGAATGCTTGCATATGCGGTCGGGTTCGGAGGCTCAATGATATGGTTCGGCTCATCTGCCGGTGTGGCAATTACAAATAAATTTCCGGAAGGAAGATCGGTAGCAAAATGGCTGAAAAGCGGTTGGTGGATTGCCCTGGCCTATGCAATCGGATTTTTTGTATTACTAGCGCTGCGAGGATGGGAGCCAGTCATAGGCTATAAATAGACATAGTAATCATAAAAAAGAGGCCGGGATCCCCGGCCTCTGTCTCTTTTTGTTTATGGCGACGCTGCCCTCTCAGGACAGCCTTCGCTGCTTTGTTTCCTAGTATCTCGGTTCGCGGTCTCCCCTGTCGCGGAAATCACGACGGGGTCTGAAAGGTTTCTTCTCTGCCTTGGGCTCAGACCTCTTTACGATGATCTGACTGCCGTCGAGCTCTGAGTTGTTGAGTTTTTCAATAGCCTCATAACCGGCACGGTCATCAGCCATCTCTACGAAACCGTAACGCTTTGAAAAGCCGGTTTCACGGTCCATAATAACTTTTGCGGAGATTACCTCTCCAAATTTGCTGAAAATTTCCTGAAGGTCTTCTGCTTTGGTGACAGAACTCAGCTTGGCTACAAAAATGTTCATTTGAAAATTTAATTAAAATGTTAATAAAAAGTTAGTAATCAGCCTATTGATACTTATGATGACACAATACGTCTCCACACCGCAACAATTTAGCCAATACAAATGTATTTAATTAATTTTAACAATTGCAAATTAATTTAAATATTTGAAAATGATGCCGTGAGGAGCCTTTGCGTTTTAATCCTTTACCTCACGGCAGGAGAGCCGAGCCACTCCTCCAGCGAGTTCAAAACCTGTGCCCTGCTGTCATCAGGCAGGTTCATGATCCGTGTGCGGTGAGAGCCACCCTCCTTTACTATCTTAAGGCATTTTTCATTATCTCCGGGATCGGCAGCAGTGGCTGACCAGGGATCAAATTCACCGTACAGGAAGATAAAGTTTTCCGCGTCCTCCCTGATATATTCAGCCACCTTTTGTCCAAACCTGTAATCATAAACGTATTCAGGACCTTGCGGTGCGGAGAACTGGAATTCAGGCTTTTCTGAATTTCGCGCATGTTTAAGCAGTCCTGCAAACCGTTCAAAATCATAGCCATAATAACCTATTTCAGTCATTGCCTGGTAGAAGAAAGGTTCAAAATATTCAAGCCCCTGGTCTGCGAAATAGCGGGGATCACCTACGGCCGCCAGGTGCCTGAACACCTTCTCATCATTGCCATCAACAGGAATGGAGTCACATGGCACACTACCCCACTGCCAGAATGCAAACTCATACTCAAGTACCGTCATCTCATAGGCAACCTCAGGGCCTCCCACCCTGTTAAAGGTCCATCCCCTCTCCTCGGCGTACTTCAGGAACATAGGAAAGAGCTGATCATACTTCTCCAGCGCCAGCTTCTGAAACCGGAAGACCATTTCACGGCACTCTGCAGTCCCCACGTTTTCCAGGAACGGTTCCATCCGCTCATCCTCCGGCCCAAAATTGAGCGGGGCCACATAGGGAACACTGACATCCACATCGTCAGGATAATAGTACCTGTGAAACATGACAGTCTGTCCTCCCTTGCTGATGCCAGTGGTAGCCCACTTGCCTGAGAACACTGGTTTGAAGAGTTCTATGATGCGATGATGGTCCGTGGCAGCCTGCCATGTGGTGAGATACTCCCAACCAGCTGAATCTGGCCTGGACTCCTCGAAATACCTGTGCTCAACCCTGATAAGGTTGGCTTGCATTAGCGAGGCAAGCTCGTTGCGTCCCGGCCTGGCACCATAACCCTCCGTCTCAAGCACCACCGGCCTGTCGGCGCCGGCATAATACAGAAACAGCTGCTGGCTGAACCTCGGACCGTCCGGATACCTGTGGTCTACCGGTTGCCAGAGTCGTATTTCCCATGCTTCACTGAACATGGTGTCCGCCTCGATCCTGAACAGTGTGTCTGCCTGAAGGGTGGCAAGACGTTCTTCAAGGGTCATGGTTTTGTCTGCACATCCTGAAACCAGAATGGCTGCAACTGCGGCAAAAAAAGTAAGGAATTTCATAGTCATTTCTGAGAATTGGGTTTATGATTTCTTGCCACGCTCCAGTGGCTTCGTCTTTGCGGCAAGCCAGCTGCGAATATCCGGATCAAGCTTTTTTTGCAGCATTTTGTATACTGATGCGTGGTACTCATTCAGCCATTCAAGCTCTTTGTCGTCCAGCAGGGTGACATCAATAAGTGCACTGTCAATATAGCAGAGTGTCACCGTATCAAAAGTCAGGAAGCTCCCGTATTCTGTCACCGCCTCCTCGCGGCATACCAGGAGGTTCTCCGTTCTGAAACCGTACTGCCCGGGCCTGTAGAAGGCCGGCTCATCAGACACGACCATCCCCGGCTCAATACCCGTCTTCATGTCAGCCGTAGCACCTGTCCCGATCGATTGAGGACCTTCATGCACGTTCAGGAAACTGCCAACGCCGTGGCCCGTACCATGGCCGTAGTTGAGATTATTATCCCATAACGGCTTGCGTGCCAGGATATCAAGCTGATATCCTTTAGTGCCTCGCGGGAAACGGGCCATGGCCAGATCAATGGTTCCCCTGAGCGCCAGGGTGAAATCCTTCTTCATCTGCGAATCAGGCTTACCTGAAGCAACAGTCCTGGTGATGTCGGTTGTCCCCCCGAAATACTGGCCTCCGGAGTCAAGAAGGAAGATGCCTTTCCTTCCCAGCCTGGCATTGGTGACTTCGTCAGGAACATAGTGCGGCAGCGCAGCATGTTCATTCCATGCTGCAATAGTGCTGAATGTCGGCCCCATGCATCCCTCCTGTTCCGAACGCATGCCGTCAATCATAGCGGCAGCCGAGAGCTCAGTGACAAGTCCCGTGGCAACACTTTTCTCAAGCCAGTAAAAAAACCGCGTCAGAACCACCCCGTCCTGCACCATTGTCTCTTCAAGGTTCTTCAGCTCGGTCGTATTCTTTATCGCCTTCATCCGGGTGGGGATACTGAGATCCTCTACAACTTTCACCTTCCTGGCAATTGACTTCCAAAGCCCTGCAGCAGTGGTTCCGGGTGAGATCATGAGCGCTGAACCCTCTTCAAGATGACCGAGCACCTGGGCTACGGTATCATATGGCAATAAAACCACACCATCCCTGTCCAGGGCGGCTCTCAGACCAGCAGGAACCTTCATCTCATCGGCAAACAGTATCACCTGATCCCGGCCGATAAGGGCATAGGACAGCAGCAACGGACAATATTTCACATCATTGCCCCTTATGTTCAGCAGCCACATTATGTCATCAACGGCAGTAAGCAACTGAAAGTCAACCTTCATCACGGCCATCGCCTGTCTGACATTATCCAGCTTCTCCCTTCGGGTGATGCCCGCATATTTAACATCCAGCTCAAAAGCCTCACCGGCAGGGAGCAGCGGCCTCTCCTTCCACAGCCGGGAGATAAGGTCTGCCCTCAGGTTCAACCGGACACCGGCCTCCTTCATGGCTGTTGTGAGAAATCTCATCTGCAGCACGGAGATAAGCCTGCCGTCAACCCCTGCCTGCCATCCCTTCCGGGAATTTTCCCTTAGCCAGTCAATATGCTCCGGCGTATGAGGTATCTTCAGTTTGACAAGCTCATAGCCTGAACCGGCAAGCTGCCCCTCAGCCTGTATGAAATAACGGCTGTCAGTCCAGAGTCCGGCAAAGCTGCCCGTTATAACAACCGTCCCTGCAGAGCCGGTAAATCCTGTCAGCCACCGTATCACCCGCCAGTAGTCAGGCACATACTCTCCCAGGTGCGGGTCAGACGACGGAACTATCAGAGCGTCAAGATTCTTCCTTTTCATGAGGGCACGCACTTCCGCGAGCCTCTTCCTGTAAACGTTAACTGCCATTGCCCTGTTTTTTACCCGGGTTACTTACCAAAAAAATACCTCATCCAAAAGCTGTTGCCCTCATTGGTCATGAAGACCCTCTTTGGCCCTCCCCAGCCATGACGTTCACCGGGGTAGATCATCATCTCGAAGGGTTTGTTCAGATCCTGCAGTGTGGTGACCAGCCAGATTGAGTTCTGCAGGTGGACGTTGTCATCCATGTCACCGTGCCGGATCAGCAGTTTCCCCTTAAGGGAGCCTGCATGTGTAATGGCCGAACCCATCTCATAACCGTCAGGATTGGACTCCGGGGTATCCATGTAACGTTCCGTATAAACATTGTCGTATAACCGCCAGTCGGTCACCGAATAATCGGCTATCCCGTGGGTCCAGTAGTCGGAGCCGGCAGTAAGCGCCATGCAGGTTACATATCCGCCGTAAGACCCTCCTGTGATGCCAATCCTGGAGGCGTCTGCCCACGGTTGCTGACGAAGCCACTTTACGGCATCGGCATAATCGGATATCTCCCATTTGCCAAGACACCTGTGAACATAATCGAGTCCTTTCTTCCCGAATGTGCCAGAACCGCGATGGTCAACGTTGATTGTGACGATGCCGTTCTCAGCGTACCACCTTGCCTGAGGGCTCTGCCAGCGGTTGCGGATGCTTCCCGCATCAGGACCGCCATAGATTGTGAATATAACAGGATGTTTCGCGGAGGGATCAAAACTGACCGGAAACGTTATCAGGGCAGGCATCTCAAACAGCCCGTCTGATTTCCTGATCTTTACAAGCTCATACTTCTGTTGCTTTTCCGGATCAAAGGGAACGGTCTCCTCCTGGTGAATGTTCCTGACAAGCCTGCCCTTGCTGTCAATCAGATCAA